>JAEOTF010000270.1 GCA_016840025.1 Candidatus Hodarchaeota archaeon
AAAAGAAAGTCTTGTTCTAGTAGAAGTTTTTTCAAAGAGCATCCCTAAACTTTTCTTCAATGGTTTCCTATTCGGATGTCCCTCCTGTTCTTTATACTCTTTTTTGAGTTCATCAGCCAGATCTAATAAATATCGAATTTCATCAGGATTATAATCGAAAAGAGTTAATAGATGTCGACCCTTCAAATTCATTGTAATTCCTCTCAGATATGATCTTTTCTTAAAATTTCGTTAGTATTTCTTCCAATGATGGTCCTTTAACTACTTTGAGTTCATATCTAACACGTGTTGCAGGTTGTTTTATTTTAATGACGCGGCGTAGGTCAATAGGAGTACCAATCACGACAGCTTCACAATCTGTGGTTGCTACTGTTTGTTCCAATTCATTGAGTTGTTTTTCGCCATAACCCATAGCGGGAAGGATAGCGCCAAGATGAGAAAATTTTTCAAATGTTTTTTTTATTGATCCTACTGCATTGGGGCGTGGATCTACTTTTTGGGCATTTACTTTATCTGCTGCAATACTACCAGCACCATATGGCATCTCTCCATGTGTCAGAGTAGGACCATCTTCAATAACTAAAACACGTTTTCCCTTAATCATTTCAGGATCTTCGATCGTGATTGTTGATTCTGCCTCGATTATCTGAGCTTTTGGAGCCATTTTTTGGATATTTGCACGAACGGTTTCGATATCTTCCCTTTTAGCAGAATCTACTTTATTTATAATACTTACATCAGCCATACGAAGATTTGCAGAGCCCGGATAATAACTGGTTTCATGTCCAGGTCTATGAGGATCAGTTACAACTATGTAGAGATCTGATTTGTAAAATGAGAAATCGTTATTCCCACCGTCCCACACAATAATATCCGCTTCTTTTTCAGCCTCACGAATGATTATTTCGTAATCAACTCCTGCATAAACGATTGTTCCTTCCACAATATGGGGTTCATACTCTTCCCGTTCCTCAATTGTGCAATCATGTTTATCGAGATCTTCTAGGGTTTCAAAACGTTGACAAATCTGTTTTCGAAGATCTCCATAAGGCATGGGGTGCCGGATGGTCACTACTTTGTGACCTTTCTTCTTTAAAGTCTGAATTACTTTACGAGTAGTCTGACTTTTACCACAACCAGTTCGTACTGCGCAAATAGATATGATAGGTTTGTTTGATTCAATCATGGTGGATTTAGGACCAAGTAAAGTGAAATCAGCACCACAAGCATTTACTATTGAGGATTTGTCCATTACAGTGTGATAACTCAAATCTGAATAAGCTAAAACAACTTCATCTACATTATATTCTTCAATAATCTTCGGAAGGTCTTCCTCTGCCTTAATAGAAATGCCTTCAGGATAAAATGATCCAGAAAGTTCAGCAGGATAGCGACGACCCTCGATATCGGGAATCTGTGTAGCGGTAAAGGCTATTACCTCATAATCTTCATTATCCCGATAAAAAGTATTGAAGTTTTGGAAGTCTCTCCCAGCAGCTCCCATAATAACAACTTTTCGCTTTTTCAAAGCTTTCACCTTCAAAAGATAAATTTAGGAGAACGAACTTAGTACTTCTTAAAAAATTGCCGTTCTGATTTTTAAATTAAGAGATAGGGATAGGATTCATTGATAAAAGAAATATTAGGATTTTAATAATGAATTTGTGAATGATAGGCTTATTAGCATGAAGTCTTTAGGAGATAAGAACTATATTCAATGATAAAAAGGATATAAAAGCGGTATTAACGAAATTATGGAAGATAGAAAGAATATCATCAAATATGAGGGAGATAGGGCAATTTAGATTGAAGATTCATACTCAAAAACTAAGTATCAGGACTACTAAATTAATTCAGCATTGAAAAATATTCAAGTAAAAATAAGTAAATAAGTAAAAAAAATTTGATTATAATAAGAATCTGAGGTTGGATAAAATGTCTTTGGGACTCGATTTTCTTATCAGCATGACAACAGGAGGGACAGCTTTGGGAATGTCTCTCTATAATTTTTGGAAATCACGACTAGGAGCTAGACTAGAATTAGGGGAATTGGTTGAAATTGGAACCATGTTAGCATTCAGTCCGATGACGCGTCAAGAACATTTATTGATCTATTTGCCGATCCAATTTTATAATGAGGGCGGAAAAACTGCAATGATATCTGATCTAACCATGACAGCAGAAGGACCAGAAGGGCAGGTTCCTATGTTCTTGATGAAAAGAGTGCAAGGAAGAAAATCTGAAGAAATTGAGAGCTTCTTACCAATTTTTCCTTTATTCGTTAAATCTGGAGAAGCAGTAGAGGCAACTTTTGAATTTATGGATGGAGCTGACATAGCTTTAAAATTAGATAAAGATTATGAAATAACTCTGACAGCTCATTACAATAATAAGCAATCTGTGTCTAGTTCTTATTCCCTTCATCTAGAAAGAGAGAAAGTACTAAAATTTCCGAAGTTGACTTGGCTTCATCTTTTACGGCAAGAAGAAAAAGCTCCTCCTGCAATTATATTCGGAAAAGACATGTAAAAAAAAGCATCCTGATTTCTAATCCCCTTTTCTCTGACTTCTTTTGTTTATCTTGTGCAAGAGACGAGTTGCGATTTTACGAATTCTGAACTCTGGATCATTGTTTGCCATTCTAGATATGGTTGAAGAGATTTCAGAGGATTTTACATGTTTAAAACCACGAAGAGCGGCTCTTCGATCATGGAAATGAGGAGAGGTGCATAAATTCAAAAGAATTTCTTTACCACCTTCCTCAAAAAGGAAACCAGCCGCTACACTTCTAACTATTACACTTGGATCCCCATACATTCTTTCTAGAAGGATTTCATTAACATCCTCAGAACTACATTGGCCTAATGCTTCGAGAAGATACATACGAACATGAAGATCGGATTCTTTTTGTAAGCTTTCTATGAGTGAAGGAATTGTTTTCTTGTCAACCCAGCCCACCAAGCATAAGGCAGCTGTACATCGAACATGCGTACTTGCATCTTTTCTAAGCAATTTAAGAATAATATCGGTTGGATAGATACCACTTTGATGACAGAGTGCAATTAGTGCTTGAGCTCGAATATTTGGATCCAAATCATTTAATACCAATAAATATAGTTTTTTAGAGGGAATTATCACTGTTCCGCGAGCTGCTTTTACTAATGTCGAAATTGAACGAATTATAAGAGTTTTATCATGATTTCTTTTATTAGCCATTCTTGTTCATCCATTTTAGAGTATGACTATGAGTTAAGGGGATTTTTTTTCGATATTAAGAAGATATACATCAAGAAAGATACTCTCAAAAAAAGGAATTAAGAATTAGAAAAATATATTCAGGATCTATAGAGGTTGGACGAGTAGGAGGGTTTTTATACTAGCAAATATTGCTTTTTGTAAAGAATTTATAGAATATCAATATCCATTCCATAAGAGAGTAAGGTTTATCATCGACATCAATTTGATTAGATGGCCTTAGTTTAAGAAAACTCTCGTTAAATTCAGCGAATCTATACCAATTCGCTTTAATCTATGTGAAAAAGAGAGTTGCACTTCAAGTGGCTACTAAAACAAATGATCGAAATTCTAAGGTTCTTATGATTAAAGTGGTCCTTTTAGGTGATCCCGCTGTTGGGAAAACATCTCTAATACAGCGATTTGTTCATCATTCGTTTTCAGGGAGCTACAAAGCCACATTAGGTCTTGATCTTAGCCTAAAAGAAATTAAATTTCCTAGAGCAACAGTGAAACTCCAGTTATGGGATATGGGAGGACAATCAGCCACGAAATCACTCCGACTTCGATTTTATAAAGGAACACGTGGTGCTTTGTTAGTATATGATACAACAAGGCGTAAAACCTTCCAAAATTTACAAATATGGCTCCAAGAGTTAGAAGATAATGTCCCAATACCAGTTCCGTTTATAGTGCTCGGAAATAAGGGTGATTTAAAGGAGCTCGGTGCTGTTACTGAAGAAGAAGAAAACAGCTGGGCCAACAATGCAAATGCTATAACACACTTTCGAACCAGTGCGAAGACAGGAACAAATGTTGAAGATGCATTCAGGAATCTGGCAGAGAAAATTCTTACTCAAATTCTACAAGAAAAATCAATAGAAAGTGATTTTCCTATTTCATATCATGATTTATCCGAGAGAAAAATACGATCTTAGGGAAGAATATCAGAAATGACGTTCCCTTCGTTATAGTCAAATGTTATCAGAGCTTATCACCTATAACACTAGCTTATCCACCCAAGTGAACTTGAGCGGTGCCCCCACTAAGATGAATTTGTCCTTATCCGAAATTATATACGTTATAATCTTATTCTCTGCCTAGCTAAAAAGTTCTTAAAAAAAGAAGACTGAACGATTTGATAATATATGTTAATGGTTAATAAGAAAATTAGCCGCTCTTGTCAATCCCATTTTGAGTAAATATTACTATTCACTAGTTTAATCATATATTGAGTTGCATTATTATAGTTTAAACCAATAATGTAAAGTAAACCTGCGTGGATGTGGTAAAAACTTACTAATTTAGATATCAAGCACTTTAAACAGATACTGAGACTATAGAGGCAATTCAAGAATTAAATGCTAAGTAGCGGGACTTTTAACTAGATTAGTTTTTTTAAGACAAGTTTTATTTAGGTTGTGCAAGATCTTGAAGACATCTTTCTTTAATTTCATTTGAGCTAAAGAGGCGGAATAATTTTGTCTAGCCGAATAAACGAACCAAGTAATAAGATTCTACTAGTGAAGGTTGTAATGCTTGGTGACGCTGCTGTGGGTAAGACATCATTAGTTCAGCGATTTGTACGGAACAGTTTTGGTGGACGATATAAGAGAACCATGGGGCTAGATTTAAGCATAAAAGAAGTTAATCTACCTCAAGCGACAGTAAAAATTCAACTATGGGATATGGGAGGACAAATATCCTTTAAACCGCTTCGACTCCGATTTTATGGAGGAGCACGGGGCGCAGTCCTAGTTTATGACGCAACACGACCTGCTACATTCCATAATCTACAAATCTGGCTTCAGGAACTCGAAAATAACGTACCAACGAGGATTCCTTTTGTAGTTCTAGGAAATAAGAGTGACCTCGGTGAATTATGTGTTGTTAGTGAGGAAGATGAAAAATTCTGGGCTGAAAAAGCTAAAGCTTTAGCATACTTCCGATCTAGCGCTAAAAACGGTGAAAATGTCGAGGAAGTTTTTCAGCTTCTGGGAGAAAAAATTGTTACAGACATACTGAAAATTAATAAAATTCCCCAAATTTCCGCTAAACAAATCTGGGATGAAAACATTAGCTAAGGATACTGACCTTTCTGGAAAGAAATGTATGATTGTACTATTTAAGAATGAATGCTCTTCAAAATATCTTTGGAAATAGGAGTGTTCGCACTAAGTCAAAAAATCTAGATCTTGAACTATATACAGCTACATTCCTTATGATATATTGTTTAGCCCTAACTGAAATAATTTAATTGGAGACTGCAAGATATAAGAGCATTTTTGATCGTCAGAAAATTAATTTATTACTCATTAGGCTGCCCTCGCTTAAAAAAGAATTCTGTGATTCCGAACATATTAAAAAAGAGTTAAGATAACCAAATGCAGTTACGTCAGTTAATTGCAGTATAACGATTATTATAATAAGTAACTTTATCTTTATATGCATGAATACGTTTCGGCGTGTTATAACAAAAAGAAATAGTTCTCCTAAATGAGAGGAGAGTGACTGGTGACGTGGCCAATCCAAGAAGCAGGAAAGACTCCAAAGTTCTTATGGTGAAGGTAGTGATGCTTGGGGATCCTGCGGTAGGTAAAACGTCCTTGGTACAACGCTTCGTTCGCGAATCGTTTGGAGGTAAATACAAAGCAACTATGGGGCTAGATTTAAGCATTAAAGAAGTAACACTTCCTCAAAGTACTGTTAAAATACAATTATGGGATTTGGGAGGACAGTTAGCATTTCAAGCACTCAGGCAAAGATTCTATGGTGGTACACGTGGCGCAATGCTAGTCTATGATGCCACACGACCTGCTACATTCCACAATTTGCAAATATGGCTTCAAGAGCTCGAAAACAATGTACCGACCAAGGTTCCATTTGTAGTACTGGGAAACAAGAGCGATCTAGGAGAATTATGTGTCGTAAGTGATGAAGATGAAAATTTCTGGGCGAGTGAGTCAAAGGCATTAGCAAATTATAGGACTAGTGCAAAGTCAGGTGAGAATGTTGAGGATGCCTTCCAGTTCTTAGCTTCAGAGATTGTCGATGAAATACAGAAAACGGAAAAAATAAGGGCTGATGCCCAACCTCCAGCCCCAAAATGGGATGAAGAAATAAAATTCTAGAAGAAATTTCCGAAAAACAGCAATTCTTGGTCTTTGATAAAGTATCTTAAAAGGTTCAGAATAAGTTTTATTGAAAATTATGAATACATGAATTATATGATTATGCAGGTAAATTAATGAAAAACGGTGTGTAATAATATGAGTATCAAAGCTTCTCACATTTTAGTAAATAAGCATTCCAAGGCTGTTGAAATAATCGATGAACTAAAAGCAGGAATTGATTTTGCCAAATTGGCCAAACAAAACTCTGAATGTCCTTCAAGGAAAAAAGGAGGAGATTTAGGCTCCTTTAGGAAAGGACAGATGGTTAAGGAGTTTGAAAAAGCTGCATTTGCTTTAAAAGTGGGTGAGATTACAGAAAAACCTGTAAAAACCAAGTTTGGCTATCATGTGATTAAAAGGACCGGATAGAGGATATTTATTGGGATTTTTCTGACCATTTATCCTTTTTATTTTTTTAGATAGAAGAAGGCAAGGAAGGGATGTTTTTAGCATGAGGAAGAGATTTTACAGGAAATTAGCAAGAAAATCCGCTGCTTTCGCTTTGGGATGAATTGTGGTGAATAAGATTAAGGAAATGATTTAAGGTAGAGAAAATCATAGATAAGATAGTGGCTATTTCATCTAAAGTAGTTTGAGGAAAAGTCGGTGGAAGAACATAGATATTGGCTGAGGAGCGATTTATTGATCCTATTCTTAGTCATATGTCTAGTTGGGTTGCCTGTTATGCTTTACTTTCTTCCTTCAAACTCACAAACATATCTTCTTCTAGCACCCATTGTCCTAGTTATCTTGGTAGCCATAGGAGGACTTATTTTTCTTTATTTTTCCGAATTCGCCAACACAAGACAGATGCTCTCAGAGCCAGGCATAGAGTGGACAATAACATCCGACTCAGCAGCAAAGAATACACAGCTAAATCCGAACCAGCAAATACAATTAGAAAACTCATCATTGGATGAGGTGGAGGAATATAAATGCCCTCATTGTGGGACAGATATAACGTCAACAGATGTTCTATGTCCAATGTGCAATGGAACAATTCAGGAATGTGCTATTTGCCGACATTCATTAAAAAGAACGGATGAAATTAGAAAATGCCCTTATTGTGATAATAGTTTTCATAAAGGGCATTTGTTAGAATGGATTCGAGTAAAAAATTCCTGTCCAGTGTGTAGAAATGAATTATGGCAGGATGAGACAGTTTAAGATAGATACAAGCATGTTTTGATGGATATTGGAAATAGATATGTGAAACTTACTTAATTAACTGATGAGAAATATTTTAAGCTTAAGACGATAAAAGAAGGCTAAGAAATGACTGTAAAAGAAATATTGTTGCTTGGGAATCCTAAGTTATATGAAGTTTCAGAATCAGTTATGAAACAAGAACTCAAAATGATTAGATCTGTTGTAAAGGATTTAAATGATACTTTGATGGATTTTCGAAAAAAGTATAATTCAGGTCGAGCAATAGCTGCTCCACAAATAGGTGTCATGAAACGTTTAATATATATGAATATTGATGATATATCTACCATTATCATCAATCCAGTGCTTAAAAACAAGAGTGATGAATTAATTGAGGTTTGGGATGATTGTATGTGTTTCCCTGACCTTTTAGTGCGAGTTTTACGCCATAAATCCATCCAATTGATTTATCGGGACTTAGAATGGAATGAAAAGGTAATGAATCTCAAGGGTGATCTATCAGAATTGTTACAACATGAATATGACCATTTAAATGGAATATTAGCGGTATCAAAAGCAATAAATGGGGAATCATTTACCTTACGAAGCCAAAAAAAGTTTCTTTGAAGGTCTAACTTAATCTAATCCTCGGATCCATTTTTGGAGTTTCAGTAGATTTCATGTAACGCCCAATTCAACTATCCATCGTTCCACATCCTCTTTATATGGCCAATCTGATGGAGCTGTATTAAGAGCATTTTGAAAAGCTTTTCTTGCATCACTGTAACGCTGTTTCTTTTTGAGTACACGGCCTAAATTACCCCATGCGGCGGCAGAATTAGGTTGGTATTTAAGGACCGTACGATAGGCATCTTCGGCTTCTTGGTCTCGTTTTTGACTATCCAATAAACCAGCAAGATTGTACCAAGCAAGTACATAATTAGGTTGGTACTTGAGAGCTGTACGATAGGCTTTCTCGGCTTCTTCATGTCTAAATTGAATATTGAATAAATTACCTAGATTATTCCAACATGGTACAAAATCCGGTTGAAATTCAAGAACTTTACTATAAGATCGTTCTGCTTCTATCAAACGTTGTTGGACATAAAGCAGATTGCTTAGATTGTAACGCGCAAGCGCATAATCAGGAGAATGCTTAAGAGCCGTACGAAAGACCTTCTCGGCGTCTTTATACTTTTTTTGGATGTAATACAAATTACCTAGGTTATTATGTGCTTCTACATGGTCAGGTTTCTGTTTAATAGCTGTAAGAAGGGCTTCTTCACTTTCCTTGCATCTTTGAGTAAAAATTTCCTCAGAAGTCGCTTTTTGTGATTGTTTAGCCGATAAAATGCCTATATTATTCCAAGCATGTGCAAAACTAGGTTGATACTGGGTGACTGTTAGGTAGGCCTCTTTAGCTTCCTCTATTCGTCCTTGAATCGTTAAAAGAAGCCCCAATCTAAACCAAGCTTTAATATGAGTAGGTTGATAGCGGATTGCTAAACGAAGAGCGTCTTCAGCATCGGTTATCAAGTCTTGATCAGCCAGTAAAACGCCTAATTGATACCAAGCTTCAACATGGGTAGGATCATGCTCTAAAGCTTTACGAAAAGCCTGTTCGGCGTCTTTCACTCGACTTTGTTGAATTAATAGATTACCAAGAGAAAACCAGGCTTCAACATGGGTAGGTTGATATTCAACCGCATTATAATAAGCTTTTTCGGCTTCTTCTACTTGTCCCAGTTGAGCAAGGAGCACCCCAAGTTGGTACCAAGCTTCAACATAGGTAGGTTGATGCTCTAGAATAGTACGAAAAGCTTGTTCAGCATCTTTCATCTTTTTTTGCTGAATTAATAATGCGCTTAAATTTAACCAAGCTTCTATCTGATTGGGTTGGTGATGAACAACTGTACGATAAGCCTTCTCTGCATCTATCACTTTATTTTGTTGGGTGAGGAGTAAAGCAAGTTGAAACCAACTTTCTACGTGATCGGATTGATGCTGAATTACGTTTTGAAAAGCTTCTTGAGCTTCAGTTAGTCGGTTTTGTTGAGTGAGAAGCTTTGCTAGTTCATACCGCGCTTCTACATGGGCAGGTTGATGCTCAATTGTAGCACGAAAAGCTTTCTCAGCTCCTTTATAGCGCTCCTGATTAGAAAGCAAAAGGCCAAGGCTGTACCAAGTCGCACCATGGTCTGGCTTATACTTTAGAGACGTACGGAAAGCTTTCTCAGAGTCTTCGTGTCTTTGTTGTCTATTTAATAGATTTCCAAGGCAGTACCAAGCCAAGGGATATTCTGGTTGATGTTCAAGAGCCTTTCGACAGGCTTTTTCGGCTTCTTCATCTTTCTGCAGGTTAATCAGCAGTTTTGAAAGTTCATACCAGACTTCAGCGAAATCAGGTTGATGTTCAAGGGCTGTACGATAGGCCTTTTCGGCTTCTTTATAGCGCTCTTCAGAATTTAAAATATCCCCTAGACTGAACCAAACAGCAGACAAGTCAGGTTGAAGTTCTAAGGCTGTTTGATAGAATTTTTTTGCTTCCTCATATCGTTGAACCGCATTCAACAAATCCCCAAGATTAGCCCACGCTGCTGCATAATCTGATTTATGCTGGAGAGCTGTACGAAAGGCCTTTTCAGCTTCTTCATAGTGCTGGGTTGTGAATAATAGAAGTCCTAACTTGTCCCAAAACATGAAATTATCAGGTTCTAGCTTGAGAACCGCTTGGATAGCTTCTTCTGCCTCTTTATACCGTTTTTGAGTGTACAACAAATTTCCAAGGTATTTCTGTGCATTTAAGTGCTCTGACTGGTACTGAAGGACTATACGAAAGGTTTTTTCTGCTTCTACGTACTTATTTTGATTGTACAATAAAAGTGCGAGTCCATACCAAGCATCTACATTGTTTGGTTGATGTTTGAGAGCTAGACGATAAGCTTCTTCAGCCTTTTCATTTTTCTGTCGCTTAAGGAGTAAATCGCCGAGATTAACCCATACAAATGCCAGATAAGGCCAATATTCAACAGCTTTTCGGTAAGCTTCCTCAGCTTCTTCATCTTTCTGCTGTTTAAGAAGTGAATTTCCAAGATTAGCCCAACTCATGGCGAAATCAGGTTGATGCTGGACAACCGTCCGAAATGCATCTTCGGCTTCCTGATATCGCTGATGAAGAAACAATAATTCGCCCAAATGAAACCAAGCATCTGCAAGATCAGGCTGAAGTTGAATAGCGGTCCGATAAGCCTCTTCTGCTTCTTTATCTCTCTGTTGCATCTTCAAGATGCTTCCTAGATTGTTCCACACCGCAGCAAAGCCAGGGTGAAGTTGAATAGCGGTCCGATAAGCCTCTTCCGCTTCTTTATCTCTCTTCATATCCTTGAGTAAATCTCCGAGGTTGGCCCAACCCATAGCAAAGTCAGGTTGGTGTTGAACTGCTGTTCGATATACTTTTTCAGCCTCTTCAACCCGTTGTGTGGTTTTTAACACACACCCGAGCTTATTTAGTGCTTTAGCAAATAGCGGTTGATGAACTAGACTTGTTCGATAAGCTTCTTCAGCTTCCTCTAATCGCTGTAATTCGAAAAATAACTCACCCAAATAAAACCAAGCACTTGCTACTATACCTTTAACTCTTGGTACAGCCTGGTACCAGGTACCTATATGCTCGATAGTAGTACGAAAAGCTTCTTCGGCTTCTTTGTACCTTTTTAGTAGAAATAAATCATATCCTAAATGAAAATACGCCCGACTGGACGCTTGTGTTTCAATGGAAGCTTTATAATACCGAATCGCCTTTTCATGGTTTTTTAATTCTCGATAGGCTAACCCAATCTTGACTAATAGATCAGGGTCCAAATCAGTTAGATTATCTTGTATTTCTTCTTCAAAAGTAATGAGTGTTTGCTTTAGCTCGGATTGTTGTCCATTAGAGATAATAGGTTCCGTTCCTAAATCAAGATTAATGCCAAGATGGGAAAGAAGGAGCTCTAATTTCTTAACATTGTCGATTCGGGATTCCAATTCATCCATCAACCTTTTTTAATTCAAAGTGAGGATTGTCAGTTTCTTAATGCCTTTGTTATTCTTGCATTCACTTGATTCGTAATTTTTAATGAAAGAAACGTTGAAAGTAGTTATAAGGGGGTTGAAAGTCAAATTAAGATTATCTAATGCTGTAAGATGAGAAACTATCGTCACTAACATCAGAAGTTTCATTAGTTCGGGCCTTTATTTTAATGTTCAGCTTTGTTAGATAAAGTGCTAGTCAATCAAGTTACTATCTTTCCGATTAACATGAAGTAATTGCCATTAAGTGGAGTATGTAATTATGTTGGTATTATCCTTGTCTTACAGATATTCATTTATTACTTTTCCAGAAACCATTTGGTGATTGAATGAGGTCTGCTCGTGACCTTGCTGCTGAAAGAAATAGAATTGCAGATCAATTAACAGATGAAGAAGTTTATCTAGGAATCACCCGTAATGCAGTTTTTGCACAAACGGAGTCCAATTTTGATAGGGTAGCTTTTGCAATTACAGCTTTACCACCGGGTATTAACAATATTTCAGAAACCAAAGTAAAGTTCTCCGTGCTCCTCGATAAATTGGTTGATAATGGAGAGATCACCCGTGCTATACGAGATGACCTCTGTAATATCTTCCCTAAAATTAATTCGGTAGAGGATCTATTTGTTAGTACTCGCTAATTTTCACTAAAAAAGTTGGAATCATTAAAATCAAACATTGAAGCCAATAGATCCATACTTTTCAGGTCTTCTAATTTTAAATTAGCCAGAAGGATCTCTTCCCGTTCCTCTGATGTTGCCTTAATAATTATGTCAGCAGGAGAAGCAATTAAACTTCTTCCTGCCACAGGACGATCTCCAGGGGCTTTACCTATAGAACCTGTTTTTATCACATAAGCATTTAAGTCAAATGCGCGAGAAATAAAGAGATTATCCCTGTTTTTTCGAGTTTGATCTTCATCTCGAATGGGGGAAACTAAGGGAACAAAAAGAAGCTTAATTCCCTTTGCTCGTAATGACCAAAGATGTTGTGGAAAAAGAATATCTGCACAAATTAGGATTCCACAAGTTATTCCCTTAGCTGTAAAAGTAATTTCTTTGTTTCCTGGTAGAACACCCCGCTCCATTTCACCACGAGTAGGATGGAGTTTATCCGCAACTGCGATTTCACGACCTGAGTCATAAACTATAGTAGAATTATAGATATTTGAATTTATAAGTCGAAGTACTGAACCACCTATAAGACAGATATCATTTCTAGCGGATTGATTTTTTAGCATTGTTCGTGTTTTACTATAAGCTTCTACTAAGTCTTCCAAGCTATTTAAACTAGGGGAGTAGGAAAAATACTCGGGCAAACAAACAAAATCGGCCCTTTGCGTTGCTGCGGCGATAATATGTTTTTTAGCATGGTCTAAATTTGTCTCCAGATTCCCACCAATCCGCATCTGAATAGCTGCAACCCTAACCAGCATTAACACCTAATTTATACTTGAAAAGTACTAACTAACTCAATCATTCAATAGTATATCGTATAACCAAGATAATTGGGTGAACTACCCACTGATAAAGCATTTGTCCTTCCTTCTTCAACGACAGCAGCGTTGTAGAGCAGAAAAATAAAATAGATTATGGCGTCCTTACTTGCTGTACAGGTTCATTTTCTTTCTCTTTCATAAAATAAAACGCTATGAATAAAAATGTCGAGGCTGTTAAGGCTAAAATAAAGACAACGTTAAAGTTAATCAATTCATACAGAAAAGAATATACAAAATCATAGCTTAGAAAATATTAATCAATTCTTTCGCTTTCTAATGGTAGTTAGGATGAATCTTCCTATCTTACTAGGATGCTACTGTTTATGCTAGGTTTCCTCATTTGCCTAACTGTTACTCCAATGGTTTTTGTAATTAGCCTTATTTGGCTATACAAACGAGCTATAAAGTATTTTGATCGTTTCACGTCGTTAGAATGGGTTCAGATCCTGAGTTTTGGAGGAATATTGACTATTAGTATAACCTTCCTTACTTTATTGGTTACATTTCAAATAACTGAAAATCAGGACGAACTTGGGTCATGGTTGGGGGGGGCACTCGTAACATTGCTTATTGTATTAATCTTATATCCTCTTTCTGAATTCCTCTATTTTGCTGGGGTAGGAACTCAAGCAAGTGAAAATTATCATCGGGTGATTGAACGTCTCAATGATGGGCTGGGTTCCCATCTACCCTCGCAACGTATTGGGGGTTTACTTCTCTTTGGAGGGGTATTTTTTATTCCTATTTTTCTATTAACAACAATGATGGATTTACCTCTTCTTCATGCCTTTCTCCTTTGGTGTCTTATTTATCCTACAATCATCTTGGGGTATTACGCTGCTCTCGGAATGGTAGATTTCCTCCGTCCTGCAGTTTATCTAAGGGAATATAATCACCTTGGAACATGGTTAAGTGTACTTGCCCTCGTCGGTTCATTTGTTAGCGTCATAACTTACTTTTTTAACTTTAGTTTCGTGGATATCGCTGACTTAGTCATAACAACGGTTGATTCTGCCACTAGCCTAGACCTTACTCCCCTACTCGTAACTGATCTTTTGTTAATAGTTCCACTATTGCTTTCCATAATATTAACTGTTAAAGGGTTCTATGGGGACTATTGGGCTGTCAAACCAAAAACTCGGCTTTTCGACTACCTTTTCTCTTCTTATCTCCTCACTGGACTGATTGGTCTTCTCTTCATAAACTTAGTTACTTCTACTGAAGACAACAAGTTGACTCAAACTCTTGAGCAAGCAGGCACATGGGTACAATTAGAATCAAATTCACGCTTATTTGAGATGTTAGGAGTAATTCAAAACATTGTGATAGTACTGTGGATTTGTAGTGTATTTATACTTAGTCAGAGATACTCTTCGGAGCAAGTAATCACTTATCTAATGGAGCTTTTTAGTGAAGATGTTAATGAGCTGGATCGAGAAGGAAGATATTCAATTCGTCCTTTCAAACCCATGGAAGAATTCAAGCACCTACAAAAAGTAAGAATTTCCGATACCGGCATGTTAATGATACCTTTTTCCCTTGAAAAACTAAAAAAATTGCAAGGTATTGACATAAGTGGCAATCGTCTTGGTATTACCCCTCAACAGTTGGAAGAAAGCATTAAAATCCTTTGTAACTTAAAAGACCTTCAACAATTAAATCTGGGATTTAATGAGCTGTCCATGCTTCCTCCCTCCATTAACAAACTAAGAAGTTTAAAAGTGTTAGATCTCTATTTAAATAGCTTAACCACTCTCCCCGAGCCTTTTGGAAACTTAAATAATCTTGAACGACTATATATAGGTAATAATCGCTTAACAACCCTTCCAGAGTCTTTTAGTAAACTTAAAACGCTAAAAGATCTGAATTTAGAGCACAACAGTATTTCAGTCCTCCCTGACTCTTTTGGAGAATTAGAAAGTCTTCAATATCTTAATTTGAGAGAAAACCAACTTACAACCCTTCCTGAGTCTTTCAAAGATTTGAGAAATTTAAAAGGGTTGAATCTATTTAACAGTGCCTTAAAGACTTTCCCAGAGGGTTTGACTCAATTAACCAACTTAGAACATCTAGAATTATGGGGTTGTCAGATTATGAGTCTTCCAGAAACGATAAGTAATCTAAAAAACCTAGAAGCTTTAGGAATGGGGTGGAATCAGCTTAGAGAACTTCCTAAGTCGTTTAAAGACATAACAAATCTTCAAAGCTTGAATTTAAAGGATAACCAGTTCATAACCTTCCCCGAACCTATTACTTACCTAAAAAAATTATTGTATTTGGATTTGGGTAAAAATCGGTTGACTACTTTACCAGAATCCTTAGGTAGTTTAATTAACCTTCAATACTTAGATCTATCTTATAATCGGTTGACTCTGTTCCCTGAGATCATTTCTCGACTTAATAATCTGCAAAACCTGTTTTTAGATGGTAATCGGTTATCAAAACTCCCTGAATCAATAGATCAGTTGAATAATTTACAATATTTAGTACTGAATGATAATCAGTTAACAACCCTTCCTGGATCATTAACTCACCTAAAAAATCTTATCAAATTAGAGATAAAAGGGAATGCTTTTCAAGGATCAGAATGGGAAGAAGTAACAAACAAACTTCAACAGCAGGGCTGTCAGATTGTAGTATAAATAAGAAATAGGAGAGTTTATGTCCTTTAAATATGTTCTCTAATAGGGATACGGTGCGGAGTCCATTTTCCAGTCAGTAGAATCTATTTTACACCCACGTTTATCTAAAATATTGATTATTTTTAGGTACTCCGTTCTCTGAAGAGTATTCCCACCAAGGGATAAGTTTTGAAGATTAGATAGCTGAGTAATAGCCATAGGAAGACTTGTTAATTGGTTATTTTCCATAACTAGAGTTTGAAGCGCAGTAAGTTGTGTGATTGGCTCTGGGAAGATTGAGAATCTATTTTCTGAAAGATTCAGCCACTCAAGATTGTTTAAGCTACCAAACGACTCAGGAAGGGTTGATAACTGATTTCTTGAAATATCTAAGAGCTCTAGATTTTTTAGTTGCGTAATTACTTTGGGAAGTGTTGTGAATTGATTGGCTTCTAGGTGTAACTTTTTTAGTCCAATCATGTTTTCAAATGCCACGGGAAGAGAATTAAGCTGATTCCAGCCTACAAGTAATTCCTGCAGCTTTTTTAATTGAGTAATAATCGATGGGAATGTAGTTAGCTGAGTACTTCGTAAATCTATTTTTTTGAGGTTATTCAACCCTACAATTGAGTCAGGAAATGTTTTCAAGGGATTTTGTGCCAAATTTAGATCTTGGAGATTTTCTAACTGCCCAACAGACTCTGGAAGCGTTATCAGTTTATTCTGTTGAAGATCTAAGATACGAATATTACTTAAATTTCCTAGAGACTCGGGAACGGTCGTTAATTGATTTTTACTGAGATATAATTCTTCTAAATTACTAAGGTCAGCGATTGAGTCATTGAGAGATTCCATGTTATTCTCTGATATCTTCAAATTACGGAGCTTCTTCAAGCGTGTGATAGGCTCGGGAAGAGCTTTGAGCCTAGTATTCCACATTTCTAAGATTTGTAGGTTTATCAGATTTCCGAAAGACTCGGGAAGAGCTGTTAGTGGATTCATACTTAGTGTTAACTCAGTAAGATCGTTTAAATTTCCAAAGGACTCAGGTAACACTGTAAGTTTGGTGTCATACAAATTTAGTTCTCGAAGGTTATTCATTTTGCTAATAGATCCAGGAAGTGTCCTTAAAGGATTCCATCCTAACATTAAGAACCGCAGATTGGGTAGTTGTGTGATAATTTCTGGAAAAATGGTAAACTGATTATGCCATAAGCTCAGTCTTTCCAAACTGCCCAGTTCACTGAAAGACTCTGGAAGAGATGATAGATTACATCCATTGCAAACAAGTTCAACTACATGATTATTTTCAATCCGTAACCCTACTTCTTTCCGTTTGAGGGTTTCTTCTAGTGATATGACGCCTCTAATGGCATTTTCTAAATCTTCAATTGCTGAGATCTCTTTTATGATACCTGGTTCATGTACCTCTATGATATTTCTAGCTCTCTCTCTTAACGTTTGCTGGTAAGGTGCTCTAGCCTTATATATTATTGTTACTAGATGTTGGATTATTTGTTCTTTTAATTCCTGAGGAAATATCTCTAAGAAGGTAGTACATAAGACTATAGCTGCTTCTTGGCTGTTATTCCCTGCTTGTTCCATTCTTTTTAATGTTTTCATAAATAGCTTAATAAATTCCTCGAAAGAGATTTTAGTTGGAATTTTAAGAGTTTTCCAAGCATCTGTTCTGAGGAGAATCTCTTTTAGGACATTACGAGTTTCATGATGGGTTTCTTTTCCATATATTTGATCTAAATCGGTGTGAAAGGTATTTAACAACCCCAACCCGTCAATTTCTCGAGTTAAACCGAGTAAACTGCCAACTAAGCGTTTTTTTATTGTATTGTCATGTTCTTGTTGTAATTTAGTGAGTATATCTGCAATGAAACCTTTAGGCCCTTTACGAAAACTGCTTAATTCTGTATCACCTAAGAATGGCACTTGAATGATGGCACGTGTTTCTTTTTCTTGTTCTTTTAATCTTCTTTCTGCAGTTGCTACATCTTTCTTATTTAAGATTCTTAGACGTTTTTTCACGTAGGTTATTTTTTGTTCAACTGTTATACGAGGAGCGCCTTCTGTTGGTAAATCAAGTGGATTTTTGCCTATATCAAAAACTTTAAGATTTTTCAAGGTCTTAGGAATTACTGGAACCTGTTTGAACGCATTACCTCGTAAACCTAAACTTTTCAAGTGAATCAATTTTTCAAGAGCTTTGGGTAATTGCGTTAAATTGCAATCGGTAAGGCTTAGTGAAACAATTTTTCCTTTTTCAACCTTATATCCTCTCGTTACGACTTTCATTTCTTCTACTTGTTCCAGTTTAAGTCCAATCTGTTGTTCTAATTCCCGAAGAGTAACTTCTTCCTCTGGGTCTACTAGTGCAGGAATTTTATTCGTTTCACTACTGTTTGCCAATTGACTCGCTATCCTCTGGTATCTTTCTCGTTCTTTTACTTATTTGTTTGAAAATAAATTCATGTTATTTATTTGAAACCTTTTTAGACGAAAGGATTAATAATTTAGGTTAGCACTCGAGCTAATACCGTTCTACTAGATTTACTCATTTATTCCCTTCATTCCTGGTGAAATCTAGGACAAATGGCACTGAGCTTCTTGCTTCATTGAATCCAGCTTCCTATGAGGAAGTCTTACAGGTTCTCCACCAGCGTTTAACGTCTCCTCAGAACTCTTGGCGACAGGATCTATCAATACTTGATAGATGTAGTAATAATTTTCTAAATTAAGAGATGCGTTAAAGTCTCTATCCAATTCTAAGCCACATAACGGGCATTGATAGACTCTATCCTTTAAGGTCAAATCTGGATTGTAATATAAGCAGTTAGAACACAATTTGGAAGAAGGAAAAAACCTATCTGCTTCTATTACTTGTGCGCCATACAATTTCGCTTTATAATCAAGCATGCGTTGAAATTCACCATGAGCTAAGCCTGTCCAGTATTTACTCAATTTTTTGTTCTTAATTAATCCTATAATCCATAAATCTTCTACGACAATTATGCTGTGGTTTTTAGCCAAATGAGTCGACAATTTATGGAGAAAATCATGCCGCGTGTTTTTGACTTTGCGATGAAACCGGGCTAATTGCTCAGCAGCCTTGCGCCTATTGTTGGAGCCAATTTTCTTTCGCGACAGGGATATCGATAATTTACGGAGTTTACGCAGTTGTTTTAATAAAAATTTAGGTTTTAGGATTGGAATACCTATGCAAGTTGCACTAAAGACATTCAATCCCTTATCTAAGGCAATCAATTGTCCTTCATTCTTGGGTGAATCGCTTACTTCTTCTTCCACTGTTAAAGCAACATACCAGCGATCCGCGGTCCTACTTACTGTTGTGCTGAGAATTCTTGCTGTTTCAGCTAGGGTTGGTATTTCTTTGACGCGGAGTTCCCCTAGTCGTGGGAGTTGAACCGTTTTTTTCTCTGGAAACACCTTAATTGTGCCTGTCAATCGGAAACTGTCTTTACATTTGCCCTTCTTCTTAAATTTAGGAAAGCCGACATATCGTGTGGTCTTGCCTTGTTTCCTCTCTTTGTGGTTCTCTCGAAAGTTCTTAAAAGCGGTATCTTGATCTCTTAAGCTTTCCTGTGGAATACATTTACTATACCGGATCTGGGAATGGTTTGATTGCCTCTTTATCCGATATGAAAGTCTATGGGAACTATCTTTATGTCTCCGATCAAGGAAATCGCCTTATTCAGGTCTTTCAGTTAGATGGCACGTTTTACACCCAATGGGCTGTCAATAAAACGGGGGAAACACTTGGCATGGAGGGACTCACTGTGTATAACGATGAGGTGCATGTAGTAATAAGTAACCAAACTGGGACCTATATCAGGGTCTTTAGTTTAACAGGAACTTACTTACGGGATTGGGGGACACTAGGAACCGGATATGACCAATTATGGGCGACTGGTTGTATCGCCTCTGAAGACGGGTATTTCTATGTCACAGATGGCGACAATGATCGAATCCAAAAATTTAATGCCGCAGGGAATTTTCTTTTGACAATAAACGCGTCTGGCTCTGACCCTGGGGAAATTAATGGTCCTTTTGGTATTCAGGTGCATAATGACCATTTATACGTCGCAGAGTCAAATAATTATCGTGTCTCAGTATTTCAAACTGACGGTACATTTGTAGAGACCTTCGGCTCTGACGAATTAGATGGTTATATAGCTGATATAGAAATCATTGGAGATCGGGTTTACGTCGTAGATTATCATAATAGTCGAATCCTAGTGTATAGTAATGTCGTTCCTGAAATGGCGGGTTTTGAACTCAGCTATCTCGTACCGATCGCAGTTATACCCATATTATTCTGGAAACGCAAACAACAGTAAAAAGGTTCATTTCCCTCCTTTTTCTTCTATTCACCTACTTTTTTCTATTCATCAGATAATTATAATAAGTCTGACTGATTTCATATATTTGGTGAACAAGATGACTGATGAGGTGATAGGAAAAATACATAAACGTTTCACAATTGTTATTCCTAAGGAAATTAGGGAATCAATAGGACTCCGAGAAGGAGACAGTGTAAGAATCCAAAGAAGAGATAATGAGATAGTCATTATTCCTGAACGAAGTTCCTTTTATGATAGATGCTATCAAATCCTTGGTGATATTCGTTATTCAGAACTATTAGAGGAAGAAATTGATCGTTTAGGAGTAAATTTAGAAAAAACACTTAATCTCTGGGAAGAGAAAGACAATGGTGATCGTTGATACTTACTTTCTTTTTGCTGCAATTAATAAGAATGAAAAAGCCCATGAGGATGCTCGTAGAATATGGGAACAGAGAGGAATGATACTTAAATTCCCACCATATCTATTTTGGGAGTTTCTTCTTGTTTTAAAGTCAAGGAGTAAATCTGAGGAGGAGATAATAAATCTTCTTAAAGAGATAAAAAATCATATCTATCAAAAGAAATCACAATTAATTTCAATGAATCTAACACAGCTGATAGAAGGACTGGAGATATTTAAAACGGAAATGAAACGAAAACATTTTTTTGATTCATTAATTGCAGCATGTGCCAAGGAAGAAGATGGAGTAATTCTTAGTGATGATTCTCATTTTGACAAAGTAAAAGGAATCACGCGAATTCCTTTAGCCGATTTTAGAAAACAAATGAAGAAATAATAATACAGGCTGAGCCTTTTTATTTTTCCATAAACTCCTTCAAGATATTCATCAGATCCTTCTTCCAAGTGGTGTTTTTCGGTTCCTCTTCTAAATTTAAACCATCTATTAGGACTTCACCATAGTTCCTCATAAAACGAAGTCCCAGTAGCTGGATAAGGTCATCAGGGTTGTGGAACAAACTCTAAAAGCATTATAAAATTTGAACTCTACAGAGATTCCATTAAAGGAGAAAATAGATAATATAATTAGTATATTTGGAATAAACCCGGTAATAGGTTCTCAAATTTGGTGTGGAAGGCATCGAAGTAACACCTTGGGAGACGTACACCTCTACTCTTCAACTACTGAGTTAATCACACGGTTAAATCAGATTCCATTTGTGCAAGCAGTACTAAACGCTTCCATATCTATCTCTTGTTTGAATTAGAGAGGTATATTGAAGATTTTGATTTGAGTGTTTGTGCCATAAACATTTTGAGATGTTTCTGAGCCATCAACATTTCGCGGTCATTTATCCTTAAAATGAACAAAATCAGGTAAATATCATGAGTTTGGATATAAAAAGGCATTCGAGCTATAAGGGATGGTTTTTATATCATTTAGTTAAGCAAAAGCTCTTGGTAATGGCTGTTCTTGTTGGGATCAGTATCGTTACCTTTTCAAGAGTCCTCATCCCAGTCATACTCGGTTATATAATTGATAATGCTCTTATTGGCCGTGATAACGCTAATTTAATATTTCTGCTCGTTATAGCATTTGCTGTTTACCTTATTCGTAATGTTATGGACTATCTCACGATGATGGTGGGACACTATCTTGGTATGAATACCGAACAAAATATGAGGCAAGAGTTCTTCGATAATATTCAATTTAAACCATTACGATATCATGATAGAGCTCGAACAGGCGATTTACAAGCGCTGGCCACTAATGATTTGCGTGTAATCAATACAATGATCGCTCACGGACTTTTTTATTTGTACCCCTTCGTTCAAGTGATTATGGCTGTTATTTTGATTTCAACTCTTGATCTAAGATTAGCTTTGCTTTGTACTCCCTTTATCCTTCTTTACATTTATTTTGTCTTAGACTACCGAAATAAAATTGCTCCATATGCTGCTGAACGGATGGTTACCCATTCAAATGTAGCTGTGACCTTACAAGATACTATAAGTGGGGCTGCCATTGTAAAATCTTTTACAGCTGAAGAATTGGAGCGAAACAAATTCAGCCAAGCAGTAATTGCGTATAGAGATAATCGGATTGGAGAAGCAAGAGTTCATTCAAGGTTTTACCCATTACTGTGTCTGTATATTGCAATCGGAACGATATTTCTTGTGAGCTGTTTGCTTGTATATCAGAATACTCTTTCTCTCGGTGAATTATTGGCAGCAAATTTACTTCTTACCACTATGATAGATCCAACAAATATGATCTTTTGGGCTACTAATGACGCAATGGCAGGTTTTGCAGCTTATAAGCGTCTATATACTGCTCTTACATTAGAACAAGACGAGCAAAGCAAAAGCACACTTCAAGAATGGCCCGATGGCTTCAAAGGGAGAATTGAATTTAGAAATGTTACTTTCGCTTATAGGGATGGAGAAGAGAATCCTCCTATTCTTAAAAATCTGAGCTTTACGGTTGAACCAAATCAACGAGTGGCAGTTGTTGGCCCAACAGGCTGCGGTAAAACGACTCTTATGAAATTACTCTTACGCCTTTATGATCCACAGGAAGGAACGATTTTTTTGGATGGAGTAAATATTCAAGATTATCCTCTTGAAGCATTAAGAAGACACATCGGTTATATCGAGCAAGATATTTATCTTTTTTCACGAACGATAAGTGGTAATATTGCTTTCGGGAGACCAAATGCAACTCAAGAAGAAATAATGGTTGCAGCAGAACTTGCGCAAGTTGATCCCTTCGTACGAGAGTTTCCCGAAGGGTATAACACAATTGTGGGTGAACGGGGGATACGACTCTCTGGAGGAGAGAAACAACGGGTTGCAATTGCTCGAGCGTTTCTAACAGATCCTGAAATTCTCATTCTTGATGATTCTGTCTCTGCAGTAGATAGTGAAACAGAAGAGAAGATTAGTCGTGCTATGGATAATGTTGTAAAAAATAGAACGACATTAATCATTACCCATCGCTTACACACAATACGGTCAAGTGAGAAAATAATAGTGCTCAAGCAGGGAAAAATTGTTGCAGAGGGGGGTCACCATGAATTATTGCACACCTCAAAAGATTACAGGCGTATTTTTGGGAAACATCTGGTCTTACCTGAATTAAAAGCCAAACAAAGTTAATGTGGTATTGGCATGGGAATGTATCGCGGATTATTCAGTGAAAAACGAAAACGAAGCTATTCAGATAGCGAACTATTGACTCGATATCTGAGACGGATTGCTCTTTTCAAAAAGAGTGTCATCTTTATTTCGTTATTTATTCTAATTTCAACAATAGCCGATATTACCCTTCCTCTTATAGTTGGTTTTGCAGTTAAGGAAATCGAAAACACAAATAGTGATTTTTCATTAGTCCTCGGTGCCAGCATGGTTTACCTCGCCTTGTCAGCAATAATTTGGATAATGTTTAGCTTACGTCGAAGGGAAATAGGTAATTTTGCGCCATATTTTTTGGAAAAACTCCGTATGGATATTTTTGATAAGTTACAAGAGCAAGATATGAGTTTCTATGACAAGCATCTGAGTGGAAGTTTAAATTCAAGAATCTCCAATGACGCTATGGATTTTTCCTTGCTAACTATTCTTTTAGCAGACACTATGGGCAATTTTTTAATCAGCATTGTCACTTTCCTAATCCTTCTATGGTTAGATCCGATATTGGCCCTTATTACTTTAGCAGCTGTCCCTTTCCTCTTTATATTGATGTTTTCACTTAGAAAACTAGCTAGAATTGTTAGTCTGAAATATCGGAAATCAATAGCATCTGTGAACTCTGCGATGGTAGAATCCATTGAAGGGATTCAGGTGTGTAAGAGTTTTGGACAAGAATCTACAGTTTCCGAGCAGTTTAATGAGATAAATAAGGATTATTTCAGATCTGCCTATCGTTTAACGGCAGTAACGCATAGTTGGAGGGCTATACTTGAAACTATTACTGCTATCATACTAATAACTGTTATTTATTTAGGTGTTGAAGGACAAATGGACACTGCAACAATGTTAGTGTTTATACTTTATATTCAAAGGTTTTTCCGACCAATTATGGTATTAGCAACTTTTCTTCCTGACATTAGTGCTGGTATGGCTGCATATGAGCGGATCCTTGATATTTTGGAGGCAGAACCTAATGTACAGCAAAATCCAAGTGCTTATGATGCTGGCGAATTGGAAGGTGAGATTGCTTTTGAAGATGTGTACTTCAGTTATGGAAAAGACGAATGGATCTTTAAGGGATTTAACCTGAGAGTAGAAAAAGCAGAAAAGCTCGCAGTGGTTGGGCATACTGGGGCGGGTAAATCAAGCTTAGTAAAACTTCTAGCACGATATTATGAATTTCAAGATGGGTCCATTACAATTGACAGCATTGATATTAGGGATATGAAGCTGGATTCTTACAGACGAAACCTCGGGATGGTTCAACAGGATGTTTTTCTCTTTTCAGGCACAATAGAGGAAAATATTCGGTACGGTAGACGAGATGCTTCAGAAGAGGATCTTTGGAAAGCTATTAGAGCAGTCCATGCAGAGGAACTTATCGATTATTTGCCAGGAGGTCTTCAAACACAAGTAGGTGAAAGGGGAGGAAGCCTTTCCGCGGGTCAAAGACAACTTATCAGCTTTGCTCGGGTACTCTTATCTGATCCTAAAATTCTCATCCTCGATGAAGCAACCTCATCAGTCGACGCCTACACCGAAGCGGTCATTCAAGAAGCTCTTGAGGTGCTTCTATCTGGTCGGACTTCAATCATAATTGCCCACCGACTCTCAACTATTCTGAATGCTGATCGAATAATTGTGATGGAAAAAGGACAAATTATTGAAGAGGGCACACATGAGTCCTTGCTTGCTAGGGGCGGAAAATACGGACAGCTGTACAAACAGTATTATGAACATCAAAGTATGGATTGGGCACCAATCCATGTATGAAGTGACAAGAATCGTATCTTAAATCCACTCTAGTTCTTTATATTTTTGAATGCCAATTATAAGCGAGTTCTCTATCTCTGCTAATAATTTGGAATCTATTTTATTCATATTAAAACAAGACTTCCCTTTTAAGAAGTTCTTTAATTCTGGACTTATGTGAGTTAAAAGTTCAGGATGAGAATAGACTGGTGAAAGATAAAAACTTACATAGTTCTTTTGTTGAATTACACCCCCAATATAGGTGGGTTGGGGTTTTTTATTGAATAAACTCACTTCTTTTTTTCCGTATAAATGTAAAGCAGGTTTTTTTACTTTAGCTTTAGAGCCAATAATTTCGTCTGTTACCTTCAAGTCAGTAGAATGTTTTTCTAAGATAGATTTTATTTGAATAAAGATTGAATCAAGTGAACTCATGATAATACCTCTTTTTCATATAGATCTCTGAAATCTGAGAGAGAGATAGAGATTTACTAATAAAATCTCTATTAATTAAAGGATGGGAGTACTTCCTTTGAAAAGAGTTCAGGTCCCTTAAGCTTTCCCAAACGGGGAAACATGAAGATAAGATACTCCATACCTATATCTAGATAGTTCTGAATACCCTTGATGCATTCATCTGGTGTGCCACTGACCCGTGTTGACAAATATTCTTCCATAGTTTGTTTTCTAATATGTTCTCGCGGATGATTAGTCTTATACCACTGAGCTTCTTTCTCTACATCTTGCTTTGTTTCGCCAATATGAATAAACACATTAGTAGTCTTACGAATCTTTGAATAAGGACGATTAATCGTTTTACAATGTTCTTCAAGTATATTATACTTACGTTGAATGGTTTCTAAGTTCCCCATGATATTTCCAGCATCAGCATGAGTAGCTACTAGTCGAAGAGTTTTCTTTTCTCCAGATCCACCTATAAGGATCGGTGGTCGAGGCGATTGAAGTGGTTTTGGCAAACATTGGGCATTTTCAATTCGATAATATTTACCTTCAAATGAAGGTGTTTCACCTAACCACATCGCTTTAATAATTTGAATTGCTTCATCTAGTTGGGCTAATCTGACGCTGGCTGCTGGATATTGATATCCATATGCCCGATATTCCTCTTCGTACCAACCTGCTCCATAACCAAATATTAGCCGACCATTACTGATCTGATCAATGCATGCAGTTGTTTTTCCAAGTAACGCTGGATTACGATAAGATTGTGCCAAAACCATAGTTCCAAGATTGATTTTTTCAGTCACAGCAGCAATAGCAGACATGAGAGTTAGCGTTTCATATACTGGTTTTTCTGTAGGTGCTGGAAATGTAAAGAAATGATCGTTAAAAAAGATAGAGTCATATCCCAATGCTTCTAATGATTGAGCTACTTCTCGATATTTTTTGTATGTCTCCAAAATGATTAGGGGAAATGTAAAGTGCATTAGTACTCCAAATCCCACTTTTCCTTTTCCTTGCAGTGCTTGCATCTATTTCTCTCCTGTAATCTCCTAAAGTGATTTTTTAAGACTTATATATAACTAATGTTCTTTGGGCATATTGACCACAGTTGGGTAGAAAAATATCTATGCTGCTACTCTTTAAATACCAGTAGAATAGAATGAAAGTGCCTTACTTTAATTTTTCAAAGTATCTATACAAAAAGTAAGGGCGAGAGTAAAATTCCGAAAGGAAGTAGAATTACGATGAATGGGCAGAGAAGAATTAAAAAAACATTATTTACCTTTTTTATGGGTTGGTTGGTTATTAGTTCTACGTTTGTTCCCCAGACCTTAGTAAAAGGTTATGACACTGATCGTGAAGAACTTCGGTTCGATCTATTTACTAGTGAATGGGAAACTGATTGTTTTATTGGTGCAGAACTGATTAAATCCTATTTAGAAGCAGTTGGTTTTGCTATTAACCATGTTCCTTTACGGTTTTTGGACAATATACTAAGAGATTACGGGGGATCTGAAAGTGTCCGTCCGTATGACCTAATTTACACGACCCAGAGCCGTAATCCCTTCAGGCCTACTGACTTGAATATGTTGCATAGCCAGAATGACTATCCGGGTGGATCCAATTATTTTGGCTTCCATAACCCCGTCTTAGATAACCATCTTGATGCTATGATGAACGGACCACTAGATGAAGTTCAATTTCATGTCTACCAGCAACAAATGATTGCAGCGGAAGAATGCCCCTATATCCAAGTTTTAAATAAGGAAGATGCTATGCCCCTCCGGAAAGGCATGGATGGACTGATCTACACCCCCCACGGCTTGATCTCGTGGAATAATCCATTAACTCAACTGAACGTTCATAATACCACCAATTTACCCGATGATCGGGATGGCTTAGAGTGGGTAATGCGGTACTTCAAATTCATTCGTGACGGGAATCCCGATGGGATGCTATACTACGAAATTTTGACTGGTCGAACAGCCTTCGTAGACTCTTTGTTGTGGGAATGCTTGGTCCAAACCAATGAGACTGGCGGTTACATTCCCTGGCTTGCAGAGTCCTACTCGATCTCCGAAGACGGAATGACCTTCAACTTCACTCTCCGAGATGGCATCCAATGGCATGATTTTGATACTTCAGGTGAGTATGTAGATGCAGATGACGTGGTCTTCTCATACAATTATATCAATGACGCATGGGACGCAGGCTTAGCGAGTTATTCCCCTGTGATCGACATAGCAAGCTGTACAGTTCTACCCGATGGTACTATTCAGTTCGTGATGGAAGAAATGGATACCTGGGCTATCTCCTATCTGTTCACCGAACTCAAAATCTTCCCAAAACACATCTTTGAGACCGTACCGTATAACGATGCCACCTGGCACGATCTGACCAACATGACCACCAAAGTCGGTACAGGGCCTTACAAGTTTGATGAAGTAGAAGCAGCAAATCCACCCATCTGGTGGAAATTCGTCCGCAACGACGACTACTGGTTCACCGGTGCAAATCCCAACTGTTTGACTGGCCTTGAACCCATCGCGTCCGCAGGCGGCAGCGATCCAACAATTACCCAGTATCCCCGAATGGAACGCTTTACCATTCGCGTAATTACTGGTACAGATGCAACTGTAGCAGCTCTTCGTAACGGAGCTATCGATCTCACTCGTTACATGTGGTACGAAATAGCTGTAGTGGCAGAACAATATCCTGATGAAATTGAGATTGTTATCGTCCCTAGTTGGTATCGCAACATTCTGTATATTAACAATCAGATTTCGCCACTGACTGATCCTGTGGTCCGACAAGCTATTGCCTATGCGCTTGATTATGATAGTATTGCACAAATTGAAGAATACGTTTTTCCCGTCTATAACCAATATTTACCTCTGGCGATATATGGTACCCAATGGCACAATCCTGTTTCTGATATTTATCGCTATAATGTACAACAGGCGAATCAGATCCTTGATGATGCAGGTTATCTAGACACAGATGGCGATGGAGTCCGCGAGATACCATCTGCTATTGAAGGAATTAACACGAAGATACAAAATCTTCCTGAGAGTGCCTTCAAAAATAACGCTGAACAGCGAAAGAATGCATTGTCGAATAAACTTACCGAAGTAACCGCAAAGATAAACGCCGGTGAGTATGAGAGAGCGATAAACAAACTACAAAAGGACATCCGTGCGAAATGTGATGGATCTCTCGGTGGTAACCCGAAAAACGATTGGATAATAGATCCTACTGCACAACAAGAGCTATGCGCGATGATTGATGTATTTATCGCCTATTTAGAAACGATGATATGACCTTGCAGATTCTGATACAGCTGGGATAAAAGACAGTGGTAATTGAAGCCCCAATCAAATCCCATTTCCTTTTTTTTAACTTTTCTTCCTTTCTCTTGAGTGTTTTCCTTTTGCGCAAAGTATGTGTTTCTCTGATATTCTATAATTTTGAATATTTTTTAATGTGGAAAAATTAATTACAGTTATAATTTACAAGATAAATAGGGGTCAATATATTAAGTCTTATACATATTTTGTGGGTGAAAAGGAATAATGAATCAGGAAGAGCGAGCTTATATTAAGGATGTTGCTATGCAATTTCTACGTGAACTGCAGGATGACCGGAAGACGTTTGTAAAATCGGCGGAAGTAGAAATTTTAACCTTAAAACAGAATTATCTTAGAACTGCGGAAAAGGACTATCTAACTCTAAAAGAGCTTGACGAACTCTTTGGTGAGCTAAAACAAAACATCCTTGTGCCATTCATTGATCGTTCTACCATGAATATTTCCGTGAAGGGTGTACGACGAATACGTGCGCTACTTTCTTATGGGGAAGACGGTAAAATATTATTCCTTGACGATGAGGGTGAACAAAAAGAAATAAAGGTCGAGAAGAGAGAAATAAAGAGAGAAGACAAATTAGATAATGTAATTCAAGAATTAACAACGAAAAGAAGAGAGAAAATACTGAAGCGGGTAGAGACTGGATTAACGCCTATTCTTGAGAATCTTAAGAAAATTCTTTCATCCTCCGTTGATACTGTTTCATCTTCCACTGATGCCGATAAATTTGTCTTGATAGAGGAAGAAACGGGAGAACCTGTGGAAGTGAGTGAAATTAGTGGACTTAAATCAATATTCGAAAAATTAGAGTCTTGGGGGCCTACATTAGATGCACTTTTAACTCAGTTGGGGACTCTTGGCTCAGATATCCGATTAAAGACCGAGCATGACAAAAAAGCGGTCACCGGTAAGTCTCAAGAAGAAATTACTAATCAATTAGCGACAGTAGAACAACAGTTACAGGAGATGGCAGAATCCATCAGGTTTTCGGTCAAGATGGTTGAGGAAGCAGATGTTGATAGTCGGGCTAAGTCCAACACCATTAATACCAGCCAAACAATAGAAAAAACTCTTGATAAGGCATTATCCGAACTCGGTGCTATTGATGGAGAGCTCTCCGAGCTGGCATCGATTGAAGGGAAACTTGCTGAAACAAGTCCAGATGATCAAGAATCCCTTGGGCAGGCATTGTCCGAACTCGGTGCTATTGATGGAGAACTTATTGCATCGATTGAAGGTGAACCAGAAGAAGTTTCAGACCTTAAACGAAAGATATCTGTACTCCAAACAGAACTCCGTCGTCAAAATCTCCTTCTTGAACATACACGCAATGTCTTGTCATCAAACCCCAAATATGCGGCTTTATTTATACTCGAAGAACTTGGTAATATGCCTCTTGCCTCTCTCGCTAAATCAGTTGGAACATCATCGATAGCATTACGTTCTCTTCTCACTGAATTTGTCGAGAGGGGTCTTCTTCAAATAGATGGCGAAGACTCTAATGCCATTGTAGGACTTGTTTTTGGTACCCCCCAAGAACAATTTAAGAGACTTTAGTTCACATGAATCTATAGACATCATTTCTGTTAAAAAAAGGAAGTGGAGGGAGATAAGAATCCCAATTACTGAAATTAGAAAAAAAGGGAGGAAAAGTGTATTGAATTATCGTCGTTTTCGATTTACTATTATCAACCCGATAAGGATTGGTAGTGCATATATTAATTCGAAACCAGGGATAATAGCAGGTGGTGCTTCTGAGGTCGCCTCACTGATTCCTGAAGCGGGGAAAGTAACATCTGGGTCTTCACCGACCAAATGGAATTTTAAACGTCCAAATGTGCTGCCAATTGGTATATTGGCGTCGTAATAGACGAGAACACCATCGTTCTTTCTCCAGCGAACTTCAATGTTTCCACCTTCGTCTAAATCACCCTCTAGTTCAAAGTTAGTTGCGCCGTTCGTGGCGGTATACCCTGCATCTTCAAATAGTTCTTGTAGAAGATCCCAGTAGGCGTTGTCACCAACCATTAACACAAAGTAAAGGAAAGGAGGTCCATCAAACTCCTCAGTTTCTTCAAAACCTGGTTCAGCAATCTCTATACCCATATCCTGTGTTGTACCCCCTGAATTCCGCATTGTAGCGTTGAAATATGGTCCATCGGCCATTAAATTGCTCAATGTTTTGATTAAAACTTCTAATTCCTCACCTTGCGTAATCAGATCGCTCTCACCGAATTGAAGTGAATTATTACCGTCGAAGTCAATGATATCTAGTATGTATGTGAGCAAATAATTTTCAGCAACACCCCATTGCCAATTAATATCATCTGAGTAAAACGTTGTGCCGCGTTCAAATTCGAGAATCAGTTCATTTCCGTGATCATCCATACCTTGGGCATAGTAATAATTGAGTAACCCATCGCTTTTGGACCATCGGGCGGTGACATTGAATTCTTCTTCCATAGAAAAACCAATTTCATCTGCTGTATTAATAACTGTGCGTCCAAGTGCGGTGTAGGCGTCGACAACATGAGGCCACCAGCCTATATCACGGATCGGGATGGCCAGGAAAAATGCGGGTGGTCCATCACCCTTATCAAGTCCAGGAGGTCGTAATTCACTAACTGCATCCTCGTCTTCATAGCCACTGCTGGTTCGCATTGAGAAATTCACATGAGGTCCTTCTGTCATTAAATCTCCCAGATATTCGATACTAAACGCAATGAGATCGTCATCATAGATCGCAAAGTATTCTGCTGGATCATTATTGAAAACAATAAAATCAGCAGTTCCATTCTGAACCGTTATAGCTTTATAACGTGCTTGAAGCCCTGACTGTATTCCCCAATTTGGTTGAGCTTCACCCCAAGGCAAATGATAGACGAAACTTAACTTGAAGGAAAGTGGAAGCCCTTCGGGTCCTTCACCTTCGTAGGCATATCCCAATGCAAGACCAGTGGTAAGATCCCATTCAATAGTTTCAAAATGGTTCACATCATCCATTGTGATGTTGAGAGTAGTGGCGGTCATAGTTACTGTAGTGGCATGTTGCGATTCAAATTCATCGGTAATGTTATTATAGAAAATTTCATTTCCTAAGGGGAGAAGTGGGTACCAAAACCTCGGTCCACCGCCTTCACCTGATTCAAAGGAAAAATCCACTTCAGCTTGGAATTCAGGTGTCATAAATGTACCATTCCAGTAGGGACCATGTTCCATCATTGAGAAATCACTCAAAGTGTTGAAGAAAAGCACAACTAGATCGCCTTCGTAGATAATTTTGTCTTCTTCTTCATTTCCTTCTCCTATGGGGACTTCAGTTACGTGGTTATCCCTACCTTCTTCATCACCCCAATAAGGCATAGAATCAGATCCATTGTAATTCAGGTTGTCGAAACGCCAAGCAGCTAAATCACCTTCAGTGATGCCCCAGTACATGCCCCATTCACTCTCATCACGGAAGTAGAGGAATGTTATCTCAAGGATCATTGGTAAGTCTTCAGGACCGCCAAATTCACCGTAGTAATATTCAAGAACGCCGTTATCTCTTGACCAAACTGACTCAAAGTAAGTAATATTAAGTGTACTATTTGCTCCGGTGAGTTTAAAGTGTGTATTATTACTAAGGGCGTCAAATCCAGGAACAGCGTCGAAGTCAGACTCCATTGATGCCCATTCAGAATCATATCTGGCTGGGATCACAGGAGCAAGGAATGATGGTCCATCGGAATCCTCCGGCCATTCTCTCGCGATTGGTACGGTGTAGTTTTGATCCCATGACTCATGCGCTTCAGAACCACTAAACTCAATTAAAACCTCATATTCGGTCATGAGATCTGGTAAGTCATCCAAACGAGCATAAAGAAGGTTTCCTTGGTGGAGTTTGCCGACTTCATCGTCCGATTCATCTGTTATTGTGATATAATTAGTACTATTGAACTCAAGTGTAAGCACTTTATAGACGAGTTGATCACCTTCTTGCACACCCCAGTCGAGGGTAGCGACTGAATTAACCGTCGAATTCCCTGTTAAAGCTCCTGAGCATAAAAAGACTAGTAAAAACGTTGATCCAAAATATTTAAGATTCTTTTCATACATAGACTGTATCTCCAATAATTAAAACCTTGATTAAGATGGTAAGTTAAGAACGTTTCAGAATAGAATTAACAAACAAATCCACATTGTAACTGTTAAGAATCTAAACGAAATCTTTTGTCCGATAATGTTTGTTTGACTAAATTAACCACATTTTCAGGCATTAAATAGTAGATGCACTGTCTCTCAGGTCAGTCCTTTTGTTCAGAAGGAAGACTATGGTTACCGCTCCGCAGGATACAAAAAGAAGATAACCCATTGCAGCTGTCATACTGATATCTAGTAGCCACCCAAATATTGCTGGAGCAAGTGCTCCTGCTGTCTGACCAATTGAGAAGTTTAAGCCAAATGCTGTGGTACGTTGTTCTTTTGGTACCGCTTCTGCAAGTAATGCAGCAAAAGAGGAAGCCCCCAAAAAGTAAAGAAGTATAAACCCTCCATACATCAAAAGACCGAGTATCTGCGATATTTCAATTGTTAGAATAATCAATAGACTAAAAATGACAGTCCCTATTCCTGAAATTAGAAGAACTTGAATTCGTCCATTTTCCTGGGAATCCGATATTTTACCACCAATAAATCCCATAAAAGCTCCAAGGAGAAGGAGAATAGTAGTAACAAGTCCAGATTCTTCCTTTGACATGCCATAAAAGTCACTCATGAGGGTAACGGAAAAGTAACAGACTGTTCTGAAGATGGTAGTTCGAAAAGTGGCAAGAAATAAGGCAAATAGAAGAACTCCCGATAAAAGCGTTAGTAAAGAATATTCCTTTTGGGGAACAGAGTTTTCTTCACTGCTAATTGTGGTTTTAACTGACAGACCACGAATAACTTCCGAAGTTCCAATAAACAAGTATAGGGAAATAGGTATAGTAATAAATCCGACAATGGCTGCACTTAATAACGTTTCACGCCAACCAATTAAGCCAGCACCGATAGTTAATAAAAAAGGTGCGAGACCTGTCCCAACTGTTCCTGCGCCTTGATTCAGACTCATTCCTACTGCTTTTTTGGACTCATATAGCCTTGTAACTGCTGAAAAAGCAGGAGGATGGTAAGCAGCACCTCCAATGCCTAGAATAAAGACGGCTATAGCGATTCCAAGAAAGTTCTGTGCACCACTCATCAATAGTAGCGAGGAACCCATCACTAAAAGTCCCAAAAGAATGACGTGATTTTCAAAACCTGGTTTTGTCCGTCCAGACAGGGGGGATAGGAACACCATTAACAAAGAGGGTATAGTTCCCAGGATCCCAATCTCTGGGTATGTAAGTGAAATATCCTCTCGTAAAAATAGAACAATGCTAGGAAATGCATAAAGGAATACATGGTTAAGTAAATGAATTATTGAAGTACTGGTTAGGAATCTTTCTTCGATTTGCATTGTTTTCTTCTTCTCTTAAGACGCTATCTCTGCGGACGTGGACGAATGCTCTCTTGTTGTTATCCTTTTTGTTAGAAAATGACCCAGACATAAAACAATCACAAAACCCCCTATTGCGAGGTCTATGGTTAAATAACTCCAGTTTCCTTCTTGGATGGCATCTAGCGCAAAATACCCAAAAACACAAATACTAAAGACAATAAACGGGGTTAATTCAAATTTACCTAGGTTTTTATGTTTCAAATAAGGGTCTGCGAGCCTGAGCACAAAATTAAAGACAAAAGCCGCTGTACCGTAAGCCCACAGCGTGTTAATATGGACATTGAGCAGCCAAACATCCGAAAGCTCCTTACTGTGATAATAAACCCACACCCCCACTTCAGCTCCGTGAAGTTCGGCAACTAAACTCATCATAAACACAAGAAATCCATCTATTATAGCAAGAGCAGGATACGCCCGTATCTTTTTACCTTTGAATGAAATGAAACTCTTATGAGCATCCCATTGCTCCACGTCCATCAGAAAATCGGTAATATAATAGCAGGAGAGACATGTCAAGCACCATCCCAGTCCAATCGCTAACGGGACATCCCAAAATCTAATCGCAAAACCTACGTACTCATAACTCGTGCCCATATTCGGTGCTTCCTGCGTCACCACCACTATAATGACCCCCACAAAATAACACAGAATATATGGGCCTTTTTTCTTATAACTGAACACCAGAAGAATGCTCACCATGACATAGATCATGAGTTCAAAGAAGGACGGGGCAGACATACCATCTTTTTTGAAAAAAGATGGATCAAAAAAATATAGTTGAGAAGGGAAAAAGGGAGAAAACAGAGAAGAAAGGCTAAAAAAGACTATAAATTGCCTTTAAACTGGTTTTATGGGACAATCGATGAAATTGAGCTTAAGAAGGTGCTATTATAATACACTAGATTCATAAATAAGTTTTATGTGCTATTTTTTGGAAAATAGACTTTTAAACTGAGATCAGATCAGAATATCATTAGTAAGGCTCATTTTCTATCCATTAGTTTTGTTATTGACACAAAGTTCAACTTATAATCAACCAAAAAGTCGCCAGTGCTAAAAAAATGAATTTTAAATTGATCCAGAGACTTTTCCGCATATTTTGCTGCCATATCTGCCTAACTGGAAGGAGTTCTAAAAGAAAAAAGAAGAAAGTCCTCTTCAAAAAATATGAATCCTTAATATACCTGTTATCTGAATTATCTGAAGATGTATTAACATCATTAGAACACACTCAATTGCGGGAGAATATTCCAGGATTTGAGCTTAAATGTCTACTTTCACAGATGAAAAAGACAGAACTGAATTTTTGTGGGTGCTCTCACTACTCCGATTTTTTCTTATCCTTTTTGGAATTATATTTCTCATGATTTATGGACTCTTCTCCATTAATGAGGGATTGCGAGAAAGATCGGACGTTCCTTATGATATTATACTCGCCTTGGGATTAATCCTTATTGTTTGTGGTATCCTAGCAATTACCTATAGCAAACGGATTAATTTCTACTGGAATGAAAAACAGATTGTTATATTAACAAAAATCTTCTTCAACATACCTATTTCCCATAAAACAATACATTTTAATGATGTGAAAAGGTTTGAAGTCTATCATATTTCTTTCCCGACTGAACGGATGAGTGACGGCGACATTCGTCTTAAGGAATATGCCTATGAATATTATATTGTTTTTGTCTATGAAAACCGATTACTTCTGGATTTTATTTGGCATAGAACTCCGTCTTTAGGAGAACCGAAGAGTCTTCAGAAACGAAATGAACGGTTTGCAGAGCTCGCTGAACGGTTAAATAAGCCAATTGTACACTTGGAAGAAATAGAAATGAGAGGTGCGCGTAGGACAGCAAAAGAAATTCAACTCCGCCTTTTTCATTAGCTCTTCTTACCATAGAAAATAGATGGATCAAAAAAAGATAGTTGAAAAAGGAAAAATCACGAAAAAAAGAAAAGAAGCCCGCAGATGGGGCGGTAAGACTACTGACCGAGTTTGGTAAGGAGGTCGAAGAAGCCTGGCGGCTCATCTCCTTCCAACACTGTATATATCATGGGTGTACGTTTACGTTCCACATCTATTTTTCTTGCAAGTCTGTTTCCTGCAGCTTTCTCTCCAACTTGGCAATCCTTTCCTACCCAGACGTAAAGATCCATTCCACCATCTAGGACAAATACATCATCGGATTTAAGGCTATCTTTGCTTATAGGAACCTCAGAGATTGTAATATCATCCGTTGAACTTCCATCTGCGATGTCAATGTCTCTTACATGATATAATTTGTAATCAT
>JAEOTF010000271.1 GCA_016840025.1 Candidatus Hodarchaeota archaeon
ACCTCAGACATTACCAAACCTCAAAGTTTTTGGTGTTAAAATTTCAATCTCTCTCACCTATTGAGAGTTATATAATTAATCCAATAATCTCCTTTTAAATCTTATTTTTCTGTTTATATTTATTTATTTATAAACCAATATAAAGAATTTATAAATTTCATTTTTAAAAAAGAAGTTAATGACACCTATTCAGGGATTAAAGTGCGCCGTTAGTGACGTCATTCTTTAAATTAAGAAGAATAAAATGGGGAAGCCCTATATTGATTTTATTTAATGATAACAACTATTGAAGAAATCTACCAATATGATTAACTATGTACTCTTCCAATATGGTAGCGGAAGATTATCAATAAGATCTCTGCAAGCAGTTCCATCAACAAATATATCTAATAGAGATTTCCTAAGTCAAGAAGCATTGATTCCATTAGAGAGTTGAATCATTTTTCTGTAGCAATAACTTCCATCCATTTTAGAATTGCATCTATTCCCTCACCAGTTAGCATTGATGCAGCAAAAACTTGAATAGGCCTTCCTAAACCTAGATCCATTAGTCTCAATTGAGCTGCTACCTCGCCTGAACTCAATGCGCCATCTACATCTTGTTTATTCGCAATAATCCCGATCGGAACATCCTTAATCGATTCAAAAGAGAATAATCGACTGATTTCTTCCTCGTTAACCGCCATACGCTCAAGATCTGATTAATCGACAAGCCATAAAATTAAATCCACATCTTTCATACGTACAATCTTAGGCCATATGTAGGTTCGGAAAGAAGGTTGCCCACCCACGTCCCAGATCGACATTTTTAGTGGACCGTGGTCAATCTCCTCATAATTAGCCCCCATGGTTCTTGCAGGATTTGTAAATTCTTTAATCTTCAGATGGTTTAGAAAGGTTGTCTTACCAGCTTTATCTAACCCTAATAAGAATACTTGAAGCTGTTTTTTACTGAATAAGCGATCTAAAACGCGAAGCATGTTTGTTCTCTCTTTTTTGACCTTCTCTTCTAATTAATATCCAATAGTATTTTAACTAGTATTTTAGTAGTGCTAAAGGAACGAACTCACATTCCAGATCAGATAATTAAACTTGGGTCACCATTGGAACTAAGACACGGAGTTTTCAGAATGGATGATACAGCGACAATATCTCAAAGGTTACTAGCGAAAATCTTCATAGTGATGTCTTATCTTCTTGCGGGGTTTTTGATTCTTTACACTGCCTGGTCATTTGTCTTAATTGTCATATCAAATGATTATCTCGCTATAGGTATTAATTTATTCATTCTATTAGGAGAAATAGCAGGTCTTTCTTTTGCGATTTATTTATTCATTATGCTCGCTTTAGCACTGAGAAATCCACGGAAAAAACTGGCTATTGAAGTCCTATCTGATGAAGATAAACCAATGGTAACACTTTTACTTCCAATTTTCAACGAATCTCTAGCTGTCTTCCGCCAAACTTTGGAAGCTGCATTAAAATTAGACTATCCCAAAGACAAATTTGAGATTGTTGTTGTAGATGATACCACACAACAAGATCTTGCAAGTGACACGAAAGAACTTTGTGAAACACTGGGGGTTGAGTACAGACATAGAAAAAATCGAGAAGGATTTAAGGCAGGAGCCATTAACGGCGTGCTTAAAGAAATAAGGGGGGAAATACTATTCATTCTCGATGCTGACCAGATTCCTCTCCCTCATCTCTTGAATAGCGTTGTTCCCTATTTTTCTGATGAGAAAGTAGCTATTGTCCAAGCTAAACTCTCTTTCCGGAACATGGATTGCATCACGAGATCATGCTCAGGACTTGTTCATGGTGTCCTGTATGAAGTAGTGGAGAAAGGTAAGAATGCTTTTAGACGTGTTACCTTCACTGGAACTACAGGAGCTTTCAGAAAGAGTGCGCTTCTTGACATAGGAGGGTTTAGTGAAGAGACGTTGGTTGAGGATTTTGATACCAGCGTGAAACTCTTTGTAAAAGGTTATCATTCGAGACTTGCCAATACTTATGGATCAATTGGCTTGACACCTTGGCATTTTTCATCACATATTGTACAACTTTGGCGATGGGGGCAAGGAACAACAGCTGTCCTCCGAAAACGTGCAGGCTTGATTATAAGAAGTGATTTACCCATATTCCACAAAATCGATCTACTTTTGACAGCTAGTGTCACCCCTTCCACTGTAAGTATTCTTCTCCTCGCTACAATGGCGAGTTTCCTAGTCCTGCTAGATCTTCCCCTGATTAGAATGGGGGATTCTTTGCCTTTATTTCTGGTGATGCCCACCTTTTTGATGCTAGCCAATTTTCTAACTGCCACCCATGCTCAAAGATGGGGAAAGCAAGAAGGAGTGCCAGCTCATTCTTTTTGGGAAGTAATTCCCTTTGGCATCTTTTCACTCATGTGTTTTCCCTTCTTAGCATCTGCAGTGGTATCTGGGCTAATGGGAAAAAGTAGCACCTTTCAACGAACGGAGAAATCAATGCCAGGGAATAAAATGACACAGAAGGTAAAAGGACCAATTACATCCAAGAGTATTGTACGTACATCAATTCTTTCTTTCATTTTAGGCTTATTTCTGATAAGCAGCGGGATTGTGGCCTTTCTTCAAGATAATCCAGTGTCTGGACTTCTAATTTCAGTGGGATTATGTTGTACCCTTCCTATTCCGCTATTAATTAATGACTATAGAATATATGGTTAAAAAAAGGTTGCAGCTGCGACTTAGTTTTGTCCTAAAGATTTCCCAACTCCCTGACTAAATTTACCGATTTTAATTAAAAGAAGTGAAATTATCAGCTGTATGACATTCTCATTGATATTGTCGTTCTTGTTTGTATTATTAACTTTGTATACACTGAAGACTCCAATTTCCTTGTTAGTTCACTTTCACTTAACTCCAGTAGGTTTTTGGACGTCAACATATATTGATTAAAGTGAATTATCCCATGCCCTCTTCTACAAACCTCCGTTTTGGAAAATCAAAGAAGAAAGTCAAACGCCAACTTCCTTGGATAAGTAATTTAATTACATCCCAAGGGGACGCTGCGGACTTATGGCCAAATTCTGCGATCACAACACAAGCGAAAGGGGACAGTAAATGTGTGGTTTGTAAAGGACGGTTTGGACTTTGTGGGCGGACGAAATGCCCTGTTGCAGCTCGTGCATGGGTGTACCAAAAAACTAAAGACCTTTTTTCAGAGAACCTTGAAGGAGCTTCCCCACCAGGAGTGTTTATTGGAAGAATAGGCTATCCATTTGTCCAGGCAGGGCCAATGGTTCCACCTATCTCAGGGGATACATTTTCGTTAGACACAACTGAACTATGGTACGGTCGCTCCATGAAGGATATTGTTGATTTTCGTTCCAAATTGATTCGTGGTAAATTCCGGGTTGATGTAACTAGACCACATGCAGGAGGTAAGCTTTTAGACCACACCCGCGAACTCACACTCTCTCGGGCACCTGTGGATGTTGAAGTTACTTTCAAAAAGAAGCCCAAACAAGTTCTAATGCTTGACTCTGATGTCCAACCAATGGGACCTTCCGCTCCGCTGAAAGACCTCTCAATAGGAACGGGAAAAACGTGTCAACGTCTAGAAGTTGCATTTCACGACACAGACCTTCAAGCTAATGAAGCAATTCGCTATCTCTACATGAATAAAGTGCTGGGAAGCCAGATTGTCAAAGCATTTTCCGTCGGTATGTTTGGCGTAGAGAAAAATCGACGGTTAGTGCCAACCCGCTGGTCTATTACTGCAGTCGATAGTACGATGGGTCTTTATTTCTTGGATCGTATAAAAGACAAAGACTGGATTAATGAATACAGGGTCTATGAGGCTAATTATCTTCATAATCGATTTGTC
>JAEOTF010000034.1 GCA_016840025.1 Candidatus Hodarchaeota archaeon
GGATATGTCCATCCATATAAACCATCCTACCTCCTTCTGCTCGTACCTGTTGACCTGGTTGCTCTAAAAAAACTCTCACAACTGAAAAAGCAGGCCCCCCAGTAATTTCAAACTTTAAAAACGATTTTTCTTTGTCTTCTGACATTTTATCACCTAAATTCTTTTTTTTTGCTTTCAACATTAATATTAGATTAATCTCCGTCTTATAAATTTGACAATCTAATTAATCTGAATAAGGTTTTCTAGGAATCTTAAACTTATCACCTGATAAAACAGGTGCCACACCTTATAATAAACATTAAAAGTATGACATACTTATTTCCTTGTATAGCAAACAAACTACAAATTGTATTATTCAAGACTATTTCTATTATGAGGAGTCTAAATGAGTGAACAAACCGATACGAATACCTCCGATATAGATTTAGAGAAGGAGCAAAGCAAATACTGGTTTTGTCCAGATGATAAGAATATGCTACAGATTTATTATACTAAGCAGAGTCAAAATCCTTATTTTGTGATTACAAGACAAAATATTGACATGGGGATTCAGAACGCAATTGCTCTCAGAAAAATTGCTCCAGAGGCAAAAGAGCAGACACGAGAAATAGTTGCATTAATCTTTGAGAAGGATCCATTGAGAGAGGAAGTTAATCTCGTGAGAGTCCGCTGTAACATCTGTGGAGCAAGCTATTCAGCGCCAAAGCTCCAAAAGATTGTAAATGGTGAATTTTCTAAAGATAGGGCCCGAGCAATGTTTGAAAGCACTCGATCTCTAGAAACAAAGCACTTCGGTCCCTTTCGAGTTGTAGATCATTTTGGAGTTGGACGATTTGCACGAGGGGGTCGTCAAAGCTCCATGCGAGGATTTTTTTGGTTATGGATCCTTGGTATACGCACAATCCTAATGATAATTTTCCTATATTATATTCTCGGATTAGAATTGAAGATTGGAAAACGATGGCTACCACTTGGTCCAATCTTATTCATTTTTGGACTAGTTGCTATTATCTTCATCAGCTTCTATTGGAACATTTTTGATGTTTTAAACCAAATATTTACCGTTTGCTATTAGTTCAATCAAGGTGAAAGACAATTCTTACTCATAATTTCGCTAAATGTCACTAATGGGGATTGAAAATTGGATCAGAAATACAAAATGATAATTTTCGACATGGATGGGGTGTTAGTTGACATAAATAGCAGCTGGCAATACGTTCATGAGAAATTGGGGGTGGATGCATCTGAAAACCTTCAGAATTATTTGAATCACAAAATTGATTATAAAGAATTTATGCGGAGAGATATTCGTCTCTGGGGTTATCGTCATATTGATGAAATTACCTCAATCCTCAATGATGTACCAGTGATGACAGGACTCAAAGAAACCCTTCAGCAACTCAAACAAGGCAATTACCAGCTAACAATTCTAACAGCTGGTATTTCTTTACTTGCAGAGAGGCTCGACAAAGAGTTTGAGTTTCATAATGTGTTTGCTAATAAGTTGTGTACTGAAGAAACGGGGATTTTAACAGGAGAAGGAGAAGGGATTGTGGAGTTACTCTCAAAAGCCAAATGTTTGGACAATTTTCTTGAGACAAGAAGCATAACTAAAAAAGAATGCATTGTGGTAGGAGACTCTCAATTCGATGTGCCTATGTTTAGAAATGCTGGTCTTTCAGTTGCATTCAATTCCACAGATCAATCAGTAAAGCATGCAGCAAATCAAATAATTGAGAAAAAAGATTTACGAAAGTTGCTTGCATTACTCTAGTGAGCGAAAAGGTATGAATTAGTCTGTTTTGAAAGATTTCCGAAACAGACAGGCTCTGCAATTTGGTCTCTTCAGCGATAAGAGCTCACAAAAGAAGGTGGGAAAACCAGTTTCATCTAAAATACGAGTTAAGTATATACATTCTAAGTCATAGCGCTTGATTTCTTCCTTATCAATAGCCTCATTTATACATTTTAAGAAAAAAGGGCACTTTCGAGGGCAAGGTGTATTCCATTCTTTAAATTTGAGACAAAAATAGACATTTCCAAATTTTAATAAATATAAACATAATTTATACAAACTTGACACCTGACTAGATGAAGTTGTTGAACTCAGAATGTGATATTATATACCCTTTATAAACTCGAAAAAAACGATCTTTCCTTAAAATACTACAAAAACTTTTTTTTCTTAATTTAACAGGATATTTCTCATTTTAATCTGTTAAATGGGAATAGAATGTATTAGACGAATTCTAATATTGAATCTGCATCAATAAGAATATTGAACATGTTTCTTAATATTTTCTTGAAAAAATCTCGGATCATAAGCAAGATATGGCTATTTTACTTAGTTTTTTGTATTTTTTCAATTTAAAAGAAATTAGTGATCTAATACAGAACTCGATCACCCTATTTGAGTTTTTTGAGAAAAAAATAAGGAAATTTTGGGTATTCCTAGTGTATAGAATTACTATTTTGCAAAATATATTACTAATTCCGAGTTTTTCTTGTCTAACTAAAGGAACTTTTTAAGAGATTTATAAATTGCTTAGTTCTTCTAAGATTTAATTAAGCCATATACAAGAGAATGGCTCGAATCATCAAAGATCTCAATACGAAAACCTGATGTCTCAATTATCTCATGAAGAAGAGGCTGAAACCCAAAATCCAAAGTATGCCGATAAATTTCTCTCGTCTCCAAAGTATAGTTACGGGAAAAAGTGTTATAACACATATAGGTCACTATCTGGGCGCCAAACTCGGTTTCGATCACTGGAAATTCATAATATTCCGCAGCAATCGCCCCCTGGCCTCGCTCTAGGAGTAACTCCCCATCGTGACCTTTCCGAAGGTCAAGAGAAGTAAGCAATTGATCTTGAATTTTATAGTTGGAAAATAAAAACATCCCGTTCTTGGTCAAATGGCGATAGACAGCAAAGAAAAAAGCCTTTAAGGTATCAAAAGCAAAACTGGGGAAAGAAGTCATTGGAAAGAGAATAAGATCAAAAGAAATGCCTTCAAACGCCGAAGTAGTCAAAATATCGTCAAAAATAATGTCACATTTCTTGAGGGAAGAATGTTCTTTTTGATAACGATGAAAATAAGGCTTGAAGTATTTACAAATTTCAACTCCCTGGATTTTCATCGAATCCAGATCCCATTCATGACCATCAATCAGCTTGCGTAAAACTCTCCCATAACCCGCTCCAATTTCTAAGATCGAAGAAGGATTTTGTTGAAAGACAAAAGGAAGCTCAGGATCTTCTCGCTTGGCGTGACTATGACGTCGTCGCCAGAAAACATTAGCCCAAGTACTAGTTTGATGAAGGTTGGACTTAAGATCACTGATCTTATCACTAGGGAGGAGAAATTGGATCTCCTGAAGGTTATTAAACTCTTCCTGAAGAGTAAAAGGGTGCATTCATACCAAATCCTGTCGATAGTAATCGATAAGAGGCTCTACTAGTGAGTTTTTTTTATCTTTAGCGATGATTTCCTTTCTCCGAGAATACAAAATTTACAGATAAACATCAGATGGGTATACTACATGGATAAGATTCGTTGTTAGCCATCTCAAAGCGTCTGTTTTTAAAAAACGTTGAATAGAAAAGTTAGATTCATTTATATTAGATGGGTTGGTTGTATTACTTGTATTTCGCTCCCTCTGTTCTCTAGGTTTAAATAAAATGAAGTATCAAGGGAATATGAGTGAATGTGGAGAGCTTATCATGAAAGACAAATTTATCGTATTACCAAAAAGAGTAGCCCGAGGACGAAAAATTCAGGTACGGCAATTTGAACCTGAAGAAATCTGGATTGAGTATGAACTGAATGTGGTAGATCCCACATCTGCTACAGATGCAGTTCAAGAAGCCAGTCGATTAGCAAGTGCTTATCTCGATGAGGAAGAAAAGAGACTACGAGGGGATA
>JAEOTF010000035.1 GCA_016840025.1 Candidatus Hodarchaeota archaeon
CCAATTCTCCCCAACTACATATATAATATCCTATTGCGTGTTTAATATTAGCTACTAGTAACCTACCTATTTTAATACTAATGTCAATGAACCCACAGACGCACTCCGTGCGATCTGTGGGCTTGGAGTGGGTCTCCCTCCCCAAGCCCCATTGATTAGCCTCAACTGCCATCCATGAACCTTCCGCTCATGGTTGACCAGTCGTCCGTTACCTTGGAATGGAATCCCTGAGATCCCTCATAGGCACTTCAGAGGTGCTCCACAAGCCCTGAACTCTGCGGTCAGTGATTAAACAGTTCTGCTGGGTTAGGAACCGTGTTGCTGACAAGTCAAGGAAACCCTTGGTAACATTGGCGATGTGGACCACTCCCTTCGGGGAGACAGGCTTCTTTTTAGCCTGTATTTCAAGAGTATAGAAAAAAAGAAAAACATGAGTATGACCCCCCATGAGTAAAGTTTTCGTCTTAAACCGCCATGGGACCCCCTTAATGCCAACTACTCCACGGAAGGCGCGAAAACTACTAAAAGCAAGAAAAGCGACTATTTATAGACATGAGCCGTTTGCAATCCAACTCGTAACAGGATCAAGCGGGTACAAACAGCAGATTAACCTTGGCATTGATTTGGGATATACAACTATCGGCTTTGCTGCCATTACCGAACGAGAAGAACTTTTTACCGGCGAACTGCGCTTACTTGAAGGGATGTCCGAGCGAATAACGGCAAGACGGCTGTATCGTACCCAACGCCGCCAGCGGAAGCGGCATCGCCCGCCACGATGGCGCAACAGACGGAGACAGGAAAGCTGGTTAGCCCCATCCATTCAACACAAGTTAGACACCCACTCCCATTGGATTGAGTTGTTTCAGTCTCTTCTGCCGATCCCACAGACCACGATTGAAGTAGCCAACTTTGACATCCAAAAAATCAAAGATCCTGAGATTGAAGGGCAAGAATACCAACACGGCGAACAAACGGGGTTTTGGAATTTACGAGAATACATTTTACATCGAGACAACCATGAATGCCAAAACCCCGACTGTACGAACAAGAACAAGCAAAAACTCTTAGAAGTTCATCACCTCGGCTTTTGGCAAGGAGATCGCGGGGATAGACCAAGTAATCTGATTACCTTATGTATTAAATGTCATACCCCCAAAAATCACAAAGAAATGGGGTTTCTCTATACTTGGCAACCGAAACTTAAAGCTTTTAAGCCCGAAACTTTTATGTCTATAGTTCGGTGGCGCCTCGTGAATGCATTAGAGTGTCATCATACCTACGGCTATTTGACCAAGATGAACCGGCACAAATTGGATCTCTGTAAATCTCATTCGAATGACGCCTTTGTCATTGCGGGCGGAACAACCCAAAAACGGGTAGATCCTATCGCCTTCGAACAAATTCGCCGCAATAATCGCGCTTTACAGAAATTCTACGACGCCCAATATGGGGACACGCGCACTGGAAAAAAAGTAAGTGGACAAGACCTCTTTAGTGGGCGTCGAACTCGCAACAAGACTCTCAACGAAGAAAATCTGCGACAATATCGCGGACATAAGATTCGACCAGGCCGAGTGAGTATTCGGCGGCAACGGTACAAATACCAACCCAACGACCTTGTATTATACCTGGGAAAGAACTACCGGGTCAAAGGGATGCAGAATTATGGCCGCTACATCAAACTGGCAGGGGTCCCCAAACCCGTGAAAATCGAACTAGTGACACCCATTCGGTGGCGTAAAGGGATCTGTCGCGTGATTGAGTGATGAAATATCAACGGAAGAGCCACTCCAAATTTTTAATCGTTTATCACTTGATTTTCGTGGGAAAATATCGTAAGCCCCTTCTGGTTCAGTACGGGAAGCAATCAAGCCCTATTTTCAAAATATAGCGGCTACGTCAGATTTTATAATTAAAGAGCTAGAAGTGGATCGAGATCATGTCCATCTCCTGGTTTCCAGCCCACCTCACTTAGCACCCGCCCAAATAGTGAGGCGGTTAAAACAGGAGAGTTCGCGGCGTCTTTGGCGCAGTATCCCGAATTTCGTCGAGAATTTTGGAAAAAGAAGACATTTTGGAGTGATGGGTGTTTCTGTGCATCCATAGGGAATGCGTGTCTTGAAATGATCCGCGAGTATATTGAAAATCAGGGCTAAAGCCCTGAAGAGTGGCAATTCATCCCACCCACGCAAACGATGAGTGGGTTTTCTTGCCACAGAGTATAAATTTAAACGCTTTTTTATCCAAAAGAATCGGTATTTCCGAATAATTTCCGTTTTTTCGGTCATTTGGTTAGAATCTTTGAAGGTGGCTTTCATGAATATTAGTTATGATTTAGAGATCATTACACCTCATACAGCAGCGAATACTACTGGAATTGGGCGCGGTAATGCGGGTGGAGTAGCTCTTAATGATTTTATTATCGCAATTGATTCTACAATGTTTCCTAAAACAGGGCAACTCCTACGTGAAAATCTTGAAAAAGAGTTTGGGTTACCCGTTAAGTTCCTTCTTCTTACTCACATTCATGGAGATCATGTATTTGGTACACAAGCGTTTAAGGATACATGTATCTTTTCTTCCACTAGTTTAGCACGTTCGATGCCTGAAGTTGCGAGAACAAGATGGAAACCAGAGGATCTAGAGGAATGGAAGAAAAATCAACCTGAGATGGCTCCACTGTTGGATGGACTTGAATTTACGTTTCCATTTCTTGGATTTACCGAAAAACTAGAGATTGTTAATGATGACTTGAAATTAGAGTGTTACCATTGTGGAGGGCATACTGAAGGTTCCTGCTATGCGATTTTTTCAGAAGAGAAAGTTCTTATTGCAGGTGATCTCATTTTTGCAAAAACTTTTCCTTATGCGGGAGATCCTTCCTGTAATCCGGATATATGGATTCAACAACTAGAAACTTTCCTTCGTATGGATATCGAGAAGATAATCCCAGGACATGGACCTATAGTCGGTAAGACAGAAATAAAAAAGCACTTAGACTTTTTCAGAGAGTTAAGAAAAGTAGTAAAGGATGCAATAGATGCAAACAATGACTTTAACGCGATTCAGGTTCCCGATTTTTATGAAGATGAGGGTGGAAGACGTAAACAATCAGCCCTAGAACATTGGTACAAATTTTACAAAAACACAGAGGACTAAGATACCCAAACCCATTCCTGTGAGAGAATTTTAGATGACAGACCGAATTAATGTTGGATTAGATGAAGAAGAAACTGAAGAACCCCAAACAACAAGAAAAGATGCACTTATCCTGGGTGGATTCGTGTTATTTTGTATTATTTTATTTTATGTTGATCCAGGCGGCTTTTTTGCATTGGCATCATTTGCAACATTCTTTATAGGTCTACTATTGATAGTAGAGTTGCTTAAAAACATACCAGGGAAAGAACATATCGGTGATAAGATTGAACAACGAGAAGAGGGTAGATGGGCGATCTTTTCGGCTTTATTCAAACTTGCGGGTTCACTGTATTTCATGTATTGTATCGTTCCTATAATTATCATGGTTGTTGTCGTTTTCATAATAATGTCACTTACATGATTTCTGCTTACAGGAGAAATATGGAATGTTCTGGCGCCGTTGGACTGGCCGTAGTGATATAGTTGCTAAAGACGGAGTTGTGGCATCTTCACAACCATTAGCTACGCAAGCAGGTATAAATATCCTTCAAAACGGTGGAAATGCCGTTGATGCTGCAGTGGCAGTGGCTGCAGTATTAGATGTGGTTGAACCTGCCAGTACGGGTTGTGGAGGAGATGTTTTTACATTAATACATCTTCCAGGAGCAAAAAAGCCCATTAGTGTGAATGGATCAGGAGCTGCAGGTTCTTTAGCATCTTTAGATGATCTACTGAACAAAGGACTGACAGAAATGCCAATAAGAGGGGGAACTAGTGTAACTGTTCCTGGAGCCATGCATGCATGGAGTTATCTAGTAGAGAAATATGGTACGCTTGAATTGAAGGAAGTTCTAACTCCTGCGATTGAATATGCTCGTGATGGGTTTCCTGTCAGTCCTATTATCTCAGAAGTATGGAAACTGTTAGTCTCAAGCTTATTGAATGAAGATGCTAAACGAACTTACACAATAAATGGAAGGGCTCCTAATGTAGGAGAAATTATGAGTAACCCTGAACTAGCGCAAGTCTTCTCCAAAGTTGCTGAGGAAGGTGTAGAAGAGTTCTATTGTGGTGATATCGCACAAGCGATCATACAAACAGTTCAAGAACATGGTGGATTCCTTACTCTTGAAGATATGGAAAATCATGAAACTAGAGAAACGGAACCAATAAGTGTGGATTATCGAGGGACGACTGTCTATGAACATCCACCAAATGGTCAAGGTTTCGCAGCACTTGAGATGTTAGTAATAATGGAAGAATTTGATTTTACTAGTTTCTCATCTCAGTCTGCTGATCGGTACCATATCATGATTGAAGCGAAAAAATTAGCCTATTCAGATCTGTATCAATTCAATGCTGATCCTGAATTTTTTAATGTCCCCTTAGAGAAATTATTATCCCGATCTTATGCTAAAGCAAGAGTACAGTTAATTAGTCCTCATAAAGCAATGGAATCGCCAAAGTCTGGAATAGATTCGGGAAAGGATACAGTCTATCTTGCAACTGCTGATAGGGAAGGTAGAGCTGTTTCATTCATTAATAGCTTGTACTATGGCTTTGGAAGCGGACTTGTTGCAAAAAATACTGGAATTAAGCTTCAAAATAGAGGTACATCATTTTCCTTAGACCCTAAGCATCCGAATCGGTATGAACCAGGTAAGAAACCCTTTCACACTATAATTCCTGGAGCTCTCTATAAAAACAAGAACTTTGTAAGTGTATTTGGTATTATGGGAGGTGCACACCAGGCCCAAGCCCATGCACAATTCGTAAGTAATGTTGTTGACTATAATATGTCTCCACAAGAAGCCTTGGAACATCCTCGGTTTCATCATGACCAAAATAACAATAATGTTGCTCTTGAAAACAGATTGCCACTGCAAATCCAAGGAGAAATAAGAAAAAGGGGGCATATACTTACTCATGAATCGATGGCTAATTTTGGTGGAGGTCAAGCTATTTTCAAACTTCCAAATGCTTGGATTGCTGGATCAGACCCACGTAAGGATGGACACGCGTCTGGATATTGAAGATGAAAGTGCAGTACAATAATACGATTTGCTTAAAATTAAAGAGGAATACCCTGGTACGGGCTCCAGTGTGACTAAATAGAATCAAAAAAATGAACCTGGTACGAGCACCAGAATAAATGGTAGTGAGACTAAATAGAAAAAGAAATAAGATTGGATTTGGGATTTTGGGATCTCAGATAGGAGCACTGGTCTTTTCTTGCCGGTTTATGTACTCTGCAAAAACAGCAAGACCAACTGCAACCAATGCAAGCACACCCATTAGACTAAATGCTAACAGATAGCTATCTGTGGTGTCAACAATGTAACCTGCAATGAATCCCGCTGAAACACCTGCTACCCCATAGGCTGTAAATACAAACCCGTAATTTTGCCCGACATTTTTGCTTCCGAAATAATCGGCTGTAGTAGACGGAAATAATGCAAAGTTACCTCCAAAACAGAAACCGATTACCATTGCTCCCAATGTAAGGAAGACTAAATCTGTTACATTTCCATATAACAGCATTGTAATTCCTAAAACACTGAACATGGCAATTAATGTATAAATTCTTCCAATTCGATCTGAAATTGCACCCCATACAATCCGACCCGCAGCGTTACAAATTGACAAAAGACCCACTATCGTAGCTGCCATGCCTGCATCAATGTCTACATTTTGATCTTGGACAAAACTTTTGACATTTCCGATTGTCATAAGACCTGCTGCGGCACCAAATATGAACATCGTCCATAAAAGCCAGAATTGAGGTGTTCGAATCATTTCCTGCCAATTTAAATCTCTTCCAATAGTAGATCCCTGCTGTTGTTCTAAAGGAGAGTAACCAGGGGGTAACCATCCTTGTGGAGGATTACGAAGTAATTGAGCTGAACCGACTACTAAAACAAGATAAACTATTCCGAGTGCAAGAAAAGCTAAGCCTATTTCATCATCATTCATTTCAATTAGAAAAGTCTCTGCTTGAGCAAAGATAAGTGCTCCAGCACCAAATCCTGCTACAGCAATACCTGTGATCAACCCTTTAATGTCAGGGAACCACTTAACAAGAGCTGCGATGGGACAGACATAAGCTAATCCAATTCCAGCCCCTCCTATAATACCATAGGTCAATACTAACCAAATAAAACCAACAATTGGGTCACTATCACCAAATAAAGGATCTACTAAAAACGCTAGCATATAACCAACTCCTAAAAGAATTCCACCTAAACTAGCTACTTTAGTAGGTCCAATTCGGTCTTGCCACCGACCTGCTAAAATCATAACAATAGCAAAGCTTGCAAGCCCAGCAGAAAATGGCAATTGGGTTAATAAATTATCCCATTCATACGGTGCTTCTTTCAGAGAAGCTTGAAAGATTGACCAAGCATAAATTGATCCTAAACAGAGTTGAACAATCAACGCGCCTAAGACTACCAGATATCGATTAAAAACAACTTCACCAGATGTTGCTTCAGTCATTTTAGTAACTCCAATAGCTTTTTTGAGTTTTCAAAAAGCCCCTTTCTCTTTCTTCTGAAAAGTTTTCTCTTTTATATTTAGTTATAAATATAGAGATAATATCAATTAAAACTAGGTTTCAGCCTTCTATTGGAGAGAATTCAATCACAGCTCATTTGGATTTCTTTTCCGTTAAAAAAAAAGTGTTTTTTTATGTACGGAACTCTATTCGACTAAATTGGAAATTATAGTGCTGATTTCCCTAGGTGTTTCTAAAACAGTTATACCGCTCATAGCTCTTAGTTTGTTAGTATTCTCTAAGTCAATATCACGCATCGTAATCGTAATTTTATCTCCTTGCGGAGTTATAGTTGTTGTAGTGCCTTTTTTCTGGTCAACAGGGAATATGTAGATAGGTAGGGTGGTTTTATTAGCTTGAGCAACTGCATTTGTAATATTTGTATCAGCTATTCCATGAACAATTTTTGCTACTGTATTAGCAGTTGCAGGAGCTACCAATAAACAATTATATTTTCCTGCCTGTAAGGGTCCCGCTATGAAGGGTCGATTAGCATCTTTTTCAATTAAAATCTTCTCAGTAATGCCATTCATTTTATCTTCAAGCTTATACCACTTTACTACCTTATTAGCAGCAATAGATAAGAGGATAGTGATTTTCAGATGTTTATTTCTAGCTACTTCCTCCATAACTTCAAATATCTCAGGAAGAAGGTCTCCAGCTCCTGTTATAGCCCATACGATTTTTATGGTTTATCCCTCTTCTACTTCATTATAGATGGATGACGTTACTTTAATCATACGTCTTACAGTCTTTTTAATAGTTCTCCATCCTTCCTCATCTGCTGCAGCTCCTTCTGCTCCTTTATCTTTGGACCACACAGTTCCTCCAAGATTCGCCCCAAAAGATCCACCACCCACTGGGATCATCTCATTTATGATATAAAAGTCTAAGATTGTATGTATGGTTTGTTCTTGCCCTCCAATCCTATCTCCTCCAACTGCAATCGCCATTCCCACTTTATTCTCAAATACTTTGGGATTTTTCGCAACCAAAGCTCGACAGCGATCCATTATTACCTTTAATTGTCCACTAATTTGCCCCTGATAGACTGGACTCGCTAGAATCCACGCATTAGCCCACTCCAATTTTGGATAGAAATCCTGTAAATCGTCTTTGTGAATACAACCTTGTTTTTTTCGAATACAATAGTCACAATGGATACAGAAATTTATTTTTTTTCTATGAACTGTGAAATAATCGGTTTCAACAGAATATTTGTCCTTAGCATAGTTTAAAACTTTTTTAACGATAAAATTAGTGGAAGCTAGACGAGGACTGCCCGAAATCCCTAAAATTTTTAATTTAAATGACATAGAGCAACCACTTTCAACCATTTTCATAATTGTGGATGTGATTCATTTAGTGAGATGATGAACTACTTACCAAATTAAATAATAATTGGTCAATTACTTTAACGTTTGGTTGGTTTATGAATGAACTCTTCCAGTAATTCCCTAAAAGAGGTTCAGATGTTTCGTCACGCTCTAGAACAACCTCTTAAATATTTTGAGAGGATTCAAACAGATGGAGAAAGACCTGTACTAGGTTTTTTCACTGACCTAGTGCCTGTGGAACTTGTGCATGCAGCAAAAATGCATGCTGGTCGTCTTTATCCTTCTAGAACTTCAGATCAACCCCTTGATTCGTTTGTTCAAATATTCTGCTGCTCTTATTTACGAAACATCCTTAGTCAATTCATTGAACATCATGACATTAATAAAGCTCTTTCTGCTGTTCTTTTTACTGAGAACTTTTGCGATTCAATGCAGAATGTTAGCGACATTTTTCAACATGCCTTTTCTGATTTTCCTATTCTGTTTCTGCGTCAACCTGTTTCTACAATAGATCAATATGCCACCCCTTTCTTTATTGCAGAGCTTCAGAAACTTTCAAAAATGTTGGGAAAAATTACTGGAGCATCACCAGATGAAAAACGTATTAAATCCAGTATAGAACTCTATACAGATGTTAGAAAGCTATTAAGTGAAATAGAATCTGTACATTTAGCAAATCCATCCCAAATTCGATTTAGCGACATGATAGCCTGTATAGCTGGTAAAGACCTGTTTCTTCTTGAAGACTATCAACAGTATCTTAGCAACATTCTTGAAGAATGGCAAGCTCAAAAAAAACCCGAGGAAGTAGAGAAACCTCGTATTCTTGTTGTAGGCGGTATGTTTCACGATTTAAATGTATTCGATACTATAGAAGAAGTCGGAAGTTTAATTGTTGGAGAATTACTTTCATTTGGACACAATGATTACAAGATGCAATTTAACCACTCTCTAAATAGCTATAGTGCGCTAGGAAAGGCCTATCTATCGAAAATACCTTCGTCAACACGTTACGATCTTTATAATAAAAGAGAATCTCTGCTTAAATTAGTACAAGAAAGAAAAATTGATGGGGTAATTCATCTTAACTGGCAATTTTGCGATCCTGATGCATTTGAACGCGTCATGTTTAAGGAGACGCTGGAAAGGGAGAGAATTCCGAATCTTATAATCGAAACAGATCCACTCCTTTCTAATCTTGAGCAATTACGAACTCGTATTCAAGCATTTGTAGAACTTCTAGAATAGCAGATATGTTAGTAAATATTGTATATCTTGGTGGATTTATTCGTACTAAACTCTTTTCTGCTTGAAGAAGACAATATATTCGACAGTTAGATTTAGACGCAAAAAAAGTAGCTACTTCACAGGTGGTGCCAAATCACAACTTGTTTAATGGTCTATGCTAAATAATACTGTACTAGCTCTGTTAGAATTATTTAAAGAATATTAACGGAAAATAGGATAGATAGCACTATGTCTTTGAAGGATCCGAATGTCTTGGATGTACCAACTGGACAAATTATCTTAGAAAATAGTCCTAAGGTATTACAGATTCGAGGACTGGGATCCTGTATAGCTATTGCTTTTTATACCCCTCAAAGACAAATTGGAGCCCTAGCTCATGTTGTTCTGCCGACAAGTGAGAATAGCAACAATTTTGAATTCTTTGGAAAATATGCAGACACAGCTATTCCAAGGTTACTAGCTTTATTCAGAAAAAATAATGTGCTGAAGCGAGAAACTGTGGTAAAGATTGTTGGGGGAGCAAATATGCTTTCAAAATTCCGAAATTCTGCATTAGATGTTTACCGCCAAAATATCCAAGCTGTAAGACAGCAACTGGAGAAATACCAATTAAATGTTGCAGCGGAAGATCTCGGTGGAAAAAAGGGAAGAGCAGTCTATTTCCACCTCATAGATGGAAGATTGGAAGTTTATCATGTTGGTGGAAGGTTAAAGGCAGTTTTGTAGATCGATAGTATTGATGGAATAAATCATCGATTAAAAATGAGATCTCACCATGATGATTGACATCGTCATTTCTGACAAGGATTTCAAACGATTAGCATTTATCCTAAAGTTTTTAGACGTAGATGTCTCCTCATTGGAGAAAAACCATCTAAAACGTCGACTTCGTAGACGCCTTTTGCGAACTGGGCATCAATCCGTCTCGGAGTATATTGAATTCGCTTTTGAAGACCTCGAAGAACAAAAAAAATTGCGTCAAGCATTTTCTGTTAATTTTACACGTTTTTTTCGTAATATTAAAACATTTATTTTTATTAAATCAGATATTCTCCCGACTCTTCTGAAAAGAAACCCACAAAAACCTATTAGGATATGGTCTGCAGGTTGCGCTGATGGCGCGGAAGCCTATACATTAGCTATCTTATGTAACGAGTTAAAACTCAGAGCTCATCATGTTAAAATTATTGCATCTGATTTCAATCAAAAATCGTTAGACGCCGCACAGAAAGGTAAATATCCCGCAGATTACCTATTTGAAACACCATTAGAAATACAACAGGAATATTTTACTTTTTCTTCCCCTGAAGCTATTCAAGTTTCCCCTCATCTGAAGAAATATATAACCTTCAGTTGGAACAACCTAACACATGAAAAGGATTCAATATTAGATACTAAATTTGACTTAATTTTATGTCGTAATGTCATGATTTATTTTTCAGCATCTCAGAAACCAAAATTAATCAAAAAATTTCATCAACAGTTAAAATCAAGAGGATTGCTTGTGCTAGGTTTAGCTGAGGTTCTCCCAAACTCAAGTTATAGTGATTTCTCGATTTATAATACCAAGCATCATGTTTATATGAAAAAGTAATCCATTTACTGTTGAGCGGAATTGTATGAATTTCGATCCCAATAAATTTGCGGTAGAAAGAAAATTCGGAAGGGATAGATTCTATATCCGTCCTGCTAAAGTTACCGATAGAAAATTAGTACAAGAAGGCTATAAGAATGCTCCAAAAGAATTTTTTTACTATATAATTGAAATTACATCAGAAATGATTAATTCATGGTATCCTGAGAGTGGAGGGATCAATTATAATAGAATGCTACCTTTCAATGCTATGAGAATTAAAGGAGGAAATGAAGTAGAATTTGCAGGAAATGTAACTTTAGGATTTTCCTCAATAAATAGAAATAAACATACAGCAGGGATGGGGATGGGAGTCTTACCCAAGTTTCAGGGACGTGGTGTAGGCGATTTTTTGATGGGATTAGCAATTAAAGTTGGAGAATCCAAAACTGGCATTGCACGATTGGAATTACATGTTTGTGCTGGTAATATCCGCGCTCGTAACCTATATTCTAAATATGGTTTTATAGAAGAAGGTATTTTGAAAAATAGATGGATCTATCCCGATGGAAAACTAGATGATGAGATCATTATGAGTAAACTTTTTCCTGAAAAATTAAAGAATCTGAAATAGGCGTGGGATCAAATGCAAGAACGAGTATATCGGAACCTACGAACAAATAAAGATCTAAAGAGCATGATGACCTCTTATTATCGGAATAGCAAGATTCTTCCGCTCATTCCTTTTATTGGTCCTAAGATTGCATGGGTAACAAGTGGTGCACCCGTAGAAATACTAGTATCTATGGGCATACTTCCTCTCTATCCCGAAAATTATGGAGCAGTTGTGGGTGCACAAAAAAAGGGCGTAACTCTCTGTCAAGTAGCAGAATCTCATGGATGGTCTCAAGATTTGTGTTCTTATGCACGAGTTTCTCTTGGGTCTGTATTAAATCCTAAAATTAGTCCTATGAAGGGATTAAGAAAACCTGATGTGTTAATCTGTGGTAATAATATCTGTGGTACCGTAATGAAATGGTATGAAGCCCTTTCTCATCATTTCCATATCCCTATGTTTATGTTTGATACGCCACCAGTTCGGGATAGACTTGAGAAACATCAAAAAGAGTATGTCATGAAGCAGCTTTGGGATCTCATAGAATTTCTCCAGAGTCATACAGGAAAGAATTTTGTAGAATCTAAATTAAATGACGCAGCTCGTTTATCTAGTGAAGCAGTTCAACTTTGGAGATCTGTATTATATGAATGTAAAGCAAAACCAACTCCTTTAAACTGTGCCGATAGATTTCTGGCTATGGCTCCCATAGTAACACGTAGAGGGACTAAAAAAGCAGTAGATTATTATCAAATATTACTGGGGGAGATAAAAGATCGGGTTAAGAAGGGAGAAGGGGCGATAACTGTTGATGAAAAAACCAGGTTATTATGGGACAATATACCTATGTGGTATAATGTCTATAAGTTTTTCAATTCCCTTGCAGCAGAAGGGGTTGTTTTTCCTGTAGATACCTATACTCATGCGTGGTCAGGTGCTATCACCGGTGGTGACCCGATTGAAGAGATTGCTAAGATGTATTCAACTATTTATCTTAACCAGACGTTAAATCATAAAATAGATCTTATTGTAAAATTAATTAATGAATTTGATCTGGATGGATTTGTTCTTCATTCAGATCGTAGCTGTAAACGGTATTCATTGGGTCAACCCATAACCAAAAGAATTGTTCAGGAACGGACAGGCGTTCCCGGTGTAATAATAGAAGCTGACATGTGTGATAGCCGGGTTTATTCAGAAGAACAGGTACGTACCAGAATTGAAGGACTTCTTGAAATGATTCACTCCTGATATTTGTTTAAAGTTAACTATCTAGCGATATTGATGATTAATGTACATCACATCTAAGAGCTAAAGTTAAAAATCCTTACTAGTAAACTTTTCAGAAATAAAGTTAAAAAGCTTGATAGTCTTACAAAACAAAAGAATTGAAAAAAGCCCCACAGTGTGGTTAAATGTCTCAAATAGCTTTTTTATGCGATATCTGTGGTCAAAAAATACTAATAGATGAATCTGATGAGTCAGTAGTACGAGTTATTAGTGAACAAACTACAGATGATGACTTTTTCGGCAATCTAACCACCTATCATGTCGAATCTAAATGCAAACCAGATGAACTACACGTAAATATCGTAGTGGTTGATGGAGATAATAGATATAGAGGCCATAAATACTCCGCTACTAAAGCTGATGAGATAAGTGGTCTTAGCCAAGTAGGAGATTTACGCTTACTTCTTAACTTTGGAAAAGACTTATATAAAGTAGTAGATTTAACTCTTCGAGGGTATTCCGTTATTCTATGTGGGAGTGGTGCGGATTCAGAACATTGGGCGAATACATTGCAGGATTATTTTGCTCTGTCACCTTATATTATGCGTCCATGGTTCATCTCAAAGGAAGATTTCCTAGAGGAATTCCAATTAAAACCCCTAAATGCGTTTGGAGAATTCTGTCTTATAGATGAAAAGTTGAAAAAACTAACCAAGAAACACATGCCTAATATCGCGTTAGTGGAACTAAAAAAGAATAAAATTCACGGGGCCAAGGGTTCATCCCTGGCTAAAGAACTTGTATCAAAAATGTTGACAATTCCGCCTAATCAGAATGATGCTCTCTTATCACTAGTAGAACATCAAGTCAAATGGCTAAAACGCTTGCTAGTTGAGCTAAAAGATAGATTAGATGGTTCAATAGTAGAAACCGCAGTATGTCCAGTAGGTAAACTTGAAGAAGTTGTGATAATGAAATCCGTACTTGATCAGTTACTAACTGAACATGTTCTTTCGGATCTTCGAGCTAGAATGAGAGATGAAGAATTCGAACTTGTGATTATGCATCTGTACAGGGAGGTGCCCGAATTAGAGATGCTTGTGCATAAGAAGTAGGTGCAAGTTTTGCCTAAGAATTCCTACTCTTTCCAGAAATTAACCTTCTATCTGAAAAAAAAGAAGAAAAGAATAAAATTACTTCTTCTCGGGGAAGGGGGTTGCGGTAAAACAACACTAGTAAATTTTTTACGAACCGGCTACGTAGCTGATAAGCAAGGAGCTGTATCAAGAACATTTTACATCAAGATTGATGGATGTAGTCTTGGAGAACATAAGCTACAACTCTTTGATTTAGCAGGACAAAGAAAAGAGGATACACACCCGCTCGATCACCTACAAAACGTGACATTAAAACAGGTGGATGCAATTTTAGTTGTTTTTGCCCTCGATAATCTTCAATCGTTCATGAACATTAAGACCTGGTATAATGAAGTTAATAAGATATATAATACTTGGTTAGAGCCACTACCACCAATGTTACTTATTGGAAACAAGTTAGATCTCCCCCGAAAGGTCGCCCGAATTAATGGTGAAATGTTGGTCGATAAAATTACAGAAATTAATCAATATCATGAGGTCTCACTTTTTACAGGAGAGAACATGGAACCACTCCAAAACAGTATGGAAGAGTTCTTTAACGACATACATGAAGGTCGTTTTGATTCTAAAGCAATCAAAAAGTATCCGAAGTTTTATTCAAGTGATAAAGCAGAAAAAATAATATAACAGCTAACCATTGATATAGGTGTTTTTATGACAGAGCAAGACGTAGATTTACCAATAATTGAGAGAACTAGTGAATATCTTGTTGATGATCGACTTATCTACCAATATGATCAAATTACTGGTACATTGAAGCTGGATATTGGGAAAAGGGAATATAAACAGTTATTAGAGAACATAGGTGATTTCCCTGAAACTGGTGCTTCCTTTTGTTTTCAATTACCACAAGTAGGTGAAGTTTGTTTCATCAATGTGCAAGACATAATACGTATAGAGAGTAAAAAAGGC
>JAEOTF010000272.1 GCA_016840025.1 Candidatus Hodarchaeota archaeon
CACTTCTCTCGAAACGATGAAGTTCTTCTATAGTATCCAGTAGTGGTTTTACACCTTGTGTAGCCATAATAATAAATAGCAACTTTGTTATTATTATTCATTACCATAAATGTAAATTATGATGGATTCCAAAGCATTTGTTTTAATAATTTGATAAGTCTGTATATATCTTAGGTTCCGAATTTCAATTATAGTGCCCCCTCGAGGCTTATCTTTCATGCTTCTTTGATATGCTTGGCAATGGCATCGAAAGCTTCTATGTCCTCGCTTGTTGAGAACTTCTCATTTTCCATTCCTGTAAGGGTCGAACTTTCTTCTTCCTTCATTTGATTTGTTACAAAAGGTTGTAATAGAATCATTTTTTGGTTTTTCACCCTTTTTATTACTTTCTTGATCTCTTAGATACTTGAAGTAGAGATACCTTCCCATCAGGTCCTTATCAGATACATGCATTTAATCATCAACCCTCTTATTTTCCCAAACTTTAAATTTCATAATCATACTGTTGAAATTTTCAATACTTAATTCAACGGGATTGATCGGTTTGATCAAGAAATTGTTCAGGTAAAAGTGAATTGGGACTATTTCCCATTATTATTGATGATTTTTTTATTCTCTCCAGATTCATATATTCTGGAGTTATCAACATCTTTGTATTTTTAGACCCAATTCTAGCACCAAAAACGCTTCAGACCCCACAGATTCCACATTTTATAAGGGTAAATGCTTCTAGTGTTTCATGCAGATTTCAAATCCAGATATAGAACCGTTTTTTATGTCAAAACTCACTGACACCACCAACTTTTTGGCTCTTAACATATTTACAGGAGATGGAGTTATATTGTTATTTACTTTATATTATTATGATACAGCAGGTGAAATATATTGTGGCTTAGGTGCGGTGTCGATGTATGGCATTTAGACTGTCAGGCAGGCGGGGAGATAAACTTAGACCAGAATAAGGTAACATCGAAGGATCATGACTTCATAGCAGCTGTCGAAAGAAAGGATGACAAATTTGAGCTCACAATATCATCATCTTGCACCAAGATCTTCGACTCAAATGCGACATTAAATAGCTATCTGAAAGCCTTAGGCTTGGAAGAAATTAATCTTCCTCAGCCACAATCAACGAGTTAGTTTCATTTGGATTAAATACTTGATGAAGAATGTCCTAAACTAATCTTCCTCCCACTCCCAAAAATCCAATAAAAGGACTACTGGGAAACCCAATGTTAGCCCCCTCGAGGCTTTTCATTTCACGCTTCTTTGATATGCTTGGCAAAATATTCTTTCTATTTTTTTACTAATATCTTACCTGATGATAATTTATCAAAGCACTCCTGAAAACGAGTTTAAGATGATATTTTAGTATATCAGAAAATCATGCATCTCCAAAGCCCACGCCCCACGGATCTAAATCTTCTACACCCCTACTCTTAATACTACTGCGCCCAAATTTCTTATCGATTTTTCTCCAGAATTCATCAGGTAATTCTACCCCGTTCTCTTTAAAGAAATCTTTTATAGCTCTTGCATAGAGTAGTGCTACTGTCAATGATGTTGATTTATTTTTGAGGCTCTTGAAGAAAAAGTCTTCGACATCATTCTCATATTTATCTTTGGTCATGAAGTAGCTATCGGGTTCCATACCAACATATTCAAAGTACGCATTGAGTCCCTTCTCATAGGTTGCTCTTCTATTCAGTTCAGTGATTCTACTGAGGAATTCTTTAAGCGTCTTCAACTACTCTATAGTTAGGGTAGAAAGAACTAATAAATAGTTTGAAATTAAAAGGTTGACCTATATAATATTAACATATTATGATAATTATATATACCATTTTAAGATATATAGATCTACCATGACTAAATGGTTAGTTCTATGGGAAATGAATCCTAACGCACCTTCACCACCTCCAGAGGAATTACCTAAACATTGGTTGAAGCTGACTGAAATGACCAAGGGTGACCTTCAAAGTGGAGTTATTAAAGACTTTGGGTTGACTGTTGACGGCTCAATGGGATACGCAATTAGTGAACTTGGTGAAAAAGAACTCTATGCATCTCTTTTAAAATACTCGCCTTGGCTTCAATTTAAGGTTCATCCAATGCTATCTATCGATGAAAGTGCTGAAATCATTCAAAAGGTTGCTGAACAACCTAGGTGATTGAACATAATAGGTCTCTGAAAAGGGACTTAACATCTTTTTTTAAATTCAATATGCCATAATTTTTCAGATAAACTGAAATAAAAATCTATGAGATCTTAATTTTTTAAGATTTGTAATATTTAAGATAATTCTTTGGTACCTGAAAGAAACCTCTCAACACGTTCCAAAAAGCTGAGGATTTTATCCAGATCCTTCTGCTTAATCTGAACCATCTTATCTTTTTGTTTTTCCATAGTAGCACCACCTTACCTTCTTGGTTAAAGGATCGTAATGGTAAACGTAAAGGGCATAGTAGGTCTTGGTTTTTCTTCTAATAGCCTTTGGTTTTATGGTACCAGAGTTATGACAATTTGGACATTCTATTTTACCTACGGCTGTTGAGAGTTTTGTGCTAGGTAAGACCATGCCTTTACACCTTCATTTTATAGGTCTGCAAAAGTCTTAGAGAATCCATGAACCTTGGCTTCCATTTTGATGCTTCTTGAAGAACTCTTTCTGCAAGTTCTA
>JAEOTF010000273.1 GCA_016840025.1 Candidatus Hodarchaeota archaeon
AATGCATTGATGATTCTTCTAATTATATCTTAACATTCATCAAATGTCATAGGTGGTTCTTCACTCAAGAATAGCTTGTTAATGATACCGATATATCTTGTATTTGAAATGTCGACTAGGTTATAGGTATAAAGTTTCTTGAAACTAATTGCTCCCATTATCATGGAAGAAAAGTTGGCAACATCTAGGGTAATAGACACCTCATAATCTTCTGAATCTTGAACAATGTTCGCTTTCCCATTTGCAAAATGAACCAGTGTACTCCCGTTATTCTCCGACAAGAATGAATCATGGATATTAATTCTGAGTTTTAGCGTCTGTTCTCCAAAATTATGGTCTTTAAGAGCTTCGAAGAATTTCGGAGTATTTATCACCCGGTACATCGCACCAACTCCACTTATGTTGGGTTCTTGTGTATTGAGAAACAAATATTCATTTCCTCTGCTTCGTGGGTCTTTAAGAAGAAAATAAAAACTCTCATCTGCTGTATTAAGAACAATTTTATTTACTTGATCATGTTGCACACTCAGAAAAGTCAATATCTCACTCAATGCTTCAGGGGTTTCATAGATCAATTCTTCAATAGTTAGGTTATATCGGAGATAATTATCCTTATCCTGAAAATGAAAAGCGATATATCCAAGGATTTGACCCTTTTTCTTGAAACCTACTACATAGTATCTTTGAAAGATCCGTTCAAATCTTTCTTCAGATCTCAGCATCAATCCATGTCTTTTAGAAGCGAAACGATTGAAACAGTCCGTGATTAACGTTATATCTGAGGTGTTTAAATATTTTATATTCTTTTTTGATGTTTTAGGCAAATTTATTGCTTCAAAACGATATTGATTCATTTTATAACCTAAACCATACCCCATTTTCGCATAAAAATCAGAACTAAACGGATAGAGGGTTGTTAAAGACACTCCTTGTTCATAGAAATACTTAAGAGAAAATTGCATCAAATCTTTTCCAACTTGCTCTTTTTTATGTAAAATATCAACACAAACCTGGCCGACTCCTCCAATTGGTGTTATTATCGAATGTATGTTCATTCGGTGGTTAAATAGAATCATTCCGCCAAGAAGTGTATTATTCCGAAAAGCTCCATAGAAATTCTCAACTTGACTCTCATTATTTCTTTTAACCCATCTTGCTTTCAATCCTTCTTTCATTTCCTTTGTAGCCAAATCAGAATAAGTACCAGGATATGCTCGGCACCAAATTTCTACAAAGTCATCAAAATCATCATCTACTAGTTTTCTTATTTCACTAATCATTGTATATCACTTCTTTTTTCGTCATATGGGAAGAGAGTGGATTTTTGCGAAATTACCTAATTAACTCATCTAAGAGTTTCATTTTTTTAGAGTTTTTTATCATGAATGTGGAAAATAAGGACAAGGTTTAGCCGATGTGATGAAATATCTGGAGAATAAATAAAGCAATCTTCAACGTACCAATGCGAATTCATCTGACCTTCCGTCGATTGAGTACTACAAAAATGACTAATGTGATTATAGCAATAAGAGAAATAATTGAAAAATTGACTGTGGTTTGCCCATCTACTGTGCTAGGTAAACCATCTTCTATAGCTACAAGTTCTACTTCACGCGTAACTATACCATTTTTCTCTTCAATTCGATAGTCATAGATTTTCCAACCCGTTTTCCAATTATACTTTGTGATGTCATGTGTGTAAAAATCAATACCTTCCGCTGTGGTGTAGTTTCGCATGTATTCAATGATCCATTGATCACCGTCAACTATCATTTTCTGAAAATTACTTTCGTCGGTGAATTGCATAAAACCTATGTTTTTAGTTTCCCAATAACTCTCATTATCAGTAGTTTTCATCACATACTGGCATTCTATAGGTTTTTGTATACCTGCAACAAAAATTATTTTCGCATATGCCCGAGTATCTTCCCCTACGCCCTTAAAAGACGTGATCTCAAATGTAAATCGCGTCCCTACCTTAAAACTCACATTAAACGATGTACCATCCTCTCGTTCCATCAACTCAAGCTCTTCTGTTATTCCTTCTTTGAGATACTTCTCGTACTCATAAGTCATTTTATCACCTATTTCGACCATATACTCTTCTGTGGCATCCGAAGCCAATGAGTTATCTATAATTAGGAAAGAGGTTAATAATACCATTATGGAGAAGAATGATCGCTTTTTCAAGAAGTATCCCCTTTAAAGTGAGTATGGGCATTATCTTTGGATTTGTTGAGTAAATTAGTCCACTTTTGACTCATAAATAGAATTCGGTTTCTTAATATTATTCACTTTATTTCCCTGTAATTGTTGATAATATTCTAAGCCTTGATTGGTGAGAGTCCAACCATGGACTGTTTTATTAACCAATCCCTGCTCTCTGAGGGAAGAATGGTCAGTGTTTTTATTAAGGAGTGATTGTAGTCTTCGACGTCCTAAACCCAGATTTTTGCCCAATCTATTATAACCTTGATAGGGTAGTTTCCCTAACTCTTCCACTATACGTTGTTGGTGTTCATTAAGTGAATCAAGCTCTGCTTCTGACTCACGAGAAATCTTAGGTCTTAGGTTTGACAAAATGAACAACCGCTAACAAATGTTACCTCCTTCAATAAAAACCTTATTACCTCAATAAAAGTCGATGAATTAAAATAAATAATTAGAATAACCGCAACAGGGATTAAAACTCGATTAAAAAAACAAAATAGATGAAAATGGGTCAGAAGAAGCTGAAAATAAAGAAATAAAGAATAATCGGCTTATTTTAGCATTTCGGGTTGAATATCGACTTATTTAATTTTTTTCTCATTTGGATTCAGTTTTTTTCGATATCCCAGTATCCAACGTAAAGGTTCAAATCCAATTTTTTTGTAAAGTTCATACGCCCCAATATCCTTTTCAATTACGTTTAGAGTTACTTCGTTTATGTCAAAATTAGCATATAACCACTGCATACCAGCAATGATAAGTCTTGTTCCAATACCATGTCTTCTTGCGGATTCAGCTACCCCTAAAAAGTCTATATAACCTTTGTTGGTTGATTCATCTAAAATGATATAGATGTATCCTTGTAGATATTCATTTTGGTTAACTATAAACACTTTCTTCTTATCATTCAACATTTCTAGAATCTGTTTACCCGAATAGTAAGTGTTTGGAAAAATAGCATCATGTAATTGAATAAAGGCTTTTTGGAATCTAGGAATTAACTCTGATACATCTGATGTAACGGGTAGGTTGATTAGCTTAGTTTTTTTATAGGAAAGTTGAATTGTTTTATGTTGGTTTTGAGTAAAACCCTGACGTACTGCAAAACTATTTAAACGTTGATTAGCAACATCTCCACAGAGTTCATAGTCGTTTATTTCGTCTGATAATAGATTTTCTGCAGCAATAGTGTACAATTTATCAGCTATGCTATGCCAGTCTGTATCATCAATTAAAGGTCCTTCTATCCAAGCACGCCCAAGTTCAGCGTCAGTTATAATCCTAATAAACCCGATAAATTTTTTATCTTTATAGGCAAGAAAGACATTGTTGGGCCAACGAGGACCCTCCTCATGAAGATAAAATTGAATCTCAGCTTTTTGTAAAGGTAAGTAACTGATATTATGAGAATCCTCGGCTTGTAATCTTTCAATTAAAACAGTAGTATCATCTAGATCGGCAGGGGTAGCTTTCCCTATCTCAATCGATATATTTGTCAGATTAGTTTCTTCCTATAGAATGGGCTGAAATTTATAATTTGGATTCTAATAACATTCTTATCCAATTCTTTGATTTCATATATATTGTTTTATTATCATTTGGATGGAGTATTTTTTGAGGTGGTTTTATTATATTCGTAATTATATTTGCAATAGTGTTTATAATTATTGTATTGATAGGTGGACGTCCTATATAATTACTGCAGTAGGTTTTACTCCAAAAGATTCCAAGAAAATGCCCATCTTTCTTCCACAAATACCATGGTCACTTCCTGTAAGCTCATACTACTTGTATGTTAGTTAACTACCATGAATTACATCCCTAGTTTCTTTTAGTATCTCATGTTCTACTGATCCTCTTCCAATTCTTCCCCAGATAACCTCACTTACATTATTAAAAATTGCTTTTGCACCTATTTTTCTAGGTGCTGTCCTTCTGTATATAAACTGTAACATCTCTTTTCTTCAACAAATATTTTAGTTTTTTCTTCAAAAGAGTAGAGAAGCATTGCTAGAAGTAGTTTATTCAGAGAAAACAAACTGAAGTAGAAAAGTAATTTGCGCAGAGATCCATTCAACTTGTTCCATCCATGGAAACTGTTTTTATAGGAGATTATTTGTAGAAGATAATATCAGACCCTAACTTCTTGGAGCATACATAATGGCGATAATTATCGGAAATAAGACATTATTTGGTGATTACAAGGTTATTATAAGAAATATATCTTTTGATGAGTTCTTAGAGTTTGCCAATGAAGACATTTCCTGTGAATTATTGGATGGTGTATTAATTATTAATTCTCCTGCAGGGTACAGGCATCAGGCTATTTCACGATTTCTTATCACATACCTAGATCAGTTTGGTCTCAAAACCGGGTATGGTAGAGCATTAAATGCGCCTTTTATAGTAAAATTAGATCCAAAATGGGGCCCAGAACCAGATCTAATATTTTATAAAAGTTCTAAAGAGTCTCTGATAAAAGATACTTATTTTGATGGACTACCAGATCTAATAATAGAAATATTATCCCCTACTAATCGTGATGATGACTTGGATAAAAAATTACCTAAATACTTAAGCATAGGAATTCCAGAAGTGTGGATCATTGATCCTGAAAGCAGAGAACTTATTTTTTATGAAGGAAATAAATCTAAAACAGTTTATTCACGTCCTGACGACGTTATTGTGAGTAAAGTTATTCCAAATCTTCACGTTAGGTTAAAATGGCTTTGGGATGATAAATTGGACCCTCTAGTATGTTTGAAGGAGTTCTTAGACTAATTTGGAAATGAATGTGTAAATTGGGCATCTAATCTACTACATATTAACTAGAAGGTCAGCACGCTTTAACTGTGAGCAGTTCACTTATTGAGATATTGAATTGCAGTTAATGCACTACCTACTTGTACTTTAACCAGTTTTTGGATGGGTATAACTTCAAAGTTCGTTCCTTTTAAGATATCGCTGATAGTCTGTTCTATCCGCTGATCCAGTTCACTTTTTATTTGCATTAGTTCTTCTTTCAATTCAGGATGAGAGATTACTGCTTCATTACACAGTCTAGCGATCATTGCGGGTCGAAAAACATCATAGTATCTCACTGCTACCATTGAATCGAATGCTTGGGCCACAGTTGCATTTCCTTCATACATAGATGATGTTTTAGCATGATGGATCTGTGGTGCGATTCTTTGCTCAAATTTATCCACATAGTCCAATGTTGAAGTGAAAATGCGGGAAGATGGTTCGCAATACTTCCTAATAGACTGAAATTTGTCCTTATTATACTTATAATACTCTTTTGAGGATTCTAAAGAATCTAGCCTTAATTTTCTACGATTATAATCTGTTAATGAATCATCCCCTAGGTCTTTGTCATAGAAATAGGGCATCTCACAAACCAAAGTGAACCCCTGATTATTAGTAATTTTTCTAAGATAATCATCGGATGAAGTTCCACATTTTATCACATCCTGGGGATTTTCGACCCCATTCTCCTCATAAAAGTCATAACTCTCTTGTATACCAAACATTTGAAAAATAGCAGGATGTAATTTCTTTATGAATGGAGCTTCGGGTTCTCCCCGGTGTACAGGAAGTCCTTCTTGCTCTGCTAAGTTGATGAAATCAGAGAACATCGTTTCGATATTGTGGGTTAGATACCAGTACACTCCACAGAATCCTGCATTGTGCAAACTGTACATGAAAGATGGTTTTATTTGATCAATTAGCTTTATTAGGGCTTGAGTTTCAGAAGGAGGATTTGAGAACTCTAATTTTTTATACTTGACAGGGAAGGTCCATTCAATTTGCTCATGTGATGCAGGTCTGTAGTAGTTCTTGGCATATTTTACAGGATCAAACTTTCCCTTAAACCAGCCTTCATTAAGGGCTGCTCCATCTGGATCAATCGCTTTGATCAAATACCAAGTATATCCCAATTCATCGGTAATATCTGGGTTTTCTGCGAAATAACGTGCTAAGAATTCAACAGTTAAACTGCCAATGGGTTCATTTGGATGCGGAAAGGCGAATAGAAGCGCATTCTGGTTTCCATTCCCTACTTTCAGATAAGATATGTCCCTTCCTGCAGTTGATTTTCCGATATTAACAAACTCAACTGATTCAAATTCCTCTGCAAGTTTCCTACTGGATTTATCTAGTTCTTCCACTGTTAGAAACTCTTTATAGGCTGGAACACTATCCAAAATTTCCTGTAATATCATTTCTATTCCCGATATTAGACTAGATAAAAAACTTCAATAAGCTTTGTTCTATCATACATAATTATTTATAGAAGGAAGAATTCTAGAAATGACTCAACGAGCAGCTAATGACTTTGCTCAACAATTATTTCAAGCAATTCAAAGTAGATTAGAAGGATTAAACGCTAAAAGTATAATCACTCCAAGAAAAAAGAAGTATTGGATATACGATTCTCAATTCGAGCCTTCCCATACAAATATCTCATGACAGACATCGTCTCCTCTTGCAATCATAAGATCTTTGGTGTACTTGAGTTGCGGATGATAATCATTAAAGTATAGAAAGGCAATATCACACATCCATTTGGTAATTTCTTCCAATCCTAGCTCTTTAAAAGCCTCATAAATCAAACATCTATGAATTACAATTTCAAATCTATGGTTTGACTCTTCAATAGTTTCAAAAATAAGGTTATTACTTTCAAAATTCTTATATATTGGAATAAAATCTATGAGGGTACCATTAGACGGGAGTGGAGAAAAACCACGCATAAAAACTGGTCCAGACTGGATCAGAACCTCGTGAATGATCTCATTTGCTCGTTGAATTCCATACCGATTTTGAAGTTCTTTATACATCTGGGTTAAAAGCTTAAAATGATTTTTAAGAATTATTTTTCTTTTTTCTGCTTCATCATAATCTTCATCAACAGGAAAACATATATTACGCGATTTAAGGGCAGAAAAAAAGATAATCTTCAGAGTAGAACCAATACCTATTTCTTTTCGGAGTACTGAAAAACTTTTGCGGTATTCTGGTGGAAACATTGCCTTCATCTCACTAGGTTTAATTGAAGATCTCTTAGGATTTCCTTCTTAATTATTCTATTCTCTTCAGTATATTCCACATGGGAACTCTTTTCATATAGTTTCTATAACTTTCTCCAAAATATTCAATATTAAATTGATCTTCCACCTTAGATGCCATCCAGAAGCAACAGAGAGCCAACACGCCTAATATTGTCGAAGGAAGTGACTGTAGAAGTAAAATAAGTCCAATACTCCAAAGAGCCAATCCAAAATAGAGAGGATGACGAATTACGCGAAATAATCCTTTCTCCACAAAGATAGTAGTATATTCAATCCATCCTTTCGGTTTTCCTTGCTTAAGACTAATAAAAGAACCAATTGCAATTATTATTGCTGAAATGTATAGTAAACTACCAATAATACTCAAAACCTGAAATATTATAAAATTAGATTGTGGTTGAAACCAATCAAAGAAGCTAAGTATTAGCACTGTTAGACAGATACCTATACCCGATCCAGCATAGATTTCATAAATCCTATGCTTTGGGATTGAGTTAGTCACCCATAACGCGAAAAATCCCACCCAAATTAATAAGCAGAGTATAAACTCCCACATTTCGTAATAGCACCGCTTTAAAATCAAATTTGCTTCTTTCATCACATAATTTAATATATTCTATCTTCATGCATTTCTCTTTTTTGCTCTAATATTTGCGTTCTAAAGGTGTCTTACAATTTAGACAATGTAATTGAAAACAAGGACTGCCTTTCTCTTCTTCAGTTGAATAACCACATTTTGCACAATAACATGAACCCCGCTTAATCAGCTGTGCTTAATTCTTTAGTCTTTACGTTTATAAATCACTATTCCTACGACTATTGTTGAAATTAGTAGCACTGACATGATATTTTCTATTTCTGATAACGAATAGGTGACTTCCATCCTCGCCCTCACTTCCACTGCGGCTTCACTACTAAGGAATCTTACCATTTGAGTGTGGGTCGAGTAGATCATAAACCCATAATTTTCTCCTTTTAGCCAATAATCATTACATTCCCAATACATATCTAGTGATAAAGTAAATCCATCTCCCGCTATTACCGGTCCTGGTTCTGAGATTATTGTTCCTGCATTCGTAGGCGCATTTGAATAAGTTATTGTGTCTTCATCCCAATCTGCTGCTAATCGATATATGGTATAATACCAATCTGTAATTGCGGTTGTGGGATATGTACACGACAGGTATACCATTGCTGAAGTTACTGTATATTCAGTAAAACCGCTTACGTCAAATTTAATGTATGCTTTATAGCTATTAGCTGAATCACTTACATGCATTAACGGTATATCGCCATAATTTCTTGATGGATCAGAAAAATTCACTTGTGCATCATCTGTAGCATATATAGACATTGAATCCTGTGGTGTGGCATTTCCTTGCATCACATGACTTGCTAATAGCATAATTCCCAATAATATAAGTGGAAATGTTTTATTACTCTTCAATTTTCTCAATTCCTTTACTATTCCTTTATTATTCCTCGTTTCGTTGGTAAATAGTCAGTTTTCTCCTCTATTTACTCTATTACTTAATAGGCTATTCCTTTTAAATCCACCTAGTTCAAATTAACTGGAAATCTATCAATAATGGTAACCAGCTTTATCTCATTTAATGCTCTTTCATAATTATTTTGACTAACGATGTAATACTATCTAAAATTTCCTGTAATATCATTTCTATTCCCGATATTACATTAGATAAAAAACTTCAATAATCTTTGCTCTATCATACACAATTATTTATAAAAAGAAGAATTTTAGAAATAACTCAACGAGCAGCTATCCTGTTACTCTCTCGATACGTCTAGAGTATCTACGTCAAATTAGTCTTATCATGACGGATACTGAAGGGTATGTTCTTGCGTATAAGGGAAAAATAGTACTGGATGCCTTTCAAATGATTAAAAAGACTATTAATCGACACGAATACCAACTATCAGATGAAACTTTCAAAAAAATCACTCATGACAAGATTAGATCCCTACTCAAAATCTATGCCGATCTATTGTTAGATCATTTCGGTAACCGTCTTTTAACACTAGTACTATTTGGGTCTTTTAGTCGCGGTACCTGGCACGAACATAGTGATATTGATATCTTACTTATTGTAGAAGATTGGGACAAACCATCATGGGAACGGTCACGAGAATTAAGAATTATCCACAAACAATTACGTAAGACAGATATAATTAATAAGCTATTAAAAGAAGACCAATATTATCCTATTTCACATTATATGCTTTCTAATACTGATCTAACCAGAGAACATCCTATTTTGTGGGATGTTTTGTTAGACGGAATAATTTTATACGAACGTAATGATTTTGCTCAACAATTATTCCAAGAAATTCAAAATAGATTAGAAAAAATAAACGCGAAATGTATAATCACTCCAAGAAAAAAGAGGTATTGGATATGCGATTCTCAAGTCGAGCATTGAAGGCGCTTAAACGAGCGAAAAGGTGGTTACAAGGAGCTCAAAGAGGGTTCGAGGATAAACGATGGGATGACTGTGTGTATTGTTCACAAATGGCTGCAGAACAATCATTGAAAGGTCTTTTAATACTACTTGGGGTATCATTCAAACGTATCCACGATATCTCTGATTATGTTTTATCTTTACAGAAAAATGCTAAATTATCTAATGAATTTCGTACCGAAATCCCTCAAATTGCTGATCAATTAGCTGAATTAACGGAACAACGTAATCTAGCTGGTTATGGTTTCGAAGATGATTTAGATAATGAATATTTTACCTCTTATGCACCTGAAGCATTGAAAATTGGAACTCGAATCCTCCAACAAGTAGAGAAGGAAATGAATCAACTCCTTCAGAAAGTAAAAACTAGTGAGGAAGAGTAATATTATCAAAACCTATCAATGGATCAAGTTAGATCAAAATTTAGCTTAAAAAGTCTCAAATGCATGAGTTATTTTTTGTATAAGGAATGCTATCTCTTCATCAGTGATGTTTAATGGGGGCAATAATCTAAGTATATCTCTTTGCAAATTGAACCCTATCATTATCCCTGCCTTCATTAATTCATCTTTTAGTTTTACGACCATTTCTTTACTTGAATGATGATTATATGATTGTATTTGAATTCCAAAAATCATTCCATATGACCTAACTTCTTTGATACACGGATGAGAGAAAGAAGTCAAGTAGTTGTTGATTCGTCTTAATTTACTTTGACATTCCTCGATAACCTGTTCTTCTTCAATCACATCTACTACAGCTTTTGCCACTGCTGCGCCTAAGGGATCCAACTGATGAGACTGGGCATAATACATATCGGAAGGAGAAACTTTCGACTCCAAGAGTGAAGTTGTGATTATAGCACTAATGGGATAACCATTGCCTAACGCTTTTCCGATTGCGATCACATCAGGGATAATTCCAAAGTGTTCATAACCGAATTTATGTCCTGCTCTCCCAAGTCCTGTTGTAACCTCATCAACAACAATTAATCCGCCTTCATCATGTGTTTTTTGACATATATATTGGATTAGATTCGTACAGGGTTTATAAACTCCTCCACTAACCATTATCGGTTCCAAAACAAAACAAGCGGGAACTTGTGAGTTATTTTGAAAAACTTCTTCTAGGATAGCAGTATATTTTACACGACAATCACAATTCGATGAATTACACATCTGATAGGGGATCTTTAATCGGGATTCTGTTCCTGTGGTATAGGATGATGCTTTCGCTGTACCATATGACCCAAGAAATGAGTCGTGGAGAGATAATACCTTATCTCGACCTGTAATCTTTTTTGTAAAATTAATAGCAAATTCCATTGCTTCGCTGCCACTATTTAAAAATGTCAGTCGGTCATAGTCACCTGGGAAGAATTTTAAGACTCGATCCGCTGCTTCAAGTGTTATAGGAGTGAGAAAGCGATTATTTCGATGGAGAATTTCACTTAGTTGATTCTTCATAACTTGAACTACTTTAGGATGATTATGACCAAGATTGCAACACCACATCCCTGATTCGCAATCTAAATATTTTTTTCCATCTATATCCCAGACCCAACTTCCTTGTGCTTTATTTATTAAAATAGATTCAAAATTGTTGGTTTTTAATAGATTTGTAGTCATCTATCACAATATCTCCTTCTTTTTCTTTTTCCAAGATATGAATTCAGTAATTACACTGTAAATGTATTAAACAATAAAACAATGATCGAAGCATTGTCGTAAAACCTTTCTGAGAGGTTTGATATAAAAACTGAGAGATTAATGATAGTACTTGGGCTATTATTCTTGTTTTGAAATTAAAATAGGACAGTTGGATCATGAAAGGGAACATCAACCATGTCTTTTCCCGAGATATGATCCCAAATGAAGAATCCATCCCAACCAGCTTTTTCAGCTTTAAGTGCTAGTTCTAGTTTTTCACTATTACAATTACGGGTGAATTCATATGGGATCAACTGTCAACGCCCAATAGATCATTTTTCCTTAATTCCCAATCGAAAAAACGGAAGTAGGCGGTTTTTGGTGCGGCTAAGGCAAGTTTTACGTGTTTAATATGTGAGTCAACACGACACTGTTCTTATTCTTGAATAATGATATAATAAATCGATATATTTTATATTAGTACATAATTTTACTTCACTACTAAGTAATTTAACCTTGGTGATAATTTTAATGAAATGGAGATCAAAAAGTTGCTTATTGATCCTAGTACTGCTCCTGCCCTTCTTGACGGCTATTAGTGCGGTGTACGCGGATATAGAAGCGCCAAGAAGTCCCGTGTCGCATGCAACACATGTGGTACTATCTGAAATAGCTGCTGCGGGATCTGCTGGTGCTACTGATGAGTTTGTTGAACTTTACAATCCTACTGGTAGTGGAATCGATATTTCAGGCTGGTCAATCCAATATTTATCTAGTAGCCGTCAACCAGAGGATGGCTCTAATTTTGTTCTTATAAAAGCAAATATATCTGCATCTACTATTATTACCGCTTATAGTTTCTATCTTCTTACTGGGGCTTCTTATGATGACGCTACCATTCCAGATCAAGTTGGCATAACATTCAGTTTTGCAGGAACGGGTGGGCATATTGTTTTAGTCAGTAACGGTGACAAGATCACATCTTATAGCGATGCTGATGTTGTGGATAGGATCGGTTATGGGTCTGCCAATTATCCTGAAGGCAGCGCTGCATCAGTTCCTTCATGGACTATCAGTGACGAATCTCTAGAACGTAAAGCATATTCAAGCTCTACTCAAAGCTCTATGGCATCTGGTGCCGATGTAAACGAAGGTAATAGCTGGGATACGGATGATAACAGTTATGATTTTGTAGTTCAAACTTCAAGGAATGCCCAAAACTCTCTCAGTGTCGAGACATTTCATGAATTTCCATCAATTCTTATCAGCTTTATCGTAGTTCTTATTTTAATTCCAATAATCTCCTTTGGGATATTAAAGAGAAAAAAAATTAGTAAAAGTGTGCTTCTTCCATCTTTTTTTTGTCATGTAAACTCGCCTTAGACACAATAAAAACAAAATATTTATCTTTCGCTGTCAAGTCCATTTAAACACCGATGTTCTGTAGTTGAATAGATAAGGACACATTTCTAAAAAGTGATTTTAAAGCTTTTATAGTAGAGAGCTGTATTTCATTTAAATACGGCTTTCCCATAGTGATATTTTTATGAAATAAGGAGTAATCGAATTACTAAGCCAAATTATAGAAATGTATAAATCTTAGACAGATATTTTAGGATTCCTTTTCTTTTTGTATTGTTTTGAGGATTTAAACAATGAAAGAGCTATATCAAAGCCTTATGGAAAAAATCAAGGAAGTAGCATTGATTAGTGAGATTCTTAATGTTTTATATTGGGATCTTCAAGTTATGATACCCCCAAAAGGTTATGAACAACGGGGAGCACAAACATCCTACTTAGAGGGTGTTATTCATCAGAAATTTACCGATCCCACAATCGGTGAAATATTAGCAAAGATCCAGAATCATTCCAACTTTAACGAACTAACAGATCTAGAAAAAAGAAATATTCAGTTAATCCAAAGAGATTATGATAAGGAGACTAAAATTCCGAAAGATTTAGTTGAAGAAATGTCAAAGCATGGGAATAAAGCTGATCAGATGTGGAAAAAGGCAAAAGAAGCGTCAGATTTTGCTCTGTTTGAACCTTATATCGAAAAATGGGTAGAATTACTCCAAAAGAGGGCAAATTACATAAACCCTTCAAAACCACCGTTCGAAGTCCTATTAGACGAATATGAACGAGGTTTCACTTCTACCATTTATACAGAAATATTTAATGAACTAAAAGAGAATCTGATTCCTCTAATCAAACAAATATTAAACTCACCTAATCAACCTAATACAAGCCTTATAAAAAGGCAGTGCTCAATTCCTATCCAAGAAAAGTTAGCTAATGATCTGCTTCCTATAATAGGTTATGATTTAGAAGCAGGGAGATTGGATGTAGCAGTTCATCCGTTCACAAATGGAATATTAGATGATGTAAGGATCACAACAGAATATGAGGAAGAAGATTTTTCAGTAAACTTCTTTTGTGTGTTACATGAGGGAGGACATGGGATTTATGAACAAAATAAACCTCGAGAGTATCACAGGCAGCCTATAGGTGAAGAAAGTTCAGCAGGAATGCATGAGTCTCAATCCCGCTTCTTTGAGAATATGATTGGACGCAGTACTGAATTCTGGGAGTTTTATTTACACAAATTCAAGAAAATTACGGCACCAGCCTTCGATGATGTGGAATTAATTCCATTTGTCAAGGCATTGAATCAAATTCAGAATTCTCTAATTCGGGTAGAAGCGGATGAAGTAACTTATTCTTTGCATTGTCTTCTTCGTTTTGAGATCGAACGTGACCTTTTCGCAGGGAAAATCAAAGTTAAGGATCTACCTCAGATATGGAATGCAAAAATCAAAGAATACTTCGGATTAGACGTACCAAATGATGCGCAAGGCGTTTTACAGGACACACATTGGGCATGGGGATTGTTTGGCTATTTTCCTACATACACGTTGGGGAACCTGTATGGAGCTCAATTCTTGAACAAACTAACCAAAGACATTCCTGACTGGAAGGATAGATTAAGACAAGGAGATGTCTTAACTCTTAAAGAATGGTTAGCGGAAAATATTCATCGAAAAGGAGCAATATATGACCCATTGGACTTAATTCAAGAAGTTACGGGAGAAAAGCTGAATTCAAAGTATTTTGTTGAATATTTGAAAGAGAAATACTCCAAACTTTATGAGTTAGAACATTCATCACAGACCTAAACTCTAAACTTCTGTTGCATTATTTTTGTTTAGATCCTTATGTAAGTCCTAAATATGGATAAAAAATCCATTTAAATACTATCAATGAGGACTTTACAGTTGAAAAAAGGAGAAAAAGTCTGGGTTAATCTGTTCAATCCTCTAAGGCAGTAGAGATTAACCTCGTGACTTCTTTATTCTAATATATAACAAACTAAAGGGTGCGAGTAGCAAACTCAAGCTCATTATTAGCTCATATCGGTTTGAAAATTCGGGAACCAGTGTGTTGGATCTCGCATACTTCAAATCAACATTTGTGAAATCACGGTAACTGATGTGAGCATAGTCAAAGTTATCCACCGCTAACGAGCAGCTCTCACCAATGTCCCCTGTACTGTCCACGATCTCAATATTCCAGCCAGTTCCATCCCTGTAGGCATATTTTAAATCATCGTTTGTCCGATCACTATAGCAGATGTGAGGATAACCATTGCTCTCTACTGCCAGCGAAGTATAGTATCCAACGTCCCCTGTACTGTCCAGAGTTGTGGTCCACTAGTAACCCAAGTTATTGGACGCATACATTAAATCTCCAAATGAGAAATCTTGGTAACTGATGTGAACATAGCCATAGATATCCAGCGCAATTGAAGTATACAAACCAACATTACCATCACTATCCACATTCGTATGGTGCCAACCAGAGCCATCTTTATACACATACCTCAAATCATAATTTGGACTGCTTTCAAAAAAACTGATGTGAGGATAGTTACTGCTGTCCAGCGTAATCGAAGGATAGTTGCCGCCATTAAAAAAACTACCAAGTATAGTTTCATGATGCCAGCCAGACCCATCCTTATACGCATATTCCAAATCTTCGTTTGTACTATCATAATAGCTGATGTGAGGATAGTTACTGCTGTCTAGTGCAAGTGAAGTACACTGAAAAACGATACTGGGTGACCAATATACTCTCTCTGTATGCCAGCCAAAGCCATCTTTATATGCATACTTCAAATCATCGTTCGTTTTGTTAATGTAGCTGATGTGAGGATAGTTATTGCTATCCAACGCAAGCGAAGAATAGTCTCCAACGGTACCAACACTTTCTACAGTCTCACTCTGCCAACCACTTGCATTTAGGTAGTAATACATCAAATCATAGGATCCTCCGTATTCATAATAGGTAACGTGAGGATAATTATTAGTATCTACCGCGGTTGAAGTCCTAATAAGAGCAGCATCATCTACTTTACCAGTAGTCCAAGTAAAAGGAGACCTAATAGCTTTTTCAGACTCTGTTATTGAGAGCTTTGTTTAAATCGGAACACTACTCACATTTGCTAAGTTTATGAATGTTAGCAAGGGAATAATGAGCATTAATAAGAAAAAAATATTTAAAATCTTTTTTTGTGGATTTTTCATTAATTTACCCCTCAAATCGGGTATGGTTATTGGTTCAATTGTAAGATTATGTGTTAATGGTGTTAAGTTTTTTTTAGCTTATCTTAGTTAGTAATACATCAGGTCTCATCATATATAATCCTTAAAACCTGGCATTTATCGATATTATCAAGAACATCAACTGAATCGATAAATTGATCAATAGAACCAATATTGGATGTAATATTACTTAGAAATTCTGATTTTATTTCTTTATGAAGAGCGTTTACCATCCGTTCAGATCTTGGTACCAAATAAGGTCGGTTAAAAAAGGGGGAAACTTTTGGATCAATTGGTGGGGTTATTTGAAGAGTATTATGTTTTTTTATTAGGTATATATAGGCTTTTAATAAGTGCTTTTCACGGTCTTTCCAATTTAGAGCATTTAAAATATCATGAAAAATAGGAATGAGGGATTTAGCGCATTTCAATTGGTTAAAAGCAGTTCCAAACCATTTTGAATAAGGCTGATACTGTTTCTCCATAAGAAAGCATAATTTCATCAGTTCTTCCACAATTTGCGTAGCAATGAGTCTTGACCCCAATTCATCCCCAGCATCTCCACAACGACCCATAAAGGGTTCTTCTTGATCTAATCGGCGCCATTGGTTAGCCATCAGAAAAAGCCATACGTCGTGAGGATACCAAGATAGTTTCTGACGGATTTTATCTAAACTTTTTAATCCATCATAATAAACTTGCCCAGAGTAAATAGTTCTTAATCGCTGTTGAGGAATTATTAACCAATCAAGCTCTTTCATTGGGTGATATAGATCATGTCCTATGTAATGTGCAAAAAACCGACCAACTGTAGTAAGTGATACACCATGATTGATCGAACCACTATTTACTCGTTTGAGAACTAGACTGTTATCCTCTGTGCTTTTTTCAAAGTTTGTTGGATACCCTCTTATTGTCAAAGGAAGTTCTTCTGCTAATTTCGTTTTAATCTTAGACTTATATTGAGAATAATCTTCGTCTGTCAAAAAAATTTGTAACTTAGGACCCCAATCATGATCGACTGATAATGCAGTATCGAAACCAAGGACGTCAGACCCACGATCAAGACGAGTAGCAGAATAAATAACTCTGGGGAAATGTTTTCTTAATAAAGGTCTTACAATATCCTCGAAAAAAAACTGACAAAGTTCTAACCCTGGAATAAATTCGGGCATTGTTTCCAACTCACTGTTCCTGCCTTATTATCATAAAAAATTAGCTACTTCAAACTGAATGTTGCTACTCTGTGATTTTTCACAACTTACCAAAACAGTGAGGACAATAAACCAATGAATCGGAGACTTCTCTTCCGCAGTTCTTACAGGTTTGTTGACCGCTTGTTTTAGTAACAGGCTTTGCAGAAGTTTCTGGACTACGTGTTACTCCCAAAGAAGGTTCATAAACGTCTTGTGTAATTCTCGGGCGTTTTGGTTTAGTTGTCATTCGCCTGTAGTTATATATAAAGCCTCCGATTATAATAATAATTCCAAGTAAGGCGGAGATGAAGGGGATAGCTCCTGCCCAGAGAAGATATGTAAATACTATCTCTCTCTCTCCTAAATAACACGTATCTTCTTCCCATTCATAACCAGTAAGTCGTAAAATCACATCGAAACTATTTGCGGTATACTTGGGTGTTATTGCTACTCTTCGAGTAATCTGTGTATCTTCGCCTGATTCAGCATAAAAATCCGTATTCATACGCGGAATTGCCCCAAATATCCCTTCATCGACATTAGAATAAAGTAATACCATATTCCCAGAATATCTCCCTCCATTTATGGAATGAAGAGTGATATCAAGATCAATTTGGATGTAAAATGGATGAGAAATCCCTTCTGCCAATACCAAATCAATATAACTACCATTATTAGGAACATCCACTCGAGTTGTACTTTGTTCAGGAGATTCAGTCATGAACGGAAGATATATTCCAAAAACAGGAATTAACAGCATAAGAAAAAAGCCTAAAATGAAGAGAGTAAGTCCTACTTTAGTGAAAGCAGAAACCATTATGCACACTTCTTTTTTAATCGGAAATAAAAATAAACTCATCTAAAATCTTTATAAAGGTAACTCGTCTTCTGAATGAACATAAAAAAACGCGATGATACTAACTTAAAATCTGATTAATGGCTAAAATCCATATCAAAGAGAAAAGTGAGGATGAGGTCTAGTTGATTCGATTAATTGCAGGTAATCGGAAAACCACCTATACAATATCATTTATTCGTTGCTTATTTTTGGTTATACTTATTCTATTTCCCATTCTTAGCTCGAATGCAGGAGAAAACTTCATATTTCAAGTTAGAAAAAGTGATTTGCTTCAAAATCACCCTAATAAGGACCAAGATGAAAATAGTCAAGAATTAGTTCTGGAATCAACTGAAACAAGATATTCTCAGAAAACTTCCTCTAAAATTGCCCCTAAAATTCCTAAAATTCGTTCTCCTGCTGACTACAATATTTCTGCTCCGATTTTCATAAATAATGATACTGATTTTGGTGTTAAGGCTGATCTCTATAATTGGACTGGGGATGGGACTCATGATACTCCTTATATTATAAATAACCTTAATATCACAGGTGGATCGAGTGAGGGACAAATAGAAATATGGAATACGACTGTATATTTTCAAATAACAAATTGTCTCTTGAATGAAGGAAAAAGAGGGATTTTATTTAGAAATGTAACTCATGGCAGTGTTTTAGATAATATAATTACCAAAACTAATACCGGTTATCTAGGGATTGAATTAGATTTCTCGAGTAATAATACTATAAGTGGGAATACCGTGAGCGGACCTACTGATATTGGTAACTATTATTGGGGGATTATAATTCATTACTCGAATCATTGTATTATATCAAGTAATTCTATCTATAATCAAAGTAGAGAAGGACTATATATTACAAATTCAACTAACTCCAATATCTCTGAAAATACAGTCTTTTATAGCGGTGAAGAGGGTATAACATTAGAATTTTCTGAAAGCAGTGCTATTTTCTCTAATATTGTGTTTAATAATACCTGGGATGGAATAGAAGCTACTCACTGCAAAGATAGTGTTTTTATTAATAACACAATATACAACTACAATAATCATGATGGATTGAGAATTGAAGACTCACCAAATTGTATATTTGACAACAACACTCTTTCCAATAATCAGGTGGGGATGAGTCTTACCCGTTGTGAAAAGAGTACGATATCCAATACTACAGCGGTTTTTAATAATGAAGCAGGGATCTATCTCGACTCATCTGATCAGTGTATAGTTATTGATAACCTAGTTCATAATAATAGCAGAGGAATAAGGCTTGATTCCTCTGAACATTCACTAATGTTCAACAATACTCTCTACTACAATCATAATGGCATTAGAGTTGAATCATCTTACAATTGTACCCTCGCAAATATCTCTACTTTTAATAACTCCTATAGTGGTATTGACGTCTATAATTCCTCTAATTGTCATCTTTCTGATATAATAGTCCTTAATCATGGTAGCAATGGGATTGAAATTACTTTTTCCGACAATTGTATTCTTACAAGAATAGAAGCATCATTTAACCAAGTAGGAATTGAAGTTGAGAGAGGTTCTAACTGTCGTTTAACCGGAATTTCTGCTAATAATAACAGAGATAATGGTGTCCGTGCCTACTATACTAATAATAGTGTCTTTTTGGATATAACCGCATTTAATAGTGATTCTTCGGGTATTGACTTATTAAATCAAGATAATGTTACCATCACTAATGTCACCAGTGCTGGTGGTCGAGATGGCTTTTATGGTTATGAGTTATCAAATAGTATCCTCTCTAACTGCTCGTTCTTCAACAACTCTGAATCAGGGATTGAATTGAGCCAAAGTAATAACATCCTAATTTCAGAAACCAAATGTTACAATAATAGTGATAGGGGCATTGATCTCCTATATTCTCAAGACATTACTATCTTAGACATGGTAATTTATAAGAATTTAGGACGAGGGATAAGTATTCTTAATTCAGTGGATTGCAATGTCTCACACAATATCGTCTACAATTGTTCGGATTCCGCAATCTATATTGATTATGCAAATAATTCAGTATTTTCCTATAACACTCTTTATTATTGTACAGGGGGGCTTGTGATTACTAATTCTCACCATAATGTCATATCACAAAACATTGTTTACCACAATTTCCAAGGTATTCAAATCACTTATTATGAAGAGCCGCTGGGATCGTTAGGAAACAATACGGTAACAAAAAATGATCTTATTTCTAATGGAGATGATTGGAAACAAGTTTATATCGACTATACGGTCGATGTAGTCGACTACAACTTCTATGATAATCATAGATACCCAGACGGAGATAACGATGGAGTTGTAGACACTCCATTAGTTGTTGGAGGGGATTCTTATATGGGGTATTATTATGATAGTCAGCCATTGATGATGCCTATCAACTCTCCAACCATCCATTATCTATCTAGACCTGTAATTATTAGTCCAATTTCGTGGAATCCTGCGGATCCTGAAGAATATGTTAATTTAAATCTGAATGGTACTATAATCATCCAATGGCTCGAACCAATTGATTCTCTCTTCCATTCAATCACTTATAGTATCTATTATTCGATTGATTGGGGAGAAAATTGGACAGAAGTCACATCAGGACTAACCAGCACTATTTATAACTTTGATACCACATTTCTCCTTAGAGGTCACCTATCAATTATCATTCAAGCAGTCTGTTCGGATGGATTAACAACAAACTTTTCACGGTTGCATTTTGAACTTGACAATCAACCGCAAGAAATACCTGATATGGTTTCTGGATGGTCAATGATACTCTTTTTAATGCCAATGATAACATTGGTGCTTTTTAGAGTATATAAAAGAAAATAAAGGGACAATACTCCAAGATAAATGAAAAAATGATTTAAATTAAGGAATTGCTTGAAATTAAAGCTATTTGAATAGAAACATCCTCTCTGGATTTAAAACAAGATAATTGGGGGTTTTTAATATTTCTTATTTAATAATTAAGAGGTATTCATTAATAGATTCAAATTTAATTCTCTTCTACAAATTTAATTTTAGATGAGAGAGATGAAAGCTGCTGACCTCTTTGTTAAAGCATTGGTGAATGAAGGAACTGAGTACATCTTTGGTATCCCAGGCGAGGAAAACTTAGATTTATTGGAATCCATTCGCAAATCATCCATAAAACTGATATTAACTCGACATGAACAAGCTGCTGGGTTTATGGCTGCTACTTATGGACGACTAACGGGGAAGACGGGAGTTTGTATTTCAACTCTTGGACCTGGAGCAGCTAACCTAGTCACCGCTGCTGCTTATGCCCAATTAGGTGGTATGCCTATGCTAATGATCACAGGGCAGAAACCTATCAAAAAAAGTAAACAAGGACGATTCCAGATAGTAGACATCGTGAATATGATGAAACCATTGACAAAATATACAAGACAGATCATCAATGGTAATACGATTCCAGCGTTTGTTCGTGAAGCCTTTCGTCTCGCCGAAGAAGAACGTCCAGGAGCGGTACATCTAGAATTACCTGAAGATATAGCAAGAGAAATAGTAGATAGTCCAATATTTACAATTGATAGAGTAAGGCGTCCCTCGCCAGATGAAAAGGCCGTTAACAAAGCTGTAGCGATGATTGAAAATGCTAAGCATCCATTGATATTAATTGGTGCAGGTGCTAATAGAAAAAGGGTCCAAAAATGGTTACTAAATTTTATCAATAAGACAGGAGTTCCGTTCTTTGTTACTCAAATGGGTAAAGGAGTGATCGATGAAAGACATCCTCTGTACCTTGGGACAGCTGCCCTCTCAGAAAATGATTATGTCCATTGTGCTATCAATAAAGCTGATCTAATAATCAATATAGGGCATGATATAATTGAAAAACCACCATTCTTCATGGAACACAATGGAAAAAATGTAATCCATGTAAATTTCTTTTCTGCTGAGGTCGATCAAGTTTATTTCCCCCAATTAGAGGTTATAGGGGATATAGCAAATTCTTTATGGCAAATCACGGAAAAAATTATGACAAAAGAAACCTGGGATTTTCAATATTTCTTAGACATGAAAAAAGAAGCCGAAAAATACATAGACTATTGTACAATCGATGATATTGATATTTCTCATTTCCCTGTAACGCCACAACACCTTGTAGCTGAAGTTCGTAAAGTTATGCCGTCTAATGGAATTATAAGCTTGGATAATGGAATCTACAAAATTTGGTTCGCTCGTAACTATAAAGCTCATGCTCCAAATACAGTCCTCTTAGACAATGCGCTTGCTACAATGGGGGCTGGCCTACCAGCTGCGATAGCTTCAAAACTTGTTTATCCTGATCGTGCTGTTATTGCGATTTGTGGAGATGGTGGCTTTATGATGAACTCACAAGAACTTGAAACTGCAGTAAGACTCGAAGTAAATATCACAGTGATGATTCTGAATGACAGTGCTTATGGTATGATTAAATGGAAACAAGAAGCTATGAATTTACCTGATTTTGGTCTTGATTTTCAGAATCCCGACTTTATAAAATATGCTGAAAGCTATGGTGCTCATGGATATAGAATACAAAAAACTGAAGAGATATCCGATCTTTTGGGGAAATGTATCAAAGAGCTAGGTGTTCATGTTATTGATGTACCAGTAGATTATTCGGAAAACGAACGCGTATTGATCAAATATCTACAAGAAAATGTTAAATGCTTATAGATTATAGGAGAGATTAAATATGGCAATAGAAGTAATTAACCCTACAACAGGCGAGAAAATAAAAACATACGAGGAAATAACGCCAGATGAAGTCAAGGATATCCTAATTGAAGTAGATAAAGAACAGAAGATATGGCAAAAAACATCATTTTCTGAACGAGCCGTCCTTATGAAGAAAGCGGCTCAGATTTTACGGGATAATGCAGAAGAGTATGGTCGTATTATGGCAATAGAAATGGGGAAACCATTAAAGGACGGGATTGCAGAAGCTCAGAAATGTGCTTGGGTATGTGATTATTACGCTGATAATACTGAAGAAATTTTAAAGCCAGAAGTGGTTAAAACTGAAGCTGCTAAGAGTTTTGTTGTATTTCGACCCTTAGGAATTGTTCTTGCTGTAATGCCTTGGAATTTTCCTTTCTGGCAGGTATTTCGATTTGCTGCACCCGCATTGATGGCTGGAAATGCAGGAGTGTTGAAACATGCAAGTAATGTACCTGGAAGCGCACTCGCTATCGAAGAGGTTTTTCATAAGGTGGGTTTCCCAAAAAATATATTCCGTACACTTCTCATTGGGAGTAGACAAGTGGCAGCTGTTATAGAAAATCCATTAGTAAAAGCTGTAACTCTTACAGGGAGTACTCCTGCAGGAAAAGCTGTTGCAAGTAAAGCAGGTGAGATGCTTAAAAAAACCGTCCTAGAACTCGGTGGTAGTGATCCTTATGTAATTCTTGAAGATGCAAATCTAGAAGAAGCTGTAAATACCTGTGTAATGAGTCGTCTTATTAATGCAGGGCAGAGTTGTATAGCAGCTAAACGTTTTATTGTGGTTGAGAGCATAAAGATGCAATTTGAAGAGATGTATGTTGAAAAAATGAAGAATTTGAAAATGGGAAATCCGCTGGAAGAAGGTGTTGTAGTAGGACCTCAAGCGCGCCATGACCTTCGGGATGATCTTCATATTCAAGTTCAGGAAAGTATCGAAAAAGGAGCAAAATTATTGCTTGGAGGAGAAATACCAGATAATTCAGGAGCTTTTTATCCACCAACTGTACTCACTGATGTCAAGAAAGGAATGCCTGCGTATGATGAAGAATTATTTGGACCAGTTGCAGCGATAATTTCTGCGAAAGATGAGGAAGATGCAATAAGAAAAGCAAATGATACAATATTTGGATTAGGCTCAGCTATTTTCACTAATGACATCGAAAAAGGTGAACGAATCGCAACTTATGAATTAGAAGCTGGATGCAGTTTTGTGAATACTTTTGTTAGATCAGATCCTCGTTTACCATTCGGTGGTATCAAAGAGAGTGGTTATGGACGAGAATTATCTCATTATGGTATTAAAGAATTCGTTAATATTAAAACAGTCTATTTAAAGTAATAATAAACGTAATTCTTTTTTATTTCACTATTTTTTTGAATAAGAAGAAATATTATAGATAATGATTCTTCTAGAACGTTTTTCTAAAAGGTTGCTTACATCGAGAATAACTTATTAATCACCTATTAGCTTACTACTAAAACCTGCTCCTGCGTAATCAAGTATAGAGGAGGAGTAAAATTCTGTCTATTTCCACAAAAACTGAATTAAACAGGATTAAGGAACTCATTGAACAAGGAGAATTTGGTACTGCTTCCCAAATCATCGAAAATATTGAACAAGGGGTAAAACTCAGTTCTTATGAAATGTTAGTTTGTCAGCACTTCAAGAGTGTCCTTATGGTCAAACAGAATCAATACGAAAAGGGCCTTAAACTTGCAGAAGAAGTTTTGAAAGAAAGTCAAGAATTGGGAATATCTTTCCAAGAGGTTGACTCCATCAATACCATGGTAGAAATTTTGTGGCGACTGGGGAGGTTTGATGAATGCTTAGCACTAATTGAACAAGGTGAGAAAATACTTCATAATTTACCTAAAGAAAAGGAAGAGTTAGCTGAAATTGATCAGAAAATAGCCACTTTGTTGTTTCATAAAGGAATTATTCACTATTTCAAAGGTAATATGGATCAAGCACTAAAGTATTCACAAAAAAGTTTGATAATTCGAAAACATGTTGGCAACAAACATTTAATCGCTATTTCTTTGAATAGTATAGGGAATATCCTGGAACAAAAAGGGGATTTAGACCAAGCTATGGAATATCATCAGAAAAGTTTAGTCCTACGTAGAGAGATTGGTAATAAAAAGGATATTGCTGCTTCTTTGAATAATATTGGCAATATCAATTGGCAGAAAGGGGATTTGGACCAAGCTTTAGAATTCTACCAACAAAGTTTGACTTTACATGAGGAGCTTGGTCTTAAACAAGGCATTGCTAACACTTTAAACAATATAGGACTTGTTCATGAGAAAAAAGGTAACTTATCACAAGCCTTAGAATACTTACAACAAAGTCTGGAATTGAAAAGACAATTGGGCCACAAAGTAGGAGTAGCTTGGACACTTCTAAACATTGGTATCGTTTATACACAGAAAGGCAATTTAAATCATGCGTTAGAATACTTACAACAGAGTTTTGCGCTGAATACAGATATCGGAGATAAAATCCGTACTGCTACATCTCTTTATCGAATTGGGATAGTTTATAGATTAAAAGGTGATTTAGATCAGTGTTTAGACTATTCAGAAAAAAGTTTAACAATTCGGGAAGAAATTGGTAATTCGATCTATATTTCTAAATCTCTTTTATCATTAGTCTCTATAGCCATTGAAAAGAAAAATCTTGAACAAGCACGGAAATTTGTCGAACAATTACGACAAATAAACAAAAAAGAAGATAATAAAGCAATTGACCAACGATGGAAGATAGGAGAGGCTATGCTCTTAAAAACTCACTCTAGGATGAAAGATAAATTAAAAGCTCAAGAAATTTATCTTCAAATTGTTGAAGAAGATATTATTGATCATGAGTTAACAATTATTGCGATGCTAAGTCTCTGTGAGTTATTAATTAATGAATTCAAAGCCTTTGGTGAAACAGAAGTTCTTCAAGAAATCAAGAATTATATACACAAACTCTATGCATTGGCTAAAGAACAAAACTCTTTACCTTTAATCATAGATACATTAATCTTGCAAGCTAGATTTGCTATGATTGATGGTAATCTCAGTATAGCACTTAGCTTTTTGGAAAATGCGGAAGAAACAGCAGAAAAAAAAGAACTCGGTCAGTTTATTGAAAAAGTATCTTATGAAAAACAGCAATTAGAAGAACAGTATGATATTTGGCAAGAACTCATACATTCTAATACTCCATTCCAGATACGACTAGAGCAGGCGCGTTTATCAGAATATATAAAGGCTGCTCAAAGAATGATGAATATAAGAGAATAATTTGGAACACTCAAACCTTTTTAAAGAGTTTATATATATATTATTAATCTCCCCACAAACAACTTTCTAACTCTTATCATAAGTAATTTGATTTTCTTTCGGGAGAATGTGAAAGTTTATGAGGAATTTAAGCGTGAGGTGAAAAATAATGAGACGATTGTCATTAACAGCTTTAATAGCTTTAATGCTGGTTTCTGTGCTAATTATAAAACCAAATACAATCCATGTTGTGACAACAAATGCGGCTCCCAAGCAGCACCCAGATCCAATCTTTACATTAGCAAGAGTAAATGGAGATATTCTTGATTTACCCAATGCAGATGATCCAATAGAACGTGATACTATCGTTACCTTAGAGTATACAGTAACAGATATACCTTCTGTATCAAGACAACGAAGTATTGGAATAGATTGTAATACTATAGCCTTTACAATTAAGGGTTTAGGATCTGGTTTAAATTGGGATACAACTGATATAGTAAATGCCACTCTTGTTAGTTCAAATGCTACAGCATGTAACTACGAATACAATCTTACAATTTCATCCACTATTACCGTTTTCCAAGGTTTAGTAGTTAACAATAGTGCGTTATATTGGGAATCTGGTCCTGCCCATGTAATTTATGCTGAAGAGGAAGATGGGGTGTCAGGGTTCGAGATAATTCCTGTTTTGGGTATGCTTGGAATGATTGGAGTTCTTGTTGTCTTACGTAGATATATAAAATAATCTAGAACTATTACATACTTGATCAAATTCGTCTAAGAAAACGTAAATAGTCACCATTTCTTCTGGAATAATTAAAAGGACCTATTTCAAACCTAAATGACTACGTAACCCGCCATAATAAATGAAATCTGCTCGATGAAGTATTTCAGCTTCTATGCTTCGGTATAATGCATCTCCTTCCTTTGCATGGGTCAAAATAATATGGCAAATCTCGTCGGGTAGGTCATATTTCTTCGCTACCATTGCACCATACGATGGATGACGGAAACGTTTGAAATTATCGGTATCTTTACTATATTTCCCGTCACGGAGTTCAGTTTCCGTCAATTTCGCGACATCATGCAAAATCCCACTAATAAGTAGATAATCATAATTGATTGGAATTCCCATAGCTTTCTCAAAGTTCTTGGCAGCATCTAATGCTATTTGAGTTACGGAAATGGTGTGGTGTAGTAATGTGTATTTTGGATCAAATTCCATATTCAACGTAAAAGGCATTTCCCAATCATCCCAGCCTTTCCCACCGTTTCCTTGCTCCATTAACTCCAATATTACTTTTAATGTCTTTTCGATAAGCCCTTTATCTTTAACCTGACTAAGAATAGATTCGAGTTCCTTTTCTATGTACACACGACGTCTGCTCATTGTAAAACACCTTGTTTTCGCGAGTAAATTAATCATATCATGAATCTTTCGCCTTTGGAATAATTCAGCATACAAACTTATAATGAAAAAGGAGAACAACTAAAGTCTAACCTAAAAATTAATAGAAAAGTTGAAAATAGTACATTAATACATTGAATAATAGAAATCATTCATTATGTAGTTCATTTTGGAAGTGACTCAAAATGGCTATGAAAACCGAGCTTAAGATAAAAGAAGACTTTCTAAACCCGCAGCTATTCCTTAGGATATTAAAATCCCTTCTTAAATACAATAAATCCTATGAGAAGGATATAGAATATCGCGGCCGTCGAGGAGAGTCAATGATTATAAAATTGAAAAAAGAAGAGAGAGAAATCAATGTTATAGTAGAGCGCGGGAAAGCAAATGAAATCAAAGTCATCGGAGAAGCTGACCTCATCCATGAATTTGTCAGAGATATTTCCGTAGAAATGACTACAATATTTTGTTCTGAGTTTTGCTCATGCCTTACTGAAGCAAGTGAGGATGAATTCAAAGAAAAACTACGATTCAATATGAAAGAAGCTATTAATTCGACTCTTGAAGAATGTGGTTGCAAGTTTCAGATATCTGAAACCTAATTTGTATAAATATAAACTGGTTATTCATTAAGTGATTATTTTAGGAAGGCGGTAATTTGACAGAAAATATCTACGGATTTGCTTTTCTTATTTTAGCGATTTCATTGATTGGCATGAAGTTATCCCATTATATTCTCAAAAAAGTAAATGGACCCTTAGTATTAGGTGAGATTTCTGTTGGTTTGATTCTGGGCCCTTCTCTTTTTGGTTTACTTTATCTAGGTGAAGATGCCTCAAGTACCCTTAAAGACCTATTAAACATGTCTGATAAAGAGATCTTTTTGAGTTCAGATGTTATAGCCTTTTTAGCAGAGTTAGGTGTTTTATTTCTACTTTTTGAAATAGGTTTAGAATTAGATCTTGAGAAATTTAGAAAACATGGTGTAGAATCATCAATTATTGGCCTCGGGGGTATTCTTATTCCGATAATGGGTGGATTTCTACTAATCTACCTTGTCCATGGCTTTATTCCCGAAATAATTGGTGAAGATAGAGAAGTATTAGACGTAGCGATTTTTTTGGGGACAACATTGACCGCTACTAGTATCGGAATCAGCATAAGGATTTTTATGGATCTTAATCGGGTAGATACGAAAGCAGCTAGAATATTAATTGGAGCAGCGATTATTGATGATATTCTCGCTGTTTTTATGCTTACTATGGCGATTACCTATTTTGAGGAAAAAGCATCAATAAATCTATCAGAAGCGATAGAAATAGCAATCTCAATTGTTGGATTCTTCATTATAGCAGTTATTTTAGTAAAAGTAATTCTTCCACCCATAATAAAATCAGTAAATAAATCTAAAGATCGTTATTTAAATTTGATTACAGCAATAAGTATCCTATTTCTCCTTGCTTGGCTAGCAGGTATCTTACATTTAGCTCCATTAATTGGAGGGTTCGTAGCTGGATTGATAGTCAATCAGTTCGAGCCTTTTACTGATAAGGTTCAAGAACAGATCTCAAGTACGACTCACTGGATTATTCCGATGTTTTTTATAGCTGTAGGACTCAGAGTGGATATTAATGACATTTTATATTTTGAAGCTATTGTTTTCACATTATTATTGTTTATAGTTGCTGTTTTAACGAAAATAATCGGATCTGTATTAGGAGCATTCCTAGCAAGAACTGATATCAAAGATGGGATAGTTGTAGGAATCGGTATGGCAGCTCGAGGAGAAGTGTTACTAATTTTTGCAACAACAGGTCTTGCTCTTGGAATTTTCGTACCAATGTTATATTCGGCAATGGTAGGTGTAGCTATTCTGTGTTCAGTTTTCATTCCGATATTATTACGAGTTACTTTAGCCTATTTTGATAAAAAAGATGAAACTATAATATATTAGGAAATTACAGCTACTTAATTTCCAGCTCTTTAAATAAGGAAAAATCTATGTGCTTTTCATTTAAAAATTAATGGAGACATAACATTTTTTTAATTGTGTAGGTAACTACATCAAAAACCATAATAATAGATTAAAGACAATAATAAGTAAAATAAGTTCAATATTAAGGTGACAAATATGGTAAAATGTAAAATTACTGTCCTTAGGAAGACTTTTCATCAAGATTTAGCTAATGAATATTGTCGAAGAGAGACTGGGTTGTGTGAAGCATTTGAAGAAGGCCAAGAATTTATCACTGATGGTCCCACGAAGCAACCAGAAGATTTCAAGTGTGGTTGGGCATGGCTCGATATTCATAGAGTGGTACTAACATTAATGCAGGGTGGTAACTTTGGATCATCATGGAATTGGATGAAAACTGATGATACATTGATTACATGTTGTACGGACGGAATTAGACCTGTAATTTTTAAAGTAGAACGAATTGATGACTAAAAAATCTAAATTACTGTATAAGGTTAGAGTTAGAATGAATTAAGTCGCAGTAATTATGATGTCTTTTAAAAACATAGGGTACAATTTCCTCAATAATGACCACACTAACCTATCACCAAAGCCAGTATACCATAATAGCTTTGATCTCATTAGTAATTACACTTATTGGTCTTTACTTAATTTTCTCAGTGTATAGAAGAACAAAATCTCACCCGCTTATATATCTAATAGTTATTCATGTTCTACTCCTTCCTTATTACGTCTTTCATACACTTTTACACATTATAGGACAATACGAGGTTGGTTTAACCAAATTCCTCTTTCGTTTGACATTACTTCTGATTACTACGATTTGTTTAATACTTGTCTTATTTATTGAGTCATTGCGATCAGAAAAACCCTCTACTATACTCATTATGCTAGTTACTTGGGGTACTGGTGTAAGTGTTCTCGTAAGTATTCTACCTGATACTGTGTTATGGGATTCTGAAATTGGTCCATATATCGATGATTTTTCTCGAGGGGTCTATGCTATTGAATTATTGATCTTAACATCAATAGTGTTCTACCAAATCAGCAAATTCTTCCCTTCTACTCCTAAAAGTTTTAAAAAGACAGCTTATCTATTTTTTACCGGTTGTATATTCCCTATTATTGGTCCAGCAATCCTAATTGCCCTAAAAACCTCTTTAATTATCTGGGGAATAGAGATTCTGGCTTTAGCAATTGGAGTGGCCATCATTACATTGTCTATTTTGATTGATGACAGAGTGTTGAGAATTCTTCCCTTTAACGTATACCGGTTATCTGTTATGAATATGGAGATTGGTCTTTCTATTTTTGATGTGCTTTTTGAGACTAAAAAGCAAGGTCCGGACATGCATACATTAATCCCCCACCTTATGACAGCAAACATCCAGTTTGTTCAGTCTGTTATCGCTAAAACTGAGAGAATACAATATATAAAGACCGACAATTATATTTTCATCTTTGAATCCCTACAGAATGCAGTAACATTCATTATAGCTGATCAGGCTTCATTACTCTTACGATCAGCTTTGAAAGAATTTACTAAAGATTTTGTAAATGAGTTTGGATCTAATCTTGATTCAATTAGAATTAGTGAATATGCTAAAGCTGAAGTATTTATCGAGCAATACTTCTCTTTTCTACCTTCTCACAAATTAGTTTCGATTTCCAGTTAGATGTTTTCATTCACTATATCTGGGATAAAAAATAATTTTTGTCACTCTACTTTTAATTTTAGACGATTATGAAGAAATGATTTGAATAAACCTGAATAACCATTGAAAGTACCATGCCATTCTACTTTACCTGACTTAATTGCTTTATAGGGATCATCGAATGAAGATTCGTTCCAGCAGCTACCTAATTCACAGAGAAAATGAGCATCACTTCCTGCAAGTTTAACAAAATCCCTTGCGGAATTTAATGCTTGTATATTGAACCTTTGAAAGAGGATCCTCCCATTAAACACTTCTATTGCGTCAAAATTCATATCAGATAAATTCTTTAACTTACTCCGTATTCTATCAAACGGATGGGATGGAACCGCCAATCCTCCTTGGTCATGGATTAGATCTATTGTTTCTTCGGGGGTTAAACCCTTTTTAATATCTTCTTGAACATATAAGCCCAGAATTTCCCCCCGATCAGTTTTAACTTCAATACCCGGTAATAATTTGTATTTACTATTATATTTATGAAAACGGGTAGTGTTGTGATCTGTAATAAAAACATAATCGAGCCCTAGCGATTCAATTCTGCTCAATAATCTTTTGGGATTGATATTCGCACACGAAGAAAATGACGAATGAACATGAATATCAAATCTCATATTAATCACATATTGAGCCTTACTGAATAACACAATAATCTACACAATAGGTGATCAAAAAATGTCAAATAACTTTTTTGATTTCAATCTAACAGAAGATCAAGAAAAAAGAGCAAAAAATCTGCATAAAAACAGTATTATTGTTGATATGCTCTTTCAAGGACCGATGGGGCCGCAGGATTATTCAAATGAATTAATTGAAGAATTAAAGAATAGATGTGAAAAATATAAAAATAATATCAAGAATTATGTGTTTAGTTTTAAGTTAGAAACATATGAAATGGCTGCTGAAGGGTTAATCCCTGAATACAAACAATGCTGGTTCGATTCAGGGATAACTGCTGGTAACAGACAAATTACAGGTGGATTAGAGAGTGGTGCTCTTGAAGAATCCATTAAATGGATTGTTACAGCACAGCGACAGTTTGATTCATTTGATTGGCTTATTAAAGCGACTAAAGGTGAACATATAAGACAAGCAAAAAAAGCAGGAAAGTGTGCGGGATTTATTACCTCACAAGATACACATTGGCTAGGAAGAAATCTAGATAATTTGGTAATGATGTATCGATTTGGATTAAGAGTGGTTCAATTAACATACAATATGCATAATAATGTTGGGGCAGGATGTACGGAACGAAATGATGCGGGAATATCCAATTTTGGGGTAGAATTTATCCAGAAAATGAATGAATTAGGTATTATTGTTGACACCGGACATACTGGCAGACAATCCACCCTTGATGCGTGTGAAATATCTAAAGCCCCTGTAATTGCGTCTCACACTACTTGCAAAGCCATAAGTGGGCATGCTCGCGGAAAAGATGATTATACATTAGAAACTATTGCTCAAACTGGCGGTGTTATTGGGATATGTGTTATCCCGCAATTCTTAAATCAAGAAAAGGAACAGCCTGATCTGAATGATTTTTTGGATCACATCGACCATGTAGTAAGACTGGTTGGTGTCGACCATGTGGGGATTGGAACTGATTGGCCAATGAATATGCCTGAGTTTGTTCAGGAAATGATGGCTACCCAAGTTGCTCCTACAATTGGATTCCGGAAACAAGATAAAATTCCTGGCATTGAAACCCTTGTAGGTTTTGAGCGTTATCCAAAAGCTATCAATATAACACGCGGTCTAGTGAGTCGTGGATATTCTGATGAAGAAATAAGACTTATCCTCGGAGAAAACTGGCTAAGAGTCATAAAACAAGTTTGGTAGACTGAATGATAGTGTATTAAGAAAATATTCTCCTTAGGGTTGAATTATAGTATTTTTATTTAATATTTGGCATCTAATCTCTTTAAACGGGTTTGTTGGAAGTCATCATGGGCAAGTTTAATAACAAAGAAGGTTTTTTCCCAAGAAGATAGATCTGGACGAAGAAAATGAGGTAACCATCTACGATTAACAAAACTTTGAACGAATAAATAATAATTTTCAAATAATTGGAATTCTTTCTGAATTTGATCTGCTCCTGCTTCTACATCATCTACAAGTTCTTCGGTTTTAACCTTTTTTAGAGTCTCAAGGAACTGCAGGGCTTGTAATTGAAATTCTTCGAACTTTTGGGGTATTCCTTGATGAATTTTAGGTAAAAGTACAACCATAAAACTGAACCAAACCCCTGATCCAAAAATAAAAATAATAAAGAGGATTCGAGTTAGGGGATTGTCCCAGATCACTCTAGGATTCCCCCACTGGTTATGTTCTAAGTTATCTGGGAAAAAATCTCCATCAGAATCTTTTTTTCGGGGATGGGTGCCAATATGATACTCCTCTAAGCACGTGAGTCCGTCTCCATCAAGATCTAGTGTAGCATCAACGGAATCAGTCGCATTTAAATCCATTTGGTATTCCCAGAGATTGGGTAATCCATCTTCATCAAAATCTTCCGCTCCATCTTGAGAATTAGTAGCGTTTAGTTTCATCTGATACTCCCACAAATTGGGTATCCCATCTTCATCAAAATCGTGTGCAGCATCATTTAAAGCAGCATTTAACCCCATTTGATACTCCCAGAGATTAGGCATCCCATCTTCATCAAAATCCTCTGTAGCGTCGTTTAAAGCAGCATTTAACCCCATTTGATACTCCCAGAGATTAGGCATCCCATCAAAATCTCGGTCACCAGCAGAGTCATTTACTGCTGCATTTAAGTCCATTTGATATTCCCAAGCATTGTGCATAGTATCCCCATCTAAATCTTCCATCGAATCATTTACAGTTGGCTTTAACCCCATTGCTACTTCCCAACCGTCATACATACCATCTCCTTCCGTATCAGGGTTAAAAGGTTCTAATCCATGTTTATATTCCTCACTATTGGATAAAAAGTCTTGATCTGGATCTTCTAAAGCGTTATATGTTCTTACATCTAACCCTTTTTGATATTCCCAACCATTAGGCATATTATCCCCATCTAAATCATCCATTGTATCATTTACGTTTGGTTTTAGCCCCACCTGTATTTCCCAAACATCAGGCATGCCATCTCCCTCTGTATCATTGTTAAATGGATTTGAATTATAATAAAATTCTACTAGTGTTACTAAACTGTCTTGATCTCTATCCTCTGTTGAATCATCGACTAATTCATTACATCCCATTTGAGTCTCCCACCAATCTGGTACACCATCATTATCTGTATCTGAATGTATAATGTTAAAGGAGTCATCTAAGGGGTAACAATCACAGCCTATGGTAGCACCCCTCAGTTTATAAGTGCCAGTGCCTGAATAGTCTGACCAGTAATTCCCCTTTCTGGTTATAACATTAAACCAAAAATTTGTGATACTATCATCAAACGCTTGTTTAGAACCCGCATTATTGTTAAAGAAGTAATTAAGGTAAACTTGATTATTTCCTGTGCTAGCATCCAATTTAATACCAAATTTTGTATTTTCAAGCAAATAATTCCCTTTTATACCGCAAAAATTGGAATCATTGAGAAAAATCCCATTAAAGTTTTCGAGACAGGTATTATTGACTATATCTGCTACTCTAGAATTATAAAGCGAAATTCCACACATAATATTTTGGGTATTAGAATTATTATAAATCATAGAAGATACTGAGTTGATGATATCAATACCTGCACCATTCTTTCCGCATAAATTATAG
>JAEOTF010000274.1 GCA_016840025.1 Candidatus Hodarchaeota archaeon
ATTCCCCCTGCTCTTTAATACTTCTGTCAGTCTTTTTTCCTTGTTGATTTCCTATCCATTATTTGTTGAGTATTTGGAATAAATGTTCATTCATGCGCCTAGCTATCATGTAAAATGCTTGGTTGACATTTTCTCCCGTTAGCGCAGACGTTTTGATATTATTAACGATATTTGGATATTGGTTGAGAAAACTGTGAATGTCAGTATCAGGTACCGTTCGTTCATTATGTAGGTCTACTTTATTTCCTATTAGAATATAATTTATATCTCCCCCTGTCGTTGCTCTTATATCCGAAATCCATGTATTAAGACTGTTTAGGCTACGAGGTACTGTAAGATCGAAAACGAGGAACGCGCCTAATGCCCCACTCAAAAATTTTCTCCGATATTTCTGAAAAATAGACTGTCCAGCTAAATCCCATATCTGCAGGTTTATTGTCTGCCCATCAACAATAACACTTTTTTTGAAGAGATCCACGCCTATTGTGGCTTTGTACTCTCCCAAGCATTTTCCTGTGATGAATTGTTGAATTAATGACGTCTTGCCTACCGCACCATCTCCTACAAGAACCATTTTCATTGTGTTATGGGAGTTGTGGATTGTGTCAACCTCATTTTAATTAAATCAATGTAAGCTGTTAAATTTTTTCAAATTATATTATATTAATTACTCTGAATTTCCACAAGATAATTGTTGATAATTAGTTCAAGGCCGTGTTTTGACGTTTATTTCGTTGATTTTAATCACAATATATAGCTAGAATACATATTCTGTATTAAAAGCTTTAATTTCTAGAAATAAAGAAAAAAAAAGAAGAAAAGAGTTGAATATTTTAGAAGAAACTTTTTTTTCTAATTAAGATAGGTCTTGGGTTTTTTTCCATGAAGTGATTGAAAATTAAGTTCTCAAAGGTATGATTAGCATATTCTCCCTACTCTGAATGTTGAAAAATAATAATAAAGGTCATTTTTTTATGATTTGAATCTCCCAAAGTTTCATTCATCAGAAACCTTTTCTTAAATAGAGTATAAGATCTTTTTAGTTCATTTTTAGGTGAGTATGATGCCGATTTTCCCAAGTGAAGAATGGTTAAAAGTTTATATTGAAAAACTTAATACTAATCCCGACTATAAAGATGCTGCGAAAACTTGGGAAGGAGATTTTCTATTTGTGGTTCATCCTGATGAAGCTTCTAAAGGAATTCTTATTGATCGAGTTATTTGGTATTTTGATCTCTGGCATGGAGAATGTCGTTCTGCTAGAGTAGTTGAGCCCAATGAAAATATAAAAGCCGCGTATGTCTATGAAGGCCCTTACAAGAACTGGAAGAAACTCATCCAGAAAGAAATCGGTCCGATCAAAGGGCTCATGCAACGTAAATTCAAATTGAAAGGTAATATGATGAAGGTTATGAAAGCAATTAAAGCAGCGCAGGAGCTCGTTAATACAGCAAGTTTTGTAGAAACAGAATTTATAGATGAGACAGTTAAAAAGGAGCAGTTATAAGCTTATATTAGTTATTTAAAGACTTAAATTATTTTTTAAAAATTTAAAAGGAATCTAGAGTAGATAGAATAATTAATTAGTTTCTAATATTCCTTCTTAGCCAACTGAATCATTCCTGTATATTATAACCCATCAGAACCCCGCTAACTATTTTAGCTCTCTTCCTTCTGTGGGGTGGAAATCTGAGTCTGACTCCTCTCCTTCACGGGAGAAAAACCCCTCTTTCCTCAGAGAGGTAGGCTCAGACCACAAATCCTCAGGAGAGCGTCCCTATTCAATTTTACAATATCATACAGGAAGAGGAGCATTCAAGAATTCCCTACCAAGTGAATATTAATTTTAGAGCGAATAGAATGAAATTATTGGTGCTAGATTACAGCTAGTTCCACATACATACTTTTTTCTCCACCACAACCTTTTCTTAGTAGAGGTATAGTATTTCTTCAATACTTGTCTAGGTGAGCATTATGCCAATTTTTCCTTCTGAAGCATGGTTAGAAGCCTACGTTGAGAAACTTAATTCTAATACTAACTATAAAGCTGCCGCAAAAGATTGGGAAGGCGATTTTTTGTTTGTTATCGAATTAGATGACTCTATTAAGAGACTTATCGAGGAAAACCTTCCTGATGAGGCTGCTAAGGGACTCATTGGGGAAACTATCATTTTGTACATGGATCTCTGGCATGGGGAATGTCGTTCTGCTAGGGTAGTTGAACCAGGTGAGGATGTTAAAACAGCATTTACATATGCAGGTCCATATGCGAATTGGAAAGGGCTCATCCGAAAAGAAATTGGTCCGATCAAAGGACTTATGCAACGCAAATTCAAGCTGACTGGTAATATGGCCAAGGTTATGCTTTATGTCAAGGCGGCTCAAGAACTTGTGAACTCCACAACTATGGTAGAAACGATATTCATAGATGAGATGGAGGTAACTGAAAAAGAAGGACCCAAAGAGTTGAAAGAAACATGGTGGTTCTCATCTCCTGAGGTTGCCTTTGGATTGGAAGCCCTTAATGAAATTGATGAGCTAGAAGGTAAACGGGCATTCATTGTTTCTGATAAAGTCATGAAAGAGCTTGGTTTCGTGGATGTCATTGAAGAAAAGTTCAAAGCGGCAGGATTTGAGGTTAAATCTTTCACTGAGGTAAAACCTGAACCCTCTCTTCAAATGGCTGAGCAGGGGGCAGAGCTAGCCCAAGAATTCCAGCCTGATTGGATAGTGGGGGTTGGAGGTGGTTCTGTTCTCGATGTCAGTAAAGGTGTTTGGGTACGCTATGTACGACCTGATTTACCTCTAGATAGTCTGAATCCCTTTGTAAAGTTAGGGTTAAGAGAGAAAGCACATTTTTTGGCGATTCCTACCACTTCAGGGACTGGAAGTGATGCATCATGGGCGGTAGTACTGACAGACACAGAGGTAAAGCGAAAAATCTCTTTAGGCAGCAAGGAAATACTTGCGGACAAAATACTCCTTGATCCGTCATTTCCAGCAAAAATGCCGCCACAATTAACAGCATCTACAGGGATCGATGCTCTCTCCCATGCTGTAGAAGGGTTAACTTCTAAATGGGCTAGTGATTTCTCGCATGGGTTATGTATCCGAACCATCCAATTGATCTTTGAATATCTGCCCAAAGCCTATGAAAATGGAGCCGATATGCATGCACGGGAAAAAATGCATAATGCAGCAACATTAGGCGGCCTATCGATTACAAACTCCCAGGTAGGAATGCTTCATAGCATGGCTCATTCATTAGGTGCTGTATTAGAGCTTCCACATGGGCAAGCAATAGCTGCAGTTATGAAAACTGCAATGGAATATACTATGACCCAAGCAGAGGAAAGCTATGCTGACATGGCTCATGCAATAAAAATCTGGGAGAAAGATCCGAAAATCGCTGGTCATAAGTTTATAGAGAAAACAACTGAACTCCTTGAAAACATTGGTTTGGCTACTAATATTAAACAACTCAATATTTCTAACGAAGACTTTGAAGCGAATTTGGATCTGCTTGTGGATTATGCAGACGGAGATCAAGCGACCGTTGCCTCTGCCCGAATTCCTACGCCCGATGAATTTCGGAAACTGTTCCAGTATGCCTACGAAGGAAAATCGGTCGATTTTTGAGAAATGGTTAGCAAACTCGCTATGCTAAAATCATAGTTAAACTGGTACTAAATTGGTATCTGAGAGGCAATTTAGATGAACAAGCAAAAAATAATAACAACCCTGATCATTCTGAACCTGCTGCTATTTTCCTTGACTTTACAAGTGTCTGGAAACCCGAGAGTTGACCCCCCTAGTCCAGGATGGAGTGAATATAATGGCAATTATTATCGTTACTTCGATACAGCGCTGAATTGGGGACAAGCCCAAACTGCCGCGGAAAATGCATGGGAAGAGGCTCATTTGGCAACTATTCGCTCAGATGGTGAGAACACATTTGTATTTAGTTTAATCACGCAGAATGCTTGGCTCGGTGGGCAGAAAATCACGATAGACGAAACATGGTACTGGATTACAGGTGAGGCATGGGATTATATACCAAGTAGTACAAAATTCAACGATCCATTCGAAACCGGATTATTGCTGAACACGGATGGAAGTTGGAGTGATCGAGATGTTACCGCTACACAGCATTATATAGCAGAGGTTGACGCCAGTTCTATCTCCGAATTCCCGTCAATGGCAACATCAATAATGGTTACAATTAATCTACTTGGAATAGGCTTACTCTTCTCAGTCTTGAAACAACAAAAAACCACCAGATGAACAAACAGCATCACAGGCTTCGCATACCATTCTTATGCGCCTATTATTTGATCAACTCCCTAAATAAAAAAAGAGGGGGGATTTGAGGAAGGGAGGATAATTACTCTTAAGTGAGGGCTAGAAGCACAGAATTTTTCTTTGTCCGTAAATAAGCAGTGATTTCAGATGCAATTGGAGCGATGTCTCCATTGACATTACTGATGTGATTGTTCTTGAAGTTCTTACTCAATTGTTCCATGAACATAATTATAAATTGAATAAACTTCTGTTGAAGTGTACAGTGCGAATATAGGCTGAACAGGGTTCCAATAATTCGAGTGTCACGAATTGTTTGTGTTTTAAGCAATTCAATAAAGTTCTTCGGTTCTTTTTTCTTAGATTTTTGATCTAACTTATTCTGCTCTAGAGAGTCGAGTGTATTCAGGATGCTTAGCATTTTCAAGAAGATTAAGATTTTGTTGGAGAGAAAAACTGTAGTCATATTTTGGAGATCGTAGGCTTTGCCCTTACAGTCTCTTTGTTCTTGTTGGAAAAACGCAAGAGCCAACTGCAAGAGTTTTTCATAGAGTTCATGGTGTTGGTCAGCGAGTATGCGCGCTAAATCAGCAGGATCAGTAAGACCACCCGCATTGAGCATATCCTCGATAATCCAGAGACGGCTTCTATAAATTGGATACAATTGTTCCAAGGGTTTCACCAGGCATAATGTAAAGTTCACCATAGTCTAGTGCTTCTCAAAATATTTAACCTCCAAAATTAGGGAAATAACCATTTCAGTGTTGGAACAATGTTTTGACCATGAATTCCCGTTTGAATACCATTGACTACATAATTAGTAACGATATTTAATAGAAAACAATCTTCATATAGCTATAACAAAATCTAAACCATTAAGTACAGCACATCAAATTAGTAAACTAAAGTCTAATTCTGTATTCACTATCCTTATGGAGCGTTATATGAAATGGTTTATGGATTTATGGGCAGAATACTCCGTGTAAATCTCTCAAAAGGGACAATCACGCCTTGAACAACATTAAAAAGCATTAAACACAATTTTTTTCAGATTTTCTTCAGTTATTCTTACTATTTCTATCAGATCAGGAAGTTTTTTCTTTATAAATCTCTCAGTTTGCTCATAATATTGAGGAACTTCCTTGTCATCAGGTAGGAGTTCTTTGATTTCGTCATTTTGGTTTCTCATGAATTCCTTTAATAATCCAGCTACTTTTTCATCTTCTATTCCAGCATCATGAAGTTTTTTCCTCAAATTCCTAACAATCAGCGAATATTCTCCCCTGAAACCCCGTAGATCTTCAATAAGTCTCTCATGGTCATTGAATTTCCAAAGCTTCCATGCTTTTGCGCTCCAATGTTTGAACCCCCATCCCCTTAACCACTTTAAAGCTTCTTTAGCTAATTCAACATAGTTATTGAATCCAGTACTTCCATCATCAAATATTCGCTCATATAGTTCAGAAGAGGGTAATATGGTCTTAAGTTCCGTTAAGTTTTTTGTCATCTTATTTTTGTTTTTTTTAAGTTCAGAAAGACGTTGTTCATGAGTTGGGTATGCTTCATTCCAATATTGCCCCCTTAAATTATCCTTTTGTTTATCTATATATTCTGTTAGGACGGTACCATTATCTCGACATTCTAAATCGCCTTGAACAACAAGATATTGCTGAACTGCCCTTACTTTCTTCTTGAAGTCTGTTTTTTTAATATATATCTCTAATAGAAAGATAATTAGCTTATACGTTATGATCCATGCAATGAAGAATAAAAGCAACGCTATTAAGCGTAGAATTATAAAATGACCCCAATTATTAACATTCAGATTCAACTCATCCCATAATGTTTCAAGGGTTGGGAACAGAAAATATATACTCCCGAAGAACATGGTTCCAGATGTAAGAATTAAACTGTATAGAAATTCCAAGAAAATACGCTCTTTAGTCAAATAAGGAGATTGTATTGTCTCGTCTTTAAGCAATTTAATTTTAGGAAACCTAGGAGCGAATAGTTCCCAGAAACGGATTTGATTCCCAATAAATGCTGGAGTAATGGAGATTATACTGAAAACAAATACAGGGAAGGTTTTGAGATCCCCTTCTTCTGCAATCTTAAAATCAAAGATAATAATGCTTAATGCTCCCATTACAATGCCAAATAGAATGAAACTTGCTTGCGAATGGGATTCATCTGCTTTTTCCATCATAAGAGACAATGCCACTTTTTCACCTTCCATAGAAGTATTTTCAAGACTCCCATCTTACAATCCCTCTTATAAAGGAGTATTAAACTATTATATTATATCGTATCGGATCTGTATGTAGGATCTATTTTTGGGTTTTTAATTTCTACCA
>JAEOTF010000275.1 GCA_016840025.1 Candidatus Hodarchaeota archaeon
AGGAGAAAAGCGCCTTTATTTTCATGAGAAGAGTCATCAAGGATGTCAAGGAACTCTTTTGGAAGGAAAATTTTACTACCGGGATGAATTAGTGCCATTGTTCCAAGTGTTGCGTATGGCATAAACCTCAGCTCTAAACATTATATACTTTAGAAAAATTTTTCTCATATACCTCAATTAGAGTTTTTTATCTTCCCTCTTTTAGCAGAATCAACATAAAAAAACTTTTTGAGTGGAAAACTACTCCTTATCACAACTCCCTAGATAGTGGAATTCTGGGTTAAGACCGGTGAAACTACTGCGCTCCAATGATATTCAAAGTGCTATTGATGAAATAACCAAACTGCGCTCGAAAGAGATATCACAGGGTCAAAAACAAATGCGAAAGCTTACGAGAGACACAAATGAAGCTGTTGAGAAGCTTCGTACAGGAGCAGAGGAGCTAGAAAAGATAGAACAAGGTTATTTACAGGAAGAAGGCATTGAGAAAGTAAGAAAGAAAGGAAAGATATTCTTTCAGGCAGTAAAAGCATTAGGAGAGCTTTCTAAAGAGTGTATTTCTGCAACAGAAGATTTTGAGAAGTTTGAGAATGAATTAGCAACATATGATGAGCTTAAAAGTTATGCAGGAAGTATCTCACTGATTTTAAATCGAATAAACAAAAACAAGAGAGGATATGAATCGGTGATGGGATTAGAATTTTCTTTAAAACGGCGATCTATAAATTCTCCATTAGGTAAACTTACTTCTAATCTTAAAAAGATGCGGGAGCTATTAGGCAAAGAATTTTCATATGTAAAAGTATTGGAAGAGCTTAAACAAGCATTAATCGAAAGTAAAGAACTAGAAAAGGCTCATGAAACGAAACAACATCAGATTATAACGCTTAAAGATGAATTAAAGTACAATCAAGAAAAATTTGGAAACTTAAATCTAAAGATTCAGAAAGTAGAGAAAGAACCTAAGATAGTACACTTCCGTAAACTTAAGAGAGAACTCAAAGAATTTGAATACAAAATTGGTAAACGTATTAATTATCTTAGAAAACCGTTTAGAAAGCTTGTGAATATAGCTGAACGTGGTGAGATTCAAGTTCCTTTTGATCTCATTGGATTAGCCCGAAAATACGAATCTGATGCGATTACAACATTTCTGAAAAATGAAAAAGAAGGATATCCTGGACTTCAAGCATTAATTGATGCACTTATAAGATTTGGTAAAACTGACCGACTTAAACTAAAAAAATCACGACTCAGTAAATTAGAACATGATGTAAAAACCCTTAAAGATGGAAAACTCGATGAGTGGAAAAAGAAACATGTTTTAAAATTAGAAGACTTAAAGGAGTTAGAGAAATCAAAAGAAGCTGTAGCTATCTGGAATCAATTAGAGGGACTCACCAAAAATGCTGAAATCCTGACAGAAGAAATTAATGAACTTGAAGAGACCATAAAAATTGAAGAACGTAACTTAGAAGAAATTTATAGACAAATTGAGCAAAAATGGGAGCGAAGTGAATCATTTCTAGAGCAAGCACGATAGAATTATAAGATTTCAATACACGTGAGATGATCCATTGAAAGATACAAAGAAGGATAGCAAAGGTGAATCTAATAGAAAAAAAAATGAAAATAATAGAAAAAGAGCGTTTTTCAAGTATTTAGATTTGTTAAAATTTCCTATATTACTTTTTCTGTTAAGTTTCATCCTTAAGATCGCAGATCCACGAAGTATTACAGTATGGGACGAAGGGTGGTACGGGGACATCGCAGGACGTATGGCAGAGGGAAGTGAATGGGTTTATAGCATTTATCTAAATCGCGGAGCTACTCAACTTAGACAATTCGATAAACCGCCCTTCATATTCTGGTTTGGTGCTATTTGGATTTTTTTGCTTGGAAGAACTAATTTAGGCATAAAAATGCCAATGATTCTTGCTGGTACAGTAATGGCGGTAGCTGCCTATTATTTCTTCACAGAAAAGAAAGAAGAACGAGCCACAGGTGTTATTGCTGGTTTATTAGTTGCTTCAAGTAGTTTCATTAACTGGTGGGGCCGAACAGCTTATATTGACATTTTTGTCGCAGGTATTGCAGCGCTTGCAGCGGTATTTGCGATAAAAGGCATAGACGCTATCTTAAAAGGCGATTATAAAAGCGGATCAGTTCACATTGTTTTTTTTGGAATTGTTAATTCATTTAATATTCTAACAAAGGCATGGCAGGGGCTAACCATCGCTCCTGCTATAGGCATCTATGTCATTATCAAGTATTATAATCACATTATAGATAAAACCCGTATAAATGCCTTTATTACTGATTTTAAGGCCACATGGAAAAAGAATTATACATTGGAGCACCATTTACCTCTAATATTGCCAATACTAATCGTAATAGAATGGAGTTTACTTACAGAAATTTGGTTTTATAAATCACTGACTGTAACTGAGACAATTGTCTTTGGTGATACTATTACTTGGGGTTTACTCCTATATCTTACCTGTGGTTTAGTGGTTGGACTTGTCATCACCACAATTCTTATCGGATTCGAAAATCGCTCTCTTGAAAGGCTAGTTGTCTTATCAGTAGTGGGAGGAATTCTAACAGGAGTGATCTGTTCATTATTTACTAGAGTGGCTTCAGATTATTGGCTACGTTTGTTATCCAACTTACAATTTTCCTATAAAGATTTTTTACCATTTGACATAGGAATAAATATTACAATAGATCTTCTAGCAGAAGTATTATTGGGATTAATAGCAGGAGGAGTAGTTAGTTTAATTGTTGTACCCTTATTTCTCGTTATTGAGTCATCTATAAGAAATATTAAGCAAACGGTTCAGATCTTCAAGGATTTGGTACCGTTTCTCCCACTTATGGGTTTAGGAGGGTGGATTTTATATTGGGCTAAAGCAATCCTGCTTGATGGGGAATTTTATGATCATGAGCCATTTGGAACAGTTATGGGTGGTTTAATTGGCGTGATTCTTATTCTTCTCATTACAATGGTTTGCAGCATCATTGCTAAACATCACAAAACATTAATTTTGAAGCCTATTACTGTTAATCGTCAGCTTCCCAAATTTATTGTTCCATTTCTTTTTCTTTGTTTTGCAGCGACAATTGCGCTCGCTTCCTTCTTTCCCTTTTTACAATGGGTTCAATTTGCGGATACAACAGGAAATCTCGAAATTCAAAAGCCTGGAGAATTATACCAGGATCCCAATGCACCAGATAAGCTTACTTATGAGTGGCTTTTCTTCGAATATTACTTAGGATGGCGGTATGAATATGGTTCCCCAAATGTTGATCTTAATTTAGAAGGAGCTCTTCGACATGTATTTTCAGACCCCATGGTATTAATAACTGCGATCTTCTTCTTTCTTGGCCTTTATGCGTTTTATCGAACTAGAGATCTTGCTAAAGGTCTTTTTTTCCTTGCTTGGTTAGGAGCAGGAGCTTTTGCATTTTTACCCTCACTTTTCCAGCTTAGTTACTATTATCTGGGGTTGTTTGTTCCTTATTTCTGCATAGTTGCTAAAGGAATTCATTGGACTTATAAAATAGGAACCGAACGATTTGAAGTCACCGACAAAACAGAAAGATTCCTGATATCTATGCCCTTTCTCCTTTACTATACCTATTCCTATATTCAATATCCTCTTGAATCAGGCCAGCGTATTCCAGTCTGGAACTGGGTTTATTTTTTTATGATGGTTGCAGGATACCTTCTATGGAGTCTGAATTTCTCGAAAACACTCCCCGGAATTCTTACCGCAGGAGCTTGTTGTTACTTCTTCGTTCGATATATGTTCATTTACAAATTCTATGATCATGATTTTCTAATTCTTATAGTCTCATTAATGGTACTTCTTGCTTTTGCATATTGGTTACGTCGAGATGTACGAGCAGCTGGTTTACTTCTCATTATTATTGCCTGTATGGCGTCTATAGGGAATGTTGCTTGGTATACTCACATAAATGCTGTGTTTGATTATCGTTATGAAGAAATGGCTACTTATATTCGCTCTCATGGTGGAGATTATAACGAAAGTACTCGAATCTTTAATAATTATCATGCAGAGTACTGTTTTGGATTTTACATGAATCATATTTTATGGAAAAAGGTAGTGTATAATCCTCAGCAAGGACGAAGCGAAACAGAGCCTTTTACGTCCCATAATAATGATTCTTCGAATTATGATTATGAACTTATTGAGTTTATCCTCTCTCATCCAACACTTAAATATTATGTCGTCCTGAACGGCTCATTCTGGGCCTCAGTGACACGTGACTCGATCTTTTCGAATGTGTTACGTTGGTTTAGAGAAAATATGGTG
>JAEOTF010000276.1 GCA_016840025.1 Candidatus Hodarchaeota archaeon
TTGTCTCTCATTTATCACAGGCATTCTTTTCAAATCTAATCCAGTTGATTGATCCAACTTTAATTGATCAGACAACATCATGTACTGTGGGACATCTTTCCCTAAGACGAAGTTGCCAGAAACGACCTGACCAATCTTCTCAAGGTTTGAAAGATGTCTTGACACGGATTCTTCATCTAATGCTAACTCATACGCGATCTCAGAGATAGGTGCAGGGCCATAGTATTCCAGATATTGTTTTAATAAAAAACTTACTGAGTCCACAAAATTGAGCCCAAATCTATTATCAATATCGTATTTGAACCAGTAACTTGAGCCATCCGGTCTCTCAAAGAACCGATGAACTAAAAACCTCTGTTCTAAATGTCTTAGTGTTTCATGTAATTCTTTGATGGGCAAAGGCAAATCTCTATAATCTTTAGATTGAATATTTTCTAGAGAACTCTTTGAGATATTTCGTAACGGTACTATCCTCCCCTCAGTTTCGGTCTTAGATAACCAGGATAATACTCGCTTCTCTTCATTTGATAATCCGTCCTTATTTAAATAGACTGCTAGATAATAGTTTACATGTTCGTTTGGGATCCAGAACAGATCATTATTATGGGTGATTGATACAATCTTGCCCCTTTCTATGAGTTCCCGCGACCAATCTTGAGCTTGTGAGTTAGATACTTCTGGCGAGAGATATTTAAATATATTTTCTCCCCTCTCTTTGAACAACCGCGTTGGGCCTAAAAGAAGTAATAATGATACAATATCTGCTTTATTTTTGACTAATGGAACCTTTTCTTTAAAATGTTTTTTCACCTCTAAAATCTCGAATTTTGGCTTAGAGAATTCTACCGTTCCAAATACTTTAGTTAAAACTTGTTGATGAAGTTCTCTTAGGAGAGTACTTCGATCCTCCATCAAGATGATGTCAGAAACACCTATTAAAATTACATTATGTGCAAAAGGTGACGGTATCTTTGAATACCCTGAATAATTAACAGAAATCTCCCCATGTTCTATCTTATTTAAAACCTGCTCTGCACGGTCGATATCCATGACATCATACATAATCTCATTATACGACTCATTGATCACAGGGAACGATTTGAGTTCATGGCTATATTCATTTAATAACTCCAGCATACGCTGTGAGCGTTTTAGCTGTTTTCTAACTGAAATGTCTTTTCCTTTATAGTTACGTAATATCATGAAACTGCGCACTGCACAATGTCTGAATCGTTGCTTAAATAGCTCAGTATTTTGTAACGCAGCTTTCAATGAAGATTTTAGGTATTTACTACTTACCAAATGTTCGATACCATCTAGGTCTATATTTTTAGGAAATGTCAGCATGAAATTATCATCAGTGAGCGAGATTTTTACCGTGCATTTAAGTTTCTTTGATAATTCATATGCATATGCTCGAGCTAAAGCATCATTCACACGGCGGCCAAAACAATAATGAAATATTATATTCTTATACCCTCGACCATCGATATATCCCTCAATCAATACCTTATTCTCGGTTGGGAATTTTTTTATCATTCTATACTGTTCAATAAAATAATTTAATAAACTTGTTGCTGACCCAACATCCAAATAATATTTTTTCTCAAGCCAATCTTTGATTAATATGAGTTTTTCATTTGGGATTCCAATATATATTGGACTGGTATTTGACTCTCTTTTTGACTCTCTAATTGACTCTCTATTTGACCTATTATTCGACTCTCTATTTGTTTCGATATTTACTTCGATGTTAGCTTCGATGTTTGTTTCTATATTCGCTTCTATATTCGACCATAAATTGCTGTTGGAATTTGGAATATTAGGTCTAGAGGTGGAGTTTTCAGTATTTATTGAGTTATTTGCAGTTGTTAAAATATTTGAATCATGTTTTAATGCACCCTTAGTTGAGGTCTGTGTCAAGGCCTCATCCAGTCGTTTGCCTAATTCCGACCTGAATTTGCCAATTTCAATTGACAGGTCAAACGACCGTGGTAACATCTCACCAGTCCATGAGGGTACAGAAGGTTTCCTGCCATGGGCATCTCGGACAAAGACTTTCATGCCTTTCACCTGGATAAATTCATAAGTCTTTCCACCCAATACGAAAACATCTTTAGGTTCTAGATGCTCCACAAACCTCTCTGATAATACACCTACTGTATAACCAGTTCCCAGAATTATAACTCTATAATTTGCCTCTTGGGGGATTGTGCCAATATTGAGATTATAAATTGTCCTAGTACCACGGCGTATGCCAAATACATGGTCTTCCGGATAATATCTAACTTTACCATAGACACCTTTTTCCTCCATTGGATGTTTACCACCAATATAATCTAGCACTTCCATAAAATCCTTTTTTGGTAATTTGCGATAACAGTATGTTTGCCGAATAAGTGAAAACGCCTCATTCACGTCCCAACGCCGTTCCAGGCTCATACCTATTAAAGCCTGAGCTAGAACATCTAAGTTATTTGATAAAATATTTATATTATCTATGTTACCATCATAGGCATTCTTTACTAGAACCGCACATTCAATCAAATCGTCTCGATCAAATACGATAATTCGACCCTTAGAGATCTCATGTAATGCATGCCCTGAACGACCTATGCGCTGTAATCCTTTTGCGATTGACTTTGGTGAACCGATCTGGCATACTAAATCTATATAGCCGATATCTATACCCAGCTCTAACGAAGTGGAACAAATAGTTGCGTTAAGTTCACCATTCTTCAGTTTCTCTTCAACATCCAACCGGGTTTCTTTGCTTAATGACCCATGATGTGTTGCTATATGTTCCAAACCATTCTCCACCAACTTATAAGCAACAGTCTCTGCACCTCTTCGTGTATTTGTAAAAATTAATGTTGTTCTGTGATCATTTATTAAATCATGTAGTATATTGTACATCTTGGCATTTACTATTTCAAAGGGAATTAGATTAATATCTTTAACGGGGCAAATTACTTTCAAATCCAGCTTTTTTTGGGCAGGAACCTCAACAATATTCATATCTCTCAATTTTCGTTCTTTGTTATAACCACCTAAAAATTTGGCAATTTCAGTGATTGGTGCTTGTGTAGCTGATAATCCAATCCTGATAAACTCTTTGCCAATTCCTTCATGTAGAACTTGGTATTGAAGCCGCTCTAAAGAAATGGATAACATAGTACCACGCTTTGAGCTGCACACTTCATGAATCTCGTCTACGATTATATATTGCAGGTCTAATAAATTAAGTCGAAATTTTGTAGTGGAAAGTATAATTGACAATGATTCAGGTGTTGTGATTAGAATATGCGGCGGTTTTCTGGCCATTTTCTGGCGCTCTGATGTGCTGGTATCACCCGATCGCACACCAACACGGATTTTTGGGAGAATGACTCCATACTCGTTTGCTAAATCGTAAATCTGTTCTAATGGCAAGTTTAGGTTCTTTTCAATATCATTAGCTAATGCCTTTAAGGGTGAGATATAAACACAATATACTTTATTCTCTAGGTCAGCACGCTTACCTAACTCAAATAAATGGTTTAAAATCATTAAGAAAGCTGTAAGTGTTTTTCCCGAGCCTGTCGGTGAAGCAACTAATACATTTTCTCCCTTTTGAATCCAAGGTATAGCTTGAGCTTGAGCGGGTGTTAAGTCCTTGAAATTATTATTAAACCATTCTTTAATTATTGGATCTAATGAACTTAATATTTGGTCTTTTGAAAATTCTTTATTTACTCGTTTAATCATTTTAATCTTCCACATCGATATTTTATGTGTTTTTATTTGAATCTATATTTGAAGCGCAAATGGGTTAGATGGAAATTAAAAGACAATCACTATGGAGATATGTATATTTGAACATTGGGGCTGGAAATTCTAATTTACAATCACAAAGTGTTTTAACATTTTTCATATAAAAATCAGCTGTAACTAATCATCAGATACCTTTTTAAGGCGTCAATAATATTTCGCTAGATTGGTAAATCCTATCCTGATAAATAATGGAGGCAAAGGTTGAAAATCTCACCAGAATGTGTGCCCTGTATGTTAAATAGATTGTTATTCGAAACTAATCTAGTGGACCCAGCTTGTGGTTTTGTTGTAATGAAAGAAGCCTGTAAAATCTTAGCCGAAGGATTATCAGCCCAAGCCTGCTCGGCAGAGCTTGCAACAATTGCACATTATAAAACATATGAGCTACTGGGTTGCATTGATCCATATACTAAGATAAGGAAATTGGCGATGAGTGTAGGTATAAAATTAGAGGATAAAGCGAGAAGAATAATAGAAAATTATCCAGAAGAAGAACGCCTGCGAATCTCAATTTTGGTATCGATAGTAGGTAATGTTTTAGATTTTGGTATCGCTGGAGGCATGGCTACTCCTGATGAATTACTTGGTGAATTTGATCGTATTTATAAAGAAGGTTTGGGTTATGATGATGTTGAGAGACTCAAACCATATTTAAAAAGTGGCTCTAAGATACTCTATTTTGCGGATAACTGTGGTGAAATAGTCTTTGATAAATTATTATGTGCAGAATTGAAAAAGTATAACGTTCATATTTCCCTTATTGTGAAAGGTGAACCAATCCTTAGCGACGCAACAATTGAAGAAGCAGAGCAAATTAACATGCGTGAAGTAGTGGATGAAATATTAACCACTGGTGAATATGCTGTTGGTTTATCGTTAAAAAATCTACCCACAGATTTGGAGGAACAGCTTAGTGATTGTGATTTAATTATAAGTAAAGGTATGGGTAACTTTGAAGCATTTAGTGAGATGGATGTTAAGCCAATTATGTATTTATTAAGAACAAAATGTAACCCAGTGGCGCAAGCATTGGGTTTGCCAAAAGATTTAAATGTAGCAATATTATTTGAATAATCAAAAAATAAAAATTCTGATATACCCTTAAGTAGATGTTAGATAAAGAATAATAATAAAATTAGAAAAAGTACTTATATTAAATAAAAATATGAGAGAATAAGAGTGAAATTTATGTCTCCAGTTGACACTGACGAGATAGATAAGGCTTCATTAGAGGATGAGCTAAATGCTATTAAAGAGCAAATAGATAGCTACAGATCTATGGGTGTAAATGTTGAAGCAGCTGAGGCGATTTTAACTCAGGCAGATAAAGCGTTATTGGAAGATAATCTTCAATTAGCAAAAGCTTTAATCGATAGTGCGAGCCAGACCTCAAAACTGATCAGACAACAATATTTTATTCAGGCATCCTCAATACTCTTTTCCTCATTACAACGTACAATTATGGAGCTTGAGGGAACAGGTTCAGAGGTTAATTACATTAAGGATCTTTATAATAAAGCAAAAGAAATGTTCGACTCTGGCCAGTATGAAGAAGCCATGGGATATATTACAAGTGCCGAGGAATTGGCAAGTAATTTAAAAGTGGAACAACCTGGTGCAGCAGGTGATGAGATATCTGGCATAGAAAAAGATCAAAGTCAGGAACAGATGGAACGTGTTTCAAAAATACTGATTCGTGTAGACGACCTGCTTCAAAGGGCTATAGAGGGTGGCTATTCGGTTAATGAAGCAGAGAAGTTGTATTCATTAGCAGAAGACGCATTCGATTACCAAGATTATAAGAAGGCTGAAGAGTACGCAGTAGAAGCTGAAAGCTCGTTAGAAGCTATTTTAGAGCCTATGTATGCAGAAGAAGAAGGAGAGATGCAAGCAGAAACTACCGGTGAAGAGGAAGCATCATTAGAAGAAGGTGATAAGAGTTTTAAGAAACCCAAATTCTCAGATATTATGCCTTTGGGTCTAATAGGCGATGCACCTGGAAAAAAAGGAGCAAAAGCTGAAGCTAGTATAGAAACTTATAAAAGTTCAGAAACTGAACCAGAAATAACAAAAAAGTTAGAAGACGAAAAAGAAGAAGTGGAAGCTGAAGAAGTAGAAACAGAAACAGAAACAGAAACAGAAGCAGAAGTAGAAGCAAGAGATATAGAACAGGAGCCCGAACCAGCAGTTGATGAAGTAATACCGGACGAAGAAGAACCTTCTGATGTAAAAGTTAGTAAGGATTTAATGAAAGAAATTATGAGGAAAAGAAAATTAAGAAAAGGTAAAACTATTTTTGAGAAACCCTCAAAAGAAAAAGGAAAAAAGCAAATTGAACCAGAACCCCAAAAGGAACCGGAAAAATCTGTAACAATGAAACCTAAGCAAAGTGAAACTTTTGACTTGGATGGTATTACTGATAATGAAGAAAGGGCAACACTATTGATGGAAAGACTGAACAAGAAAATAGAAATTGCAAAGAACGCAGGATTGAACACACCAATGGCTGAACGATTATATTCCATTGCTGAGAGCTACTTTGAAAATGGTGAGTTTGAAAGTGTTAATGAATATGCTCTCAAAGGTATAAATAATATAAATGACACAGCAGAACGGAAAGGTATATCTATAGAAATAGAAGCTGAATCTAAAGATGAAGCAGCTATTGCTGATACTGATAAAGGAAAAGATGAAATAGAAGGCATTGGTGCTGAGGATGAACTCGAGCCTCAACTAGAACCGATCTCAGAGGCATCGTTCCGCTCATTGGAATATGAATCAAAACCTGATTTCGGTAAGAAACAAAAAGGGAAGAAAAAAGCCAAGAAAAAGAAGAAGGAAAAACCTAAGGGTAAGAAATCAAAGACTGTTTTGAAGTTGAAAACTGCATTGAAGAAAATCCGAGACGAAATTAAAGAAGCTAAAGATATGGGTTTAGAAGTTGATAAGGCAGAGGAACTTATATATAAAGCACGGGATGAGCTAAATTCTGATAATCTAGTAAATGCAAAAGAAATTGGTCTTCAAGCAAAACAGGAACTTAAAAACATTAAAAAGGATTTTATAAAACACAAGGCCTTGGACCTAATTAAAGTGGCTTGGAAAGAAATTAGCGATGCAGAAGCACAGGGTTTGGAAGTTGAAAAAGCCAATGAATTATTACAGGACGCACGAGATCAAATCAAAGATGGAAAATACGAAA
>JAEOTF010000277.1 GCA_016840025.1 Candidatus Hodarchaeota archaeon
AAAGAAATCGCAGAAGAAGATGCATGTAAAATTGAGCATGTTATTCATCCAAAAACAGCAAATATGCTAAATAAATTAGTTAGTTTTGTTGGTTCTGCGCCCAAGAAACCGGATTGGTTAAGACACTATGAACATTACTGCAAGACAGGTAAACATCTCTGTGATGAAAATGCACATTAATTGACATTTTAAAACGATATCAAACATTGATTGCAAAACAAGGGAAATGAGCTTATATAATTATTATGCATTAGAACATTTAGTATCATATGCTTCTTAGTAGATTTTATTACTATTAGTGTATCTCTCGTAAAAAAGAAAATTTTGATATTACTTTACAATGTGATGATTCCATTATTTTTTCTTTGCGTTTGGAAGTTTACTCGTTCACTACGTCATCGTTTGGGGATCTTATAATCTTCGTAAAAAAAATAACGTGTTCATGAAGATCTGGTAATAAGTCTGGTACGGCGATAGCTAACGGAACTGTCGATGGACTGTTCGAAATATCAAAGCATACTACTAGGCATATTGCTATTATAAGACCATCAGCTACAGTAATACCAGATCTATTATTTGAACATAAGGTCTCAGCAATAACTAGAAGCATTGTTATAGATATAGAAAAAGCGATACAAATAATCGACGAAGGTGGGGGAACACCCCAATTAAAAAAAGCCATCAAATAAATAATCATCAAACCAAAATAGATCGTAAAAGTAGAAACATTTAGATTATCTAAGTTTCAGTACAAGGGTTTATGATTTTTTTGATGTTATATGGTGAGAACATCACCAGTTCTTAAGGGCTTACACTTCTCACCAAACGTTCTTATAAGTAGATTAGTTGCTTTGGGTCCGGTACAGTGACATGGAGCAATAATTTCAGGGTTTAGCTTCTGTAGCTCCTTAACAGTTAATTTAATATTCTTATCGCTAGCATTCTTTAAATGAAATCCACCTATAACTGCATGAATCCTTTGAAAATTGGTTATCTTCTGTGCTTGTTTGAGAGTATTAATTATCCCAGAATGAGCACACCCTGTTATTAAGGCCACCCCCTTACCCTCTACTTGAATTATGAGCGCCTGGTCATCTAAAAGATGATCAGCAACAAAATTTCCTTTTTTTATAGTGTGAAAACCTTTGATTTTCTCGAAATTTATCATGCGTTCAATTTGACCACTCGTAAAAAACCCATTAGCTATCTTGACGCTATTCTTTGGTAAGAGTAATAGACCTCCAGCTTCTTCAACTTCTGAAGATGTAAAATGGGAACCAATATATTTCAGGTAGGGGTCCACTTTTAGTTTCGGTTCAAAGACATCTGGATGCGCTATTATGGGAACCTTCCTATTTATTCGTCTGAGGATGCCTATGAGTCCTCCAGTATGATCATAATGGCCATGACTTAGAAAAATTATGTCGATTGACTTCGGATCTATACCTATAACATCAATATTATTAAGTAGAATACGTGAAGTTGGACCTGTATCCATCAGAGTAGTAATTTGTTTAGAACCATTCAAAGAAACCTCAAGAAGAAAACATAATCCATGCTGAGCCAATAGGTTTGGTTTTTCCATAGAGGTCGAATTTTCGATTACGACTGACAGAGTAAATCCTTTAACCATATTTACTCGAATCTAAGAGGCTAATGTGACTATTCAAGTTTAACTATAGAAAATAGTTGACTTCAAGGAAGAGATCCTACTGAAAAATTATTTTTAAATTTAAATAAAGTATTAGCAGGATTCATAGAATAAGACACGCAAAATGACATCAGGACGCTTTGATCTTTTCTTCTAGGTGTTCATATAGCTTCCTCAGTTTCTAGAGGTCTGGCTTTTACAATCATCCTTTTATTCCAACTATTAGCATTATTTACAATATTAAAAAATTTCTTTCTGACTAAATGAAAAATATGATCATTTTCTACAAACATTAAAAATCACCATTTATTTTAGAATTAAATTGTTTGAATCAACAACGTAACCAAGTCCGTATTTAACTACCCTTAATGTTGCCTCATGTCTTTTACGGTCAAAGGCGTTTACACAATCTTTAACAAGTATATTCTTGAAATCACGAGAGAAAGCTTCTCTCAAAGTAGATTCTACGCAAATTTCGGTTGTAATGCCGGCGAATATTAGAGTATCAACTTTTAAACTTTTTAATACAAGTTCTAGATTCGAGTTATAAAATGCATTATAACGTGATTTCTCAACGATAAAATCGTTCGGTTCTGGCTTTAGATCTTCTATGATTTCTGAACCCCATGTCCCCTTCCTTAATCCTCCTTTCTTAAGAAGGGGAAGAAATTTTGTCAAAAGACCGGCATCAGTTAAATCCTGTCTTAACAAATGTTTGATAAATACTATAGAAACTCTACCTTTTCTTATGTTATTAATTAATTTTCTAACTTGGGGGATGATTTGCTTAATTGGTTCTATATTTTGATTATGAGTGGAAAAAAAACCCTTTTCATGACATAGGTCATTTTGCATATCTATTACTAGTAAAGCAGTCTTCTTTCGATTTAAGTAAAGTGTTTTTTTATTTTTTATCATTAACTTTTATTATTTTACCTGACATAAAATTATTACTTTTTATCTGCCAATTCTTCTCTAATGTCAAGTTGTGAGCATACCTTATGTGAACTATCATTTTTTAGGTTTAAAGTATTGAATCAAAAAAACTCTCAACAAAGCAGCATTATCAATTATTTGAAAAATATACATTAATCATCATTAGAACCTTAATATTAAGTACATATTAACGGATTTTATTCTTATTTATAATTCTAATCTGGAGCAAACTAATAAATATCTGCGTATGAACAATATTCTTGAGAACTATGCCAAGACATGGCTGGGGATGGAGACATAGAAAAGGTCCAGGACGGCCAATGAAACCTAGAACAATAGAAAATAAACCTGAGGTCCACCACTTTATACCATCTTCAACTCAAAGTAATCCTATTTCACAATCAAAAGATCCTGTTATGCTCACGCTTGATGAGCTGGAGGTACTCCGGTTAGTCGATTATAAAGGATTGCTTCAAGAAGAGGCTGCTGTGAAGATGGGTATATCTAGAGGGACGGTCTGGCGTTGTTTAGATAGTGCCAGAAGAAAAGTAGCAACAATGCTTGCTGAGGGAAGAGGGCTCTCAATAACTAATTCATTCACTTCATCAGATGAGCCAAAATAGTAATACTTCTTATATCTTTCATTAGATTATTAAATTTAATAGTTATAACCGTGAAAAAAATGAGTACTATAATGATTTTTTCGGTGCAAAAGTAGTAGGTTTCTATAATGAAATATTACTCCTACATTAGCGTCTTATTTATTAGTAGTATCAGGTTTGAGTCCAACTTTTCTAGTCTATGCAATAGTTCAAATAGTGGCTTCTATTTCTACAGTTATCCTATGTGTAGAAACTAAAAGGAGAGGTTTGGAAGAAATAGAATAATACCTGATGAACAAAGGAAATTAAATTTAGTAGCGATCTTTATTTTTAATTTTGTATCATAGCACAAAATTTATATTTGTGCAAGTGCACATAATATATGATGATAAATATGGGGTGGAGAAGAGGTTATAGTAGCGGTCGTGGAACACGGATGGGTCCATGGCCAGGAAGAGGACCATTCAGCTATCTACCGCCCTGGGATAGACCAGGTTGGTATGGGCGAGGTAGAGGTGGAGGTAGAGGAATGTGCAGGTGGTTTTTCAGTCAGTATCCGCAAGAGATGTTGGGGTATGCACCTTATCAGCGATACCAAAACTACGGGATGCCCTATAGTCCTTATGTAGGGAACCGTGGGTACCCGTACTACAGACCATCAGTACCTTCATACGGTTATCCGTATTGGCGGTGAATTGCGATGGGCTATAGATGGAGAAGAATGTATAATTTAACAGGCTTGCCAGGCTGGATGAGGTTCGGATATTCACCTGGTTGGGAAGGAAGGTCTGCAACAGGGCTTCCGCCAGGTGCAGAATGGATGATGACTAGTGGCTTAATGCCTCAATTCCAAGAATATTTGAGAACTGGACGCGCTACATCTACAGGACCAATCAGCCCTGTTGGCACTCCGGTAACGAAGGAACAGGAGATCGAGATGCTTGAAGAGCAAGCAAAAGCTATCGAATCGCAGTTGGAGGCTACAAAAAAGAGGCTGGAGGAAGTACGGGATAGACCGGCAACTCAACAGGAGGCTCAGCAGTACTATCCGACGTTTCCTTACGATTATCCACCAATGCCTTACGGTGAACCCACACCTGAAGAGGAGATTTCATTTCTAGAGGACTACAGGAAAAATCTAGATAAGGAGATTAAAGGTTTAGAAGCAAGAATTGAGAATCTCAAAAAGCTCCTTGAAAAGAAGTCAGCAAAATAGAAGAAGGTAGATGTAATTGCCATTTGGAATGAGGTCTAGGGGTTGGTTCTTCGATCCCTGTGCTTACCCATACGCGGGCTGGGGTAGATGCAGAAGATTTCCCTGGCTGCCTAGATGGTGGTGGACGAGCATGTATGGTGCGATAACACCTAATTGGAATCCACCGATACCAAAGGAAGATGAGATAGATATACTTGAAAACGAATCTAGTGAGCTCGAACAAAAACTAAAAAGTATAAAAAAGAGAATCGCTGAGCTTAAAGAATAGGTGATTGATTGAAAGTAGCCGTATCCGCAACAGATGGTAATTTAGATGCTCAAGTTGAC
>JAEOTF010000278.1 GCA_016840025.1 Candidatus Hodarchaeota archaeon
CACCCCTCTGTGAATTCGTCTGCCTTTGTATGTTTTTGACTATTTTACATATCATTTTTATTTATAACTAAAATTAACTACCTTCAAGTTTACCTTTATTATCTGATCATTATCTAAATAATTTATTCTCCAGACTCTGTCTGGGGGAATTAAGAAGTTTTTTTAAGGTGTTAAACACCTTCATAAAAATCTCTCAGTACATAAAAGAAGAAGAATTGGTGTTAATATAGAGGATTCAAAGATGATCAAAGCTTTGTTGGTTTTCTCTGAGAATCTCCTTAAAAATAAAGTAGAACGTGAAAATGTGGATATAGAAGTCATTAAGGGCTTCATAGAGAACCCTCAGGAAAAAAATCCATTAAAGAATGAGTTAATCGTTGTTTACGAAAAAGATAGGCGGAAAGTAGTGATTATTGCCGACAAATCGGATGATAAGAATCTGTTAAACCAATATGCTGAGAAAATCGCTACTGAAAAAAATGAAAATATTCAAAATTGTATGGAATCTATTCTGAGTTCAGGTATTCATGGAGTTCTGAGTTCATTTCAGAAAGAAGGGAAAAGAGGAATAGCAATCAATAAACTGGTTGGAACAGCGATTTTTTCGAGCTTTCCCCCTGAACGCTCTACAACGCTTTCTATGATGGGTTCTGCTCTTGCAATGGCAGCAGATGAAACTTCTCTTGCCATGCACCTCGGAGAAATTTTGGAAGTCGTAGTTTCTGGTGATGATAAACAAATAATAGTAAAAGACATTGCCAATGGTATACTATTCCTCATTGAGCATCTACCAACTGAACTTGATACGATAAAAGCCAAATTAAGTGAATTAAACCAAGTAGAAGTTACTTAAATGCAGTCGGAGCCATTTTTGATGATACGTTTGAAGATTACAGTATTTGGCGAAGGTGCAGTAGGAAAAACCTCATTAATAAAACGTTTCAGTGAAAGAAAATTTGAAAACAATTATTTGCCAACAATAGGTTGTCAATTTTGTGTTAAAGAATTAGAATTGGATGGAACACCAATTGAGCTCCTTTTGTGGGACTTAGCGGGTCAAGATCGATTTAAATTTGTTCGTCAACAATTTTTCACCGGATCTAAAGGTTCTATTGCTGTATTCGATCTTACTCGACATACTTCTCTAGATCGGTTGGACGCTTGGTTAGCAGATTTTCATAAATACTGTGGAGATACTCCTTGTGTCCTCTTTGGGAACAAAGTTGATTTGAAAGAAAATCGTCAGGTATCTGAAGAAGAGGGAAAAAAATTTGCAGAAAAAGCTGGATTACACGCTTATTTCGAAACTTCCGCCTTATCGGGTGAAAAAGTCCAAACTGCGTTTGAAACATTGGCAAAGATAGTAGCAAAGCAGTAGAGTAACAAGGAACGCGAAAGTAATGTCAATAAATATTGAAGAAACCCAAAAAATTGAAAATATTCTTCAGCAATTGAGCAATGATGATAGAATCTTTGCAGCAGCAGCAGTTCGAACAGATGGTATGATTATTGCCAGTGCATTACCTGCTGAGATTAATGCAGAGCGAGCAGCAGGTGTTGCCAGTTCTATTCTCTATATCGGTCAATCCTTTGCAAAAGAGGCTAATGCTGGAAAATTAAGGCATGTACGTATACGAGGCACTGAAGGGGTGGTATACTTCGTCTGTAAAGGTTTATCGGATTCAGTTTTGATTGTTTGTGTATCAAAAGCTGAAAAAATAGAGGATTTGGTTCACAACGCTTCTATAAAACTGAAAAACCTTCTTAATGAGATTAATGGTTAAATCTGGTGAAAAGAATGTGGAAGGATAGGGCAGCTCGGATAAAGATGATGGTTTCCCGAATGTGCCATTCTGTTCCTGGTCTCGGATCTGCTCTTGTCATTAGTGAGGATGGACTTCCAATAACTTCAATTATGCTTGAAGAGGTCGATGAAGATCTCGTAGGGGCTATGACCTCTCATATGCTGATGACCATTGATAATGCATTAAAAAGTCTTGATATGGGTGTTCTTTCCATAATAATTGTACAAACCTCTAATGGAATGTTATTTATTCGACAGGTGGAATCCGAAGATAAATCTTATCCTGTTACTGTAACTTTAACTGTCTTAGGAGATTCAATCATTCCCCTAAATCTCGCTACTCTTCATATCCAAAAAACTTCATCCGTTTTATCAAAATTGATGTGATTTGACTGTCTTATCGGGTTATCTAATGAGTTTTAAGTTATATGTACTCTTCTTTGTATTTCTACAGTAAACATGTCAACTACCCACAGACACAAGTGTTTAGAGCTTATTTAATGAAAACCCAGTTATATTGCCCGTAATGTTATTTTTATCGGTTTGGCTGATCCAAAATACAAAAATCATGTTAATAGATATAGAATATGAGAGAATATATTATGATAAGACAACCTTTTTCAAGCAGACTTAACTTCATCTATAGACTAGGAGATATATAGGCTCACATTCACTTTGCAAATCATAGGAGCTATGGATAAATGGAATCTGTAGGCCTTTCGGACATGATGGAAGCAGTATCAGTAGCACAATCCCAATTAATAGAGAATTTACGAACTATTCGTCTATTTTTCGATGAACTCCTCCAACAAAGTACTGATGATACGCAAGAAGCTGTAGAGAGTAAAATCCAGAAAATCGTTGATGTTGAATTTCAAACCGTCTCAACATTTCTCAATCAAACATTATGGACTAATATCGGTTCTTTAGTGGAAGAGATGGAGCGTCTTTCAGGAGAACTCGATGAAAAGAAATTAGAAACTGAGAAAGTAATGAAAGAATTAAATGAGCTTCAAGCAAAAAATAAGGAATTAGAAGGTACAGTATCTAATAAAATTGATTTAGATGAATATAATAAGGTAAAAAATGAACTAGAGACACTTAATGAGGAAAATACTTCCCTACGTGCTGAAAATGCGTCGCTTCTTTTAGATTCTGACCAAAAACAACCAGTAGAAAACCAGGAGCTCATTAGTGCCATAGAATCTCTTCAAAATGAGGCTGATTTGCTTAGAAAGGAGCTGGATACTCGTCAAACAACGGATCTTGCTTCAGAAGAAAAAAGTCGCGATGCTATTGAAGATCTCATGATGCAGCTTGTTCGAGTAACTACAGAAAAAGAAGAGCTTAATCAGCAACTTAAAGCTGAACAAGCAAAGATAAACGAAAAATCAAATGAAATAAATACACTTAGATCTGAACTTCAAGTAGCTGGGACTTATCAACAAACAGAGGAAGAAATATCTCCCCTAAAAGCTGAACTTGAGGATCTTAGGCAACAACTCGATCAAGTGACAGCTGAACGAGCAAAACTTGCCAAACAGCTTGAAAATGCTCAAACAGTATCGAATGATACTATAGAAGAGTCAGTTAAGATTTTTCGACAGGAGTTAGAAACAGAAAACGAAATGCTTAGAGATGAACTGAATAGCTTCTCTAAAGAATATGATATAATAAAGGATCGAAATGATCAGTTAATGGCGGAAAATAATGAATTAGAGCGAAAATTACACCGGTTAGAAGAAAAACAGAATTTGCTGTCAGCTGATGAAATGGAGAAGTTAGCTTTAACAGTTTGTGACCTAGAGGACGAAAAGGAACGTTTACTCACACGTCTAGAACAAGTTGTTACTGAAAATCGAAAAATCAGATCCGATCGCAGCGAAATTGAACAAATAAGACATGAAAGTCAAGAAATAATAACGAATTTACAAGAAGAGCAAGAAAACCTGAAGAAGAATCATGAAGAGTCTATTAATATAAGAAATTCATTAGAAACGAAAGTATCTGAACTGAATCAGGAGATTGAACAAATTCAGAGAAATCTTGCCCAACGAGATGCCGAATACACCACTCTACAAGATCAGTATTATCATGAAACTCAACAATCTACTACTACCATAGAAGATTTGCGTACTAAACTTCGTGCATCAGAGATGGAGAAAAAAGAAGAAATTATGACCTCTTTAAAAGATAAAGAAAACGAATTGGAAGAGAAAATCCAAACTATTCGCTTACTTTCTAGTATTGTTGATACCCAAGAACTGGAACTCCAACATATTCAGAACGAACAACAAACCTTACTTCTAGCATTAAGAAAACAACAAGAAAAATCCAAGAATTTCGATTATATCAAACGGGAATATGATTTTGTTTCCCAAAAACTGGCTTTATCTCTAGATATTAAAGAACCAAGAAGTTTACGTGACATGATTGAGCTCCTAATAAACTACTTGACTTCTGCTGGAGAAAAATTAATTAAAGCCAAGATTGTTGAGAAAACTCTAAAAGAAGATAGGATTTCTATGCAACGAATGGAAACTGCAATAAGTCAACTCGCTCATCACGATCCCAAAATCTTAACCATAATGATACTGGCCAAGAAAGAAAAAATAGCTATCATTGACCTTGCTAATGAAACGAACCAAAATGCTGCTATTCTTAAGATGCGTTTACGACGTTGGGCTGACCTAGGATATGTGGTTCTCTCATCAGACTTCCTGAAAGTTCAAATTGCACCCAATATGATTCAATAAGAAACATAGAAATCTTAAAGAAAGAGAATTCTACTCTATTTACGGATTAACAGGAAGCAGGATTCACCATTTTTTCTAAACTTCCAAGGAGCTTTTCAGTTTCACCTTTTGCTTTCCCATGTATAACCCGGATTCGTCGCCATAGTTTTTCCTGTTCTATATCTTTCACATTTTTATCCAGATGGATCGCCAATAAGGAATTTGTATCGCGATCATCACTAAAAAGAACCTTTGAATTTCGAAACTCCATTGAACGCGGAGTTTCTGCTAACATGGCAATTGTAAAGAGCTGTACAACACTCTTTGAGTCTGTTATTCCTTCAAGCTCTTGTTTCTTTTCACGTGCCCAACTAAACTCTGTTATTGGACCAATAGATGGATCCATCCGTACAAGGGTAATGCCCATTATTTCGTTTATCATTTTGTGAAAATAAACCTCCAAGATATTGGTTTATTCTGTGTAACACTTGTAAAAAGAAAACTGCAAGTAATATATCGATAATATGTTTCGACAAAATCCATGAATATCTTGAAAAGATGTAGATTTCTATTCTTCCACCATGGCTGTGGGTATTGGTTTCTTGTTTACTATATAGAAACCAGGAAAAATAGATGTTAAAGTTGCTAACAGTGCAAAGATTACAGATACCGCTATTGTACTCATTAATAGATAATACTGCATTTTAACAAAGTAAAATTCTATTAACCCAAGAAAATAGAGTGCAAGAGGATAGGACACGATTAAACCAAGGAATGAACCAACAGGCACGACAATACATGCTTCATATAATAAACTTCTGAAGAGAGCCCACCCAGAATAACCGAAAGCTTTCATTATAGCAAATTCTCGTTCTCTTTCAACTGTGGACATAAAAAAAGTATTAAACAGCGCAATGAAAGCTATTAAAAAGCCTAAAAGCATCATGAGATTTACTACAATAATTGTTGTGTTAATCCAACGTATCATTCTATTAAGTGAATCTGTCCTTGTTCGTACTTCTTGTATAGCAGAATTATTGTTTAATTCCTGTATTATTGCTTTTTTTTCTTCTTCTCTTGCAGAAATCATAATAGAATTGTAATAATCTGTAATTTCAGGATAATAGTCTTTAAAATGCTGTTTTAAAATTTGATGTGGAAACACTACCGCAACAGTTTGGTCTAAATCGACAATTGTACCTCGAATAGTAAGAATGAGTTTGGATTTCGGTAATAATAAAGTTATTCTATCACCTACTGATAACTTCATTTCTTTTGCCTCATTGGACGATATTAGACACTCTGTCACGTTATTATCGGTTATAACCTTCCCAGATTCTAATTCAAAAGTTTCTAAGGTAGAAGGGAATTCTATCGCTCGTCCGATAAGTATTTTTGAGATATCTTCTTCTGGTTGAGTATAAAAAACATATTCTTTCTGCACTTGTTCAATTCGTGCGTCATTACCTATCGAAGCGATAAGAGACTCATTGACAGAACTAAAAAACGTAGCTTGAATGTCCCATTCTATATTTCTCCGATAATGATCTCGTACATTTGCTTTGACAGAGTTAGAGGTTGCTAAAAGTGAGGAACTCAGAGCTAGGGCCAATAAAACCGCAAGAACGGTTAACCAACTACGAATGCGGTTTCTCCCAATATTCCGTATAGCGAGGCGAGGGAGGGAAGGGAGTTTATGGGAGAAAAGCAAAATGTCAAGTATTCCTTTCTTTGCTTTTTTTCGTTTATCAAAGCCGCGAACTGCTTCATATGGAGTAAGCTGCGTAATTTTCCAAGCAGGAATTGCTGCAAATAGGATAATGATTATCCAAGCAACAATTAATGTCAAAAAGAAGAGTATAGGGTCAGTCCGTACTTTTCGTGACTCTATTCCCCATCCTGAAGCAATTTCATTCACAAGAAATGCAAGAATACCTCTACTTCCTATTATTCCAAATATAGTACCTAGTAGACCAAGAATTACTGCGCGGAGAAGATAATTCGCTACAATTTCGATTTTATTGAAACCAAAGGCTGTGTAAACCCCGATTAGTTTACGTTGCTCTATAATATATCTATTCATAACAACAAGCACAATTATCCCACACACAAAAAAAGTGAGTATAGAAGAAACGGCTAGATATTGACTGGTTAATTTTATGGCTCGATGCAAGCTGCTTCGAACGCTAGTTTCCCGTACATGCCAGATAAGGACAGATGGATTGTTATAGACTATGAGATTAGATCTGAGTTTCAGGTCTGCTACTTTGACTTCTTCTTTTGTAATGCTCTCTTCGAAATAAACTAATACACTGTTGATGTCTCCTGAGGAAAGCCCAGCTAATTCCCCCGCAACATCATTAGAAACATAAACTGCAGCTTCCCGTCCCAAATTGAAACTCATAAATTCAATACTGCTAACCAATCCAACAATTGTGAGGTTTTTTTCTCCTGTAACTCCCCTTATATTGATATTATCCCCTAACGATTTATGGATAAATTGAGCATAGGATTCTAACACAAGAACTTCTGTTTGTGGGTCTTCTAGCATTCTTCCCGCTTTTAAACGAATTTGGTTGAGATGGGGAGAGTGGGTGGGAGGACTGGCTGGGTCAATACCAATAATATAGGTGAGGTACCACATATCTTGGAATTTACTTCGACCCAGCGAGACAATCCGTCCTTCAACTTCAACGTTATTATCTATAATATTCCGTACTATCACAGTAATATTCAGAGGTGCTTGTAGAAAACGAACATCCAGATGACACATAGCATATTTTTCAGATTCAGCTTGGAAAGACACATCTAAACTGGGACTTGTTGACAAAAAAGCAATTGGAAAGGCTGTTGTGGCTGCCATAACAAAGATAACTGCTAAACTTCGGGTCTTTCTGTTGTATAGGTCTCGAATAGCAGAGAAAATAAATCTCTTACTGAAAATCAGCATTTTTTAGCCTTCTAAGGAAGTTCTTCATGTACAATTTTGCCAGAACGCAAATGAATAATTCTATCCGCTAGATCTGTCAGTTCTTGGTCATGGGTTACTAAAATGACTGTTTTTCCTTGTTTTTGATTTAAATTTTTGAGTACTTCAATAACCATTCGACCGCTTTCTGCATCAAGTTGTCCTGTAGGTTCATCAACGAAAAGGATAAGAGGATTTTTAGCAAAAGCACGTGCGATCGCTACTCGTTGCCGTTCTCCTCCTGACAATTGAGAGGGAAAGTTGTCTTTCCTTTCTAAAAGCCCTACCGCATCTAGTGCTCGTAAAGCTTCCTCTTCTAAACGCTTTCCCTTTAAATTTATCAGCTCCATCATCAATTCAACGTTTTCTTTAGCTGTTAGGGATGGAATAAGTGAATAAAACTGGAACACATACGATAGATGTTGACGACGGAAATTACAGAGCGCTCGCTCCTTTAAACGTGTAAGGTCTGTACCATTTAGAACAACTGTACCATTTGTCGGTTGATCGATTCCTCCTAAGATGTTTAAAAGCGTTGTTTTCCCTGATCCGCTTGGACCCATCACATAAAGAAACTCCCCCCTTTCAACTGTCAAATCAATGCCATTTAGCGCTTTTACAATAATTTCGCCTAATTGATAGTGCTTATGGAGACTTGTAGCGGTAATTAACGCAGTCATTTTGCCAATAATCCTGATTAAATCATATTTTAATAATTCATTCCAGTAGGATGTTAGTTTTTATCCATTATTCGCTTTTTAACTGCCTTCGAATATTAGCATAATTTATTATTGCGAAGAGATTTTCGAGAAAGTTTTATATATATATTTAATTGGTAACCACTATGGTGATAACTAAAATGATATATAAACTAAACAATTTTAATTCAACCGAATCAGAATTTACTTCTACACTAACCGATATTCTTCTGGACATTCTTCCTTATAATTCCGAAGACGCTCGTTTCATTACTGATAGTCATGAATATTTGGATATTCCCTATTCAGAATATTTTTTGATCGATTTACGATTACCAAAATCAGAACCTGCATCAATACTAGCTAAAATAATACAAACTCCTGAGGTTAGAGACATTCCCATAGTTGTTTTAACTCTCTCCGCTAAACAAGCTGAGATCTTTAGAGATTACGGTATTCATGCAGATAGATATATTACTAAGCTGTTAGATCCAAATTAATATTCATTCTTTACCCTAAATTTTTTTTACTGAAACCAAAGCGATTATTATTTTCATTTAAAAGATACATTAAATCAAAGAAATTAGAGGAAAAAGCCAACCATCATATAATGAAATCGTATTCATTGAGATAGAGGAGAATATGAAATGGTCGCCCCCACATCAGCGAAATTTGCTTTTAAGTCAGTCCTTAGAAGAAAACAAAAGAACTTATTTACTATATTAGGTATTACATTAGGTGTTGCTCTATTAGCAGGAGTACAGATAGGTGTTGATTCTCTTACCGTAGGATGGCAGAATTCCTATATTCATACTTTAGGAGAGCGTGAAGTTGTTTATACAGGCATAAAAGATCGGTACTTCAATGAAAGTATTGCAGAAAAACTTCAACAAAGTGTCATTAATGGTAAACTAGATCATGTGGAAGGTGTAACTGGTAGAGTGGATCTTTATGCTACCGTATTTTGGGCTAATGAAGGTACGATAGAAACAGGAATCAATTTTGTTGGTGTTAGTTCAAACGAACCCAGTATTTTTGGTAAATATTTCAACGAAGATGATTCTCCTATTGAGCTAAACGAAATTCCCACAAACCAAATCATTGTAGGTCGCGGATTGGTTGAATTGATGAGAACAGAAGGAAACGAGCTTAATAAAGGAGACTCATTATACTTATCTATTTATGATAGCAACATGTCTCTTGTTGAAGAACCACTTGAGATATATGATATTTATGAAGATAAGGGGAAAGGACGGGAAGGAAGTGCCATTGGGATTATAGTTCTTCTGGATTGGATTCAACAAAGAATTCAACCTTTTTTTACGGGACAATCTGGTTATAATTCTTCCAACCTAATCAATACTATTTATTGTGGATTAGATGAGACCATTGACACTACTAAGGAGTCTAATGCAGTTATCAGGGCTATTTCCGAAGAGATGGCAAAATTTGGGGTTGTAGATCCATTTTATAAGATGAACATGAAGCTGTTTATTCTAGATCTGATTGCAGACATTATGTCCATGTTGGGCGATTTTATGTGGATATTTGGGTCTGTAATCATGTTTTGTGGTCTTTTACTTATTACTAATATACAAATGATGTCAGTAGAGGAACGTGAAATACAGACTGGGATTATGAGGGCTATTGGAACGAAAAAACGGCAGATTATATTCTTTTTCCTTACTGAAGCTGTATTTCTTGGTATCGTAGGTGCAGTTTTTGGATTATTTAGTGGTGCAATTTATGGTTGGATCCTAGTTCAAATGTTTGGCTATTTTTTTGGCTTTTCTGCAGCAGATATGCCATTAATCATCACTTCTAACGCCATTACAATATCATTTATTGCAGGATTTATTGTAGCTCTTATCACAGGAATATTCCCTGCCATCCGTGCAAGTAATGTGAATATTGTTCAGGTTATACGAGGGATCTTACCCCCAAGCGAAGAACAAGTCGGTAGAAAGGGCCTCTACTTGGGGATTATAATGACTGTCATAGGGATTATTCTTTTAGTCACAAATCCAGTAGATATTCTCCAAGGTTCTAAAGCATTTGAGCGTCTTAATGATGCAGAAGCCTTTTATCTTCCTGTTCTTCTAACCCTTGTTGGAGGGACTCTCACAGCCTCTTATTTCGTCATTTCTCGGAAGGCCGCCTTAGAAATGATGACAGGAGTACTAATCTTCTGGCCTTTGTTTAATATATTCATAATCTTTGATTGGATCAAAGAAGGGGGTGGTGGGGTAATGTATCTCATTTACATCATTTTTTCAATGATTATTGGGGCTATTGCGATTGTTGGACTCAATCTCGACCTACTCGCGAATGCTTGTGAATTCGTTGTAGGTTCAGTAAGAGGACTTTCGGCTGTGGCTACTCTAGCATTTAGACAGATGGCTTCCCAAAAAACTCGATCTACATTAACTTTTGCTATATTTGCCTCTGTTCTTACTTTAAATATTTTTGTAGCTACATGGACCTACTCTACTCGGTTTGGTTATGATTCTCAGGTAGATGAAACTTCTGGAGGAATGGATTTGCTTGCTATAGCTAGTATACCTGTTGCTGAATCTCTTGATTATGCAAATCTTGTTAAAAGTGAATATAATGATATAACGTTTGCAGCAGGATTTACATTTAGCGAGAGCGCCGAGGCATTCACGGAAGATCCTGAGGAACTGGGCTATATCCCATTTAATGATGAGAGTAAAAAAATGGATTCAATTCTCGTATCTTTAGATGAGACTGTCATGTGGGATCAAAGAGAATGGCAGTTTCCTTTATTTCTTGAAAACAAAAAGTTAGGTCCATTCAATTCTACTGAAGATACAATTACAGATGACGAAAAGCGGTTACTTGAAGATGAGCAAGCATGGCAAGCAGTAGCCAATAATACATATGTTGATGATGATGGGAATCCAGTTAGCTTTGGCGGTAAACCTGTTATCATCACTTCGCTGTACACTTTTGAGGGTTTTAGTCTATCAAGGTACCCTATAGGTGATTCTCTCTGGTTACTAGATTCTACCGGTGAAGATGTAATTGAATTCAAAGTTATAGCTGCCTACTGGGACAATCCAATAGCAGCTTTCACTTTAATGGGTATGCAGGGAGCACCAGTACAGGCCAGTGCTTTCTTTGTTTCTAAAGCGATCTCTTCTAATCTCGCTGCTTTTACACAAAACAAGCTTAATGGAACAGAAAACGCTTTTGTCTTCAAAACAAAGCATGATCTACACTCTGAAGGCAACAAAGATCTCGCAAATGAGATTGAATCATGGTCTAATAAACCTGAAAATGCTTTTCGAACTACATATACAGATGGAAGAATGCATGGGATACAAGTCGTCCAAGTATGGGATATTTATGAAGAACAACTTGAGGGGATGTATCGCTTCTTCCAATTTATCCAGTTGTTTACAGGAATGGGTTTCTTAGTTGGGGTTTTAGGACTCCTAGTAGTTGCAGTACGTTCTGTAACTGAACGTAAACGCGAGATCGGGATGATGAGATCTATCGGATTTACACGTTTCAAAGTTGTTTTAGCAGTTTTAATTGAATTGGTAACAATGGGCTTGATTGGCCTCATTATAGGTCTTGTAAATGGAAATCTGCTAGGATGGGCCTTAGTAGACATAAACAGCGGTGGAGACGCCACATTTCTCATTCCCTGGCATATAATCCTACTTTACACCGTAGTAACCTTGGGAGCTGCATTTCTAGCAGCTATAATCCCAGGATGGCGTGCTCAAAAGATTCCACCATCGGAAGCTCTGAGGTATACTGGCTAGGAGTGAAAAATCGTGACAGATAATAATTATGTCCTAGAATTGGAAGATATTCACAAAGTTTATGGTCAGGGCACCCCTAACGAAGTACACGCCCTACGAGGTGTGGATCTACGCATTAAAAAGGGTGAAATGATTGGAATTATGGGACCTTCAGGATGTGGTAAAACAACACTCCTACATGTTATCGGTGGCTTATCTAAGGCAACATCAGGTACAGTAAAGATAAATGGGATAGATCTCGCGACCTACTCTGATGCACAAATGGCTGAATTTAGAAATCGACACCTAGGTTTCATCTTTCAATTATTCAATCTCTTTAACTTTTTGACTGCTTTACAAAACGTTAAAATCCC
>JAEOTF010000036.1 GCA_016840025.1 Candidatus Hodarchaeota archaeon
TGGGCACAGCGTGCAGCCGATCGCCCAAAGATGGAAGCAGTCGTCGAAACTTTAGAGCAAATGGAACAAGAAGTGCAGGCATTTGCGTGCTAAAACATTTTGAGGATTACTTGAATTTTTTGCCTCTTTTGATACAGAGAAAACATTTTTACTGTATGTGCATCCAGTTTAATTCGTGCTAAAATTGGTTGAATTCTACCGTATAATCATAAAGGGACATACTATTTTTAAGCTATTTAAGAAACTCAGTTTTTTCGCTACAGGCACGGGTGTTGCTACTACCCTTGCTGCCACAAGGCTTTCTTCATCCATCGCAACTACGGGCAACTTAATTGCTGTTGCCGGAGGAAGCCTTTATTCCATATTCAAAAACCTTGAGACAGCCAGTAATATCGATAAACAAGGACAATATTGTTCTAAGCTTTTAGCTGATCTTCGCCGCCTAGCTGACACAGAAAATGCCCCCGAATTACTCCGTCAACTCGAATTATCGAAGACAGAAACAGAAAACTTACTTTTCCGTATCAATACAGCAAATGAGAATATGAGACAAAGTTATAACTATGCGACAATCAATGCAGCAGTTCAGATCATACTCAGCGCTATAAGTATTGGAATCAATGCCGCTGCAAGCCGATCGGCAAACTTAATTGTCGTCATCCGGTAAAGATAATTGTCGCCTGATATAGGGGTTAATTCAAGCTTAAAGCTAATACTAATTTGTTTTCGATATAGAATTAATATGATGTAGTTCATAATAATAAATGATGGGACGGAAGTTTATTATGAATAAATATCATGCGAGTATTCTTTGTGAGAAAAATAATGAAGTTATGAAATCTAAAACTGGGAGTCTTGGATCGTAATTCGGTAGGTTTTATATTGAAACCGAATTAGTATAACAATTTTGATCAATGAACTTCCAATCAAAAAAATTTTGTCTTGTCCAAAAAAAGGTGCTACTATTTATCCAAAGTCCAAAACAGCGCTTCCCAATGCATTTTGATTGAGGAAATTATTATGCGACATGGTGATGATTCGTTAACGAATGATGTAGATGAACTTAGATCTGCATATTTAGAATCACCGCCATCAAAACCAGTCCCAGAAAGTTGGAAATGGGTTTTATCTATAGTTGATGAAGCTCGTTTACCCCATTTGGGACTCCCCGTAAGGTGGGCTACAACTGAAGAGAAACATAAGAAAATAGCATTTAATCCACGTACGAAAGAAACGGTTAATATGGAGACTGGTGAAAAGGTAGGGAGAGTCTCAGTAGGATTTATTGAATCAACACGAGGACGTCATCCAATGCCGGGGACAGAAGAGCCAGCATCGGTGAGGTATGAAAGATATGCTGGACCAGGAGGATTAATTGAGGCGGAAGTAAAAGATCCTAGTGGTCATAGTCTTGTACCATGTATAGCACATGGGGATTATGTAAGAGTTGAATCATTAGAATCTGATCATTTAGATGCAAAAAAGGAAATAATGAGACGTCAAAGAACACTAGTAGATAAATTAAATGCTGAACCTGATTTTGCAAGATTTGTTATGAGTCAAGAAGGGATGGATAAATTTTTTGTAAAAGTAGAACCTGAGAATAAGTATTATGGAACATTATTTTTCTACGAACTTTATTTTAATGATATCGAGAATCTATGGTTAATATGTGATGCATGTAATTTACAGAAAAGTGAAAAGGAAGTAACCACATGGTTAAGTGAGCAATGGTTGTATGGACGAGAGTTTTTGGATTACCTTGCTAAAGAAGGATTCCACCAAGAAGCAATTTCGCGAAAGACAAGAGACCGAAAAGGACTTGCTCAGGTGGCTATAGAATGGTTTTGGAAAAGACATGCGAATTATATTTCGGTTGCAAGGAACCTGCAACGAGATATTGTTCAACCAATACAATTACTTAATACCCAAGTGGATCATGTTATTGGTTCTGGTGATCTACAAAGAGCTAAAAGAGGAATAGCTACTCTTAATGCAAAATTAAGCCTTCTTAAGGCAACTATGGATGTAGAAATTAGTTTTTCTCCAGTTAGCAGTGGGTCTGTGTCAGAGGGAACAGTTGAAGAGGCATCGAGTGTTATTGCTGGGAAACTACCAGGAATGGTAGGGGAAGCAATGAGACAATCAAAGGCCCAAGTAGCAAGAAGGAAAAGACAAGAACGAGGAGAATTAGCTGCAGGTGCGGCTACAGCCAAACCTGCGGATGAAGAAGGTGTGGATAGTGACGTAAAAAGAAAACGACCAGGAACAACATGGGGAGAAAAATAATGTTTACAAGTCAGAAACGAGCTGGGACCCGAGAAGAAATGATGAGGAAAGGTAATGAAAAAATACAAAGAATGGTGGATGCAGAGTTTAATAAACAGTATCAAGTTATAAGACAAGGAGGTATTGATGAAGGCTTAGAAGGAAAAGATCTTGATGAATATTTAAAGAATGTTAGAAAAAATATGCAATGGATGGCAATAGATGCTTTTAGAGAAGCATTAGCAGAAAAGCAACAACAACAGCAACAATTAGAGCTATTAGGCAGAAGATTTGTCAAATAATCGGTCCTTTTTCATTACAATTTAAAAAAGGTCTAATACATTTTTCTAATTTCAGAGAGTAATGGTATACCTGTCATAAAAACCAACATGACGGAAGCAATTTCGCCACCCCAAAAGATGAAAATCTTACCGAA
>JAEOTF010000279.1 GCA_016840025.1 Candidatus Hodarchaeota archaeon
AACACCAACTGGAAATGAATTAGCTGGTGGATCCATAATAGCACTAATAGGACTAGGGATGATGATAGTAGCTACATCACTACTATTCTTACAACGAAGAAAGAAGTAGATGTATAAGGAAAATTATAGGGATTAAAAGCTCAATTAATCCCATAATTTTTTTTTTCATCTAAAATAATATTCTCATTTAGCTCAAATTGCGATTCCTTAATTTTAATTAAGTAATTAGTCGTGTAATAACATACAGATGCAAATATTTATACAAGTTACACCACTCAATCTACAACTGAATAATAAGCTTTGATTGAGAAGGTGGTGTGTATTGGCAAAATCAACAGATTTTTTGAAACCCTCTTCTTCTAAACCAAGAGGACGATTTATCATCGCAATTTATATTGGTATCATTGGGTTTCTTTATTCATTGATAGGTTTTGCTCTCCTTGACGCCTTAATTATCGTAGATCCAGTAGATGAAGACTCTGTAGCGTTATTAACCATTTATACTCCGCTATTTCTTATTATCGGGGTTGGCGCGCTTATGTGCTGCCTTTTCCTGATATTCATGGCAGATTGGGCTAGGATTGGCTCGATGGCTGTGGCTGCTGTAAGTACGATTCTCTTATTTCCTATTGGAATAATACCTGGAGTACTCACGGTCTGGTATTTGTATAGGGAAGACACGATGAATGCATATGATAAAGAATATAGAAATTGGATGAACAATCTGAATCTAAAAATCGCTACGAAAGAAGAATAATTAGGGATGAAATCTTAGTAATTTTCTCAATCCATATTTTCTATAACAGTCGTCACTGCACTGAGAGTTCTTTCAAGATCCTGTTCAGTATGAGTAAATGAAAGAGCACCCAGTCCATGGTAGCCAAATACTCCCTGTTCAATAAGCATGCTTTGAAATATGTCTAATTGCTTATGATCAAGTACCTCGCCAAGTTGCCTACCTGTGATCGGTGGTTCTCTCATCTCTCTTTGAAGCATATGAATAAAAATCATAGAGCCAATTCCTGTTGCAATAGCTTTTGTTTGCTCATTTTCAAAAAGAGTATTGATTTTCTTACAAAGCGTCTCCCCTTGTTTATTAATAACATTATATTCGTTCTTTAATGATTGAAGCTTGTTTAGTGTAGCGATTCCTGCAATCATGGTTAAAGGATGACCAGAAAATGTTCCGCCACCAACCCAGCGACCACCTTCTGCGCCTGGAGCAGCAAGCGCCATTACGTCTTCACGTCCTCCATATACACCTAAAGGCATTCCCCCCGCTGCTATTTTGCCTAATGTAAGAAGGTCGGGCTCCACACCAAAGTAATTTATTCCACCAGACCCATAACATAGACGAAAACCTGTAATAATCTCATCAAAAATGAGGAGAATGTCCCGTTTCTCTGTTTCTTCCCGTAAATAGGGGAGAAAATCTGTAGTTGGAGCCAATCCACCACCTGCTCCAAGAACTGGCTCGATGACAATAGCAGCTAATTCTTTCCCATGTTTTTTTAGCAAATTGTCTACGCTATCTCTATCATTAAATTCGAATGACACCCCATTGAAAAATGGATCGTCGGAAAAAGGATAAACAATGTGATAGCCTAAAGCTGCATTTCCCCCATGCCAACCTCCACGGGCTTTTGCTATTAGATTTTTTTGGGTGAATAAGCGAGCTAAACGAACTGAATACGCTGTGGCTTCACTACCTGTACTAGTGAAGCGCATTTTCGCAAGTCTGGGAATTGCTTCCTGAAGCTTCTCCCCAAAAATCACCTGCGGTTCATTAAGTGCACCAAAATGGTTCCCGTTCAATAGTTGGGCTTGGATAGCTTCCCTTATTTCTGGGTTGTTATGACCCAAAATCATGGAAAAATGTGTCATCCACCAATCCACATATTCATTTCCATCTATATCCCAAATACGACTACCTTCTCCTCTCTTCATTATTGGTGGGTATGCATCACAGCGATCGAGACAAAAAGTTCGAATATTGTGACAAACTCCACCGGGGAACACATTTTGTACGCGCTCCCATAATTCCTGTGATCTTGGTGTTGCTTGCTTATACTTCTCCAACATATTAAATGCCTCTTATAATTCCAAAAATCTTAATCAGCGGTTTTCCAAATTCTTTGCGTATTACGTGGACAAGGTATATCTTTCATAGTAAGTAAACCAGGTTGTGCTTGAATAACGAGGGGAATCGCATTCACTATCATGCCAACAGTACCGTAGTCTCCATGCATACCCCCTTCGATTCTTTGAGTAATATTAGGGAGCCCGTCTATTTTGATCTCATCATATGCTGGTGATGCTCCTGCATAAGCAAAGAAATCCAACGAAATCAGTGTTTCTCCATTCTTACGACCTACTGCTTTGCTTTTTAGACCACAGACTTCTCCTTCTTGAACTGTTGTGAATGGTGTTTTGATTTCTGTTGTTGCTATAACAGGCTCTGGGGGAAACTCTTCAGCATAATCCAGATTCATTCCAAGAGCAGCACTCAGCATTTGAATCGATTCCACTAAGCCGACATGACCTGTGATAATTTTTTCAGCAATCGCTTTTTCAAATTCCGTTTGAGTCATTCCTGTACCAATCTTCTTTTGGAATGAAGCCCGACGATTGCTCGAGTTCATACAACGAGTAACATGAACACGATCAACTGTTGGACAAGGACCGGTTAAAACAATTGGCAAGAGATCCATTAAAAACCCAGGATTAATCCCTGTCCCAAGGATAGTTTTCTTAACTTGTTGAGCAAGTTGATCGAGATCTTTGGACAGCTGCGGATACCGAATAAAGGGATAGGACAGCTCTTCACAAAGAGAAACAACATCTAATCCTGCTTCCAGACATTCAGAAATAATGGGAGCAACTTTTTCTAATGATGAAGAAGTTAATATGCAGGCAATATCAATTGGTTGCTTATCCAGATTGTTTAAATAAACTTGAAAATCATCAGTTATGATTGTTGAGGAACCAGTACTCAATGAGAGTAGTTCTTCAACCGATTTACCTTGAAGTTTCGGATCTACGTCTGTAACCCCTACTAATTCAAGATTTTTACGTTCTAAGATTGTTTTAGCAATAGTTGTACCAATGGTTCCGAACCCAATCTGTAATACTTTGAATGGCTCTGGCATAACGGTTTCCTCACGTCTCATGGTCATTTTTAGACATTCTATATATTTTAGGAATGACTGAATAAATTAATCGTTAAATTCAAAGAAATACAAATAGAGGCAAGAGATTTCTAAAATGACCTAGGTGAATAATAGTTGATAATTACAAAAGAAAAAAGCCATAAAATTGACTTTGAAGGCATAAGAATCTATGATTATACATTTAATGTAGAGATTAGCTCTTCTTTTGCATTCCTAGAAGTTCCTCCTGGTGTAAAACATAAAACCGCATATTCAAAGAGATCCAATAAATATTATTTTGTCATTTCAGGTAAACTAGACATCTTCTTTAATGGAGAAGAGCATAAACTCAAGAAGAACGATTTTTGGTATGTTAGAAAGGGAACAAAATTCTCATATACAAATAAGTCATCCGAAACGGCAGTTATTATACTGTTTCATAATCCAAAATTTAATTTAGAAGCAGAAGTTTTCGTAGATAATGAGTGATAATTCTATCAAATTATCATTATATAATTAATATTTCAGAAATTGAGGAGATATAAGACTTGACAGAAGAAATAGACCCCACAATTAAAGCTGAATTTGAGGAAGTCGTTGAACGTTCTAAAAAATTACCGAATCAACCACCTAAAGTTATGTTAGAGATGTATGGGCTGTATAAACAGGCACATAAAGGAGATATCACTGGAGACCGCCCAGGAAAGATGGACATCAGGGGAAGATATAAGTACGAGGCTTGGGAGTCTAGAAAAGGCATGTCAAAGGAAGATGCCATGAAAAATTATATTGAATTGATTAAAAAACTTGAAAGTGAGTGAAATTAGTCAATTCCATTCTTTTTTGTAAGAATTATCAAACTAAACTATCTTCTTCCTCTAATCTAATCACAAAGAATTATTCTATATCTGGTAAGGCAAGATGAGATGGAAAAAGATAATATTCTAAACACAAAAAAAGCCCGATTTAGTTCTAATGTACAAGGGCATATAGCTTATAAACGTGCTCCTATTGAGATTGAGTCTCCTGAACAGTTTGGTTACGAAAATATCCGATATAATTTAGCTGAAAGTTCAGTTACAGATGTAGTTCTGAAGGATTTAGATATAAACCTGAATAATCTTGTTTTAAGCTATGGGGATCATTTAGGAAATCCTACTCTAAGGCAAAGAATTGCTAGTGAGGGAGACAGGCTTACTAAAGAGCATGTATTAACCACAGCAGGAGCAGCTGCGGCCTTATTTATTATAACAACCTCTCTACTAAAACCCAGTGATCATGTGGTGATATTACGTCCGAATTACGTCACCAATATTGAAACCCCAAGAGCTATAGGTTGTCAAATTGATTATCTAAGGTTATCTATGGAGAATCAATTCCAATTTGATCTAGAAACCCTCAAACCGCTAATTAAGCCCAATACTCGCATTATCAGTCTCACATATCCTCATAATCCAACAGGAGCAATGATCAGTGAATCAAAATTAAGAGATGTTATTTCACTGATA
>JAEOTF010000280.1 GCA_016840025.1 Candidatus Hodarchaeota archaeon
AAATACGGTGTAAGTAGTGAGGAAACGCATATTAATCATGGTTTTCATTGTTTTTTTTATTAATGTCAAAAATCTAAGTACCATAAAATCTCATGAAATTGTTAATGATTCAAATAACGTCTCTTTTCTTGTTAATTTAAAGATTGAGCAGCTACAGGGTCAATCCTATATCTTTCATGAACCTGTGAATGTTTCTAATGATTTTGAACTTGCTACAGTTGCTACAAGTGGTTCTGGAACTAAATTAGACCCTTACGTATTACAAGGATGGAACATCACTACGAATGGTGTACATGGTATTTCTATTCAACATACTTCTGCCCATTTCATAATTCGGAATTGTGTGATTGAAACAGGTCGTATAAGGCATATTTATGGTATATTTATCAATGATACTGCTGATAATACAGCCATTATTACAAATAATACTTGTCTAAACAATGATGTAGGTATTCTGGTCAAATATTCAACGAATGTTAATATTACCGACAATTTATGTAACCAAAATAGCCACAATGGTATTTGGCTTTATTATTCCAAAAATTGTATAGTATCTTCTAATATCTGTAATGAGAATTATTGGGAAGGAATTTGGTTGGTCTATTCAAATTATTCAACAATTGCTAACAATATTTGCAAATCTAATATTTGGGGAATTCATGTTCACTTGGGAAGCAGTAATAATTCAATTCATCGGAATTTGATAGAAGATAGCATCAGATATGCCATCCATCTGTCAGAAGGGTGTAATAATAATTTAATCCATCATAATATCTTCCTCAAAAACGGATATTATGAATCCCAAGCTTATGATGACGGTATAAACAATCAATGGTACAATCCAGCCACTAATAAAGGGAATTATTGGTCTGATTATTCAGGTAAGGGAAACTATCAAATTAGAGGAAATGCAAATACAGTTGATTCTTACCCATTGTCTACCCTACCGATTACAACGTCAACTACTGTAATAAAAACTTCCAGTCAGTCTTATTCTACTACTGAAGTTAAAACTACTGAATCAACAATAGAAGAAGGGGATTCTCCAGGCTTTGAAATAATTGTAGTTATTATTGGGTTAATCTCTCTTAATATCTTAATATTTAGACTTGAATTTTGGAAAAAAAGTGAGTAAAATGAATAGATTGAACAGAAAATATCAATTAATCATAATAATTCTTTTCTTAAGTTTTAACAATGAACTCGCTTATATAGAGGTTTCCGCTACTTCCGATTTTCAGGAACCAATGAAGTATTGGCCAACAACAGGGTGGTTAAGTTCTACACCTGAAGCGCAAGGAATGGTATCTGCTAAGTTAGAACAGATCAAATACCGCATTCAATACTATCCTTTACCAATTCACTCGGTTGTAGTTATTAGAAATGGCTACATCGTATACGAATTATATCCGACAGAATTCACTCAAGATACACTTCATAGCCTTTATTCTGTCACCAAAAGTTTTACATCAACATTAATAGGTATCGCTATTCAAAACGGTTTTATTAACAGCACAGATGATAAAGTTGTAGACTTTTTCCCCGAGAGGTCAATAAAAAACTTAGATTCAAGAAAACAGGAAATGACTTTGGAACATCTATTGACTATGTCCGCAGGATTACAGTGGGATGAATGGTCATATCCGTATTTTGACTCTAGGAACGATTATTTCAGTATGATTATCAGTGGTGACTGTATTCAATATGTACTAGATCAACCAATGGTTAATACGCCAGGAACAGAATTTGCATACAATACAGGAATATCTCATCTTCTATCTGCTATCATACAACAAACCACAGGTTTTACAACGCTTGAATTTGCAAAAAAATTTCTTTTCACTCCTCTTGGGATATCCGACGCACAATGGGTTCGTGATTCTCAAGGTATTTATTTTGGGGGGTCTGATTTGTTCCTAAATTCGCGTGATATGGCAAAGTTAGGTTACTTATATTTAAATGAGGGATTCTGGGATAATAAAAGTGTTATTTCTGAAGAATGGGTGAGTAGATCCACCACAGGATTTAGTACAACTCCATTCAATAGTAGCTATGGTTACCATTGGTGGGTGTGGGAGTCAAAGGGATTTTATTTTGCTAATGGTGTTTTCGGTCAAAATATCTTTGTTATTCCGAAGGAAAATATGATAGTAGTGTTTACAGCCAGTTTTAACGAAGACGGTTTTGATCTAGAGTATCAATTGTTGCAGGATTATATTTTACCTGCTATAGCAAGTGATTCTCCTCTTATAACGGATGAAAATCTGTCATTACTAGATCATAAGGGTATTCATCTTGTTATTGTCGTGACATTGACAATAATACTCGCAATTAAGCGAAAAATTTGATATGTGAAATAAAAGAAGTGTAGATTGTGCTTTTGAAAAAATTTAATGATAAAATGAATCTATACATTATTTTCTTACTTTTATTATTTTTAAATAATAATCTTGCACATGTGGTGAACGTTTACAGCTCCAACTATCAAGATACAATGGATTTTTGTGAAAAGACTAATCAATATTGGCCAACAACTGAATGGTTGGAATCTACACCTGAAACACAAGGAATGGACTCTAATAAGCTGGAGCAGATGAAATTCTCTATTCAAAATCAAAGTATGGCAATTCACTCTGTTATAGTAGTAAGAAATAACTACATCGTCTTTGAAGAATATTTTACACATTACACTCAAGATACACTTCATAGCCTTTATTCGGTTACTAAGAGCTTTATATCTGCACTAATAGACCTTGCTATTCAAAAAGGTTTTATTAAGGGCGTGGATCAAAAAGTTGTCGAATTTTTTCCAGAAAAATCAATAGCAAATTTGGATGCTCGAAAGAAAAGCATTACTCTTGAAAATTTACTGACTATGTCTAGTGGTTTAGAGTGGGATGAATGGACATATCCCTATTATGATTCTAGGAACGATAACTACAAAATGGTGTTCAGTGGTGATTGTGTTCAGTACGTACTAGATCTAGCAATGATTAATGATCCTGGAGTAGCGTTCAATTACAATTCAGGAGGATCTCATCTTTTATCTGCCATTATACAACTAACTACTGGCTATTCCACTCTTGAGTTTGCACAGAAATATCTTTTTACCCCTCTTGGAATATCCAAAGCACATTGGACCCGTGATCATCAGGGTGTGTGCTATGGAGGAGGTGGGTTGTCCCTAACTCCTCGTGATATGGCAAAGTTTGGATATCTCTATTTAAAAAGTGGTATATGGGGTAATGAATCTTTAATATCTAAAGAATGGGTAAATAAATCGACTTCAGGTCTTATTTCAACACAGTTTAATAGCAGTTATGGGTATCAATGGTGGGTTCTAAACTCAAGAGGAATTTACTTTGCTAGTGGCATTAAAGGTCAAAATATTATGGTTATTCCTGAAGAGAATCTGATAATTGTATTTACCGCTAACCTTGAAGACATTGGTTTTGACCCTGAATATCAGCTTTTACAGGATTATATTCTATCTGCTATAGTAAACAGCCCCACTTCTTCGAATACTGAACCAATTAGTACCAATACATCAAGTGTTGAATTTATTGAAACACGAACTGATGATGGCTCTTCCAATGGTCTTACATTAGTTTCTGTCTTTTTATATCTAAGCCTTGCTACAATTCTAACATCGAAAGAAAAAAAAAAGGTTAAGGAACAATAAAACCTATAATCTATACGTCATTGATGTTCTTCTCTCGATATGGATACGAGGAAAGACAGGGGCATTACAAAATTATGATCAAATTGTAATAAACACTATCATTCCTTTAGAAGTTTTACATGCTCTAAGTAAAAAGCCTACTGTTGAATATTCACTGGCTTATAATGCTACTTTATCTATAATTGCCTTGAATAATATTAACATAATTGAACTTGATTCAAATTTAATGAAAGAAACACTAATTACTTTTGGAAAGTACCGGCATACTGGAATTGGTGTTCGAGATGCATCAATAATTACTACTATGTTAGATAATTGTGTAACTAATCTTGTTACTCATGATAGGAATCTTCTCTCAATAAAAGACTTTAAAAGAATAGACCCTGTTTTCTCTCCGCCTTTAACATTAGAAATAGATGAACCGCTCGATTTTATGATATTTAAGGAAAAATTAAAATAAATTCCGCTAAGTAACATCAAAAAAACTCATTAGATTAGGGATCATTAATTCTAGAGAGAATCAGAAAGATAAGTGAAGAATAGTAAGAAGTGAGTTGTCAATGTAATAAGTGATAGCTCTCCAACAAGTATTGAATGGTGGTTAATAAAAGAGAGAGAATTGCCTGAAACCGATAAAATAATTGATATTAGCAAAATAGAAAAAATATAACAGGATTACCCTGATGATTACGAAGATGAATCAAATCGATCTATGTATGATCTTGGATTTGAAATGACGTTAGTTCCTTCGTAGCAGTAATCACCCAAATCTTCTGTTCTTCAGCTAACTCTAGGAGTTGGGGGGTAAACCGCATTCCATAAAGTAGTAAAATTAACTGATTTTGTAAGAGTTGGGGGTGGGTTTTTCGGATGTAGTGGACTTTAGTCACCAAATCATTGAGTTTTGCCGATCCTAAACGTACCCCTACTTCTCCAAGAACACACAACTCACCGGAAACACCATAAACATCCAGTTCTAACCCATTTTCTTGAAAGGTTGTCAATTCCACCTGGATTTTATAGTTATTCTCTAATAAGTACATAGCCACTTGTTGAGCTTCTTCTTCTAAGGAGAGTGCCATTCTTTCTGTTGTAGTTGTGACTTCTTTCAATGTTGTTTGCATGGTTTTCATGCCAGATTGCACAGTTTTCATGCCAGATTGCACAGTTTTCATGTCAGATTGCACAGTTTTCATGTCAGCACGAAGTTCCTGAGTATCCGATTTTACGCTTCGGAGTTCCGTTAGAAGTTCATAAAACCGGGCGTCATTCGCTTCCAAACGTTTGATAATCTCTTGAAGCCCTAATTTGGCTGATAGAGCATAACGAAACTCTTCATCTTCATCAACGAGCCGAAAAATTCTTTTTTTCAGATCTTTCAGCCCATTAGGACTTTGTGTAGTCAGTTCAGACTCTCCAATGCAATCTTTACAAAGTCATATTAATTAATGTTTGTTATTAGATACTGGTAGCGACAATTTGGTGGGTGACATATGAACAAACCTATTGAGAGGGAACAATGTTCAGTTATAAAGCGTTTTTAACTCCAAAGAGACGACTGTATAATTCCTGTCCAAATAATGGAACCAATTGCTTTCCTGCGGTTATCAAAACATCTTCTTTCTTCTTTTTTGTTGCATAACCAAACAGAATAGCATACATATTGTGCTTAGAAGAGTGATCCATGATTCTGAACCTATCAATCCATCATCTCCTTCCAGATCGTACCCTAGATCTGTGAGGATAGCTTTCGCTTTCTCGGGGTCGAGTATCAATCTTTTTAGTGAAGAAGAGTTACCAGTGGCAAAATTCATAATTGTCATAACAACATCAATTGGTATTTTATCAATTAATTCAGATAACAAATCGTAATTATGCCAACTTATTCCGACTGCTCTTGTAACTCCTTCCTTTTTCAAGTTTAATGTATAATCAAGCAACCCATTCTTCTGTACTATCTTATCAAAATCCTTCTTGTTTCTAATGTACTGAATCATTGCAATATCTGTATAATCTGTATTTAACCTTTCAAGTAAGTCTTCAAAAGTTGCTTTTATTTTAGGAACTGATCTGCTATGTTTCAACTTATCAAATTTTGGATCATAAATCGTCCCTAAATGTGTAGAAAAAGTGATTTCATCCCTTCTTTTCGATATTACCTCAGAGAACGTATCAAAAAAATAAGGTAAGTTGAAAATAAGGTCAAAATGAGTTATTCCAAGATTTATTGCTTCTTCTAATAAAAGCTTTGAATTCTCATCACGTGATAAATGAGATTTTCTTACGCCTTTCGCGAAATGTTCAACACCTAGAGCGAGAGTACCTAGTTTTATTCCGAGTTTTTCAAGCTCATTAATCATATTGTAAATTTATTTCTGGCATTTTTTTAGGTTTTCTCTTTGGAGTTATTAATCCAAGAAAACCCCTATGGAAAATCCGTTTTATACGTTATTTGGTGATATTATTAATATAATTTTTGTATTGTTCTGTTAGGTTTTTTGTTTAGTTTAAATCAAGTAGTTACGTGAGGATGACACAAAAATATGATAATTTCACTGCTATGTCAGTCAACAAGAGAAATAAGACAATTGGCAGACAATTGGCAATCCATAAGATTTGTAGAAGCAAAGTGGTATAGCATTGTTTGAAAGGGGCATAGAATTGGTTGAAAAAGTAGTTGGGGAATCTATAACTCGAATTGACGCTGTTGAAAAAGTGATGGGCACTGCTCTTTATGCATACGATGTAGAACTCCCAGGGATGCTTTACAGCAAATTACTTCTAAGTCCTTTTCCTCATGCGCGAATTAAAAGCATCAATGCCTTTGCTGCGGAATCATCACCAGGTGTTGTATGTGTGGTTACAGGTAAAGACTTTTCTGCCAAACTAGGGATTTATATTGGGGATCGTGATATGTTAGCCCAAAAAAAAGTAATTTGGGTTGGTCAACCTGTAGCAGCTGTAGTAGCAACCACTGAACGGCAGGCAGAGGAAGCAATCAAACTAATAAATGTTGAGTACGAAGAATTGCCCGCTGTTTTGGATCCTAAAAATGCTCTCAAGGATGACGCACCATTAGTACATCCTGATCTAGGAAACTATGTTCAATCCCCTGCTTTTAGCCCAAAACCTGGAACTAATATCGCTAATGAGTTTCATTTAAGAAAAGGAAATGTTGACGAAGCATTCAAAAATGCTGATCTTATAGAAGAAAATGAATTTTCACTTCCTCAGGTTTCTCATGCATATATGGAACCCATGACGGTCGTTGCTCATTATAAAGCAGATGGACATGTTGATATTTGGTCTTCCGCCCAAAGTCCGTTTACAGTAAGATATCTCTCATCAATTGCCATGGGTATACCAATTAGTAAAATTAAAGTCTTTAGTCCGCATATTGGTGGTGGTTTTGGGGGTAAAGCTGGTCTAAACCTCGAACCATTAGCAATCCTCTTATCGCAAAAAGCAAATTTTCATCCTGTAAGAATTTCTTTATCCCGAGAAGAAAACATGACTAGTGCTCCTGTTCGAGTAGGACTAATTGGTCAGATTAAGACAGCAGTTCGTAACGATGGTCGCATTCTGGGACAAAGAATTCGTTATATTGTAGACGCAGGGGCAAATGCAGATTATGCATGCAATGTTGGACGGGCTACTGGCTATGCAGGAATAGGTCCTTATGATGTTGACAATGTTCACGTTGAATCTTTGACCGTTTATACGAATAAGGTCTATGCTACTGCTTTTCGTGGTTTTGGCCATATGGAATTACACTTTGTTCTAGAAAGACAACATGATATCATCGCACGTAAACTTGGGATAAGTCCGATTGAGTTTCGTCTTAAAAATGTCTTAAAACCTGGTGAATCTTATACTGGTACTGGAGAACGTCTACGTGAGGATGGTGGACATCCCGAGGAATGTTTGAAGAAGGTTGCTGAAGCTTTAGAATTTGATAAACCTGTAGAAAAACCGAAAGAGAAATGGAAATTCCGAGGAAGGGGCTTATCTGTTTTCATGAAAGCTCCTGCCCAACCTCCTAATAGTGGTTCTTCAGCAATTCTAAAATTCAATGAAGATGGTAGTATTAATTTCACAGTCGGGACTACAGAGATGGGTCAAGGCACAGTCACTGGTCTTGCTCAGATGATTTCAGAAATTCTACAGGTGCCGATAGAAAAAATTCATATCGATCCCGTTCGTAATACAGATCAAGGAGCATATACTTGGCAATCAGTTGGAAGTCGAAGTCTCTTTATGGATGGAAGAGCGGTAATAGCTGCTGCGAATGACGCTAAGCACCAAATCGTCAAAATTGCATCTACTATACTTCGTGTCCCTGTTGAAGACCTTTATCTAGAGAATGAACATGTAATAGTGAAAGGGAAACCATGGGAAGCAATTTCTTACTCTGAAATTGTTATGGGGTACATGTATCCTGATGGTAGATCAGTTGGTGGACCTATCATTGGTAGAGGAAACTATATTGCAACAGGTATGACAATGCTTGATGCTGAGACAGGACAAGGAAGTCCTGCAATTTTTGAGACTTTTGGAGTCCAAGGGGTAGATCTAGAAGTAAATGCTTTGACAGGAGAAATAAAGATTCACAAAATTGTTTCCGCATTTGATATTGGAAAAGCAATAAATCCGTTATTAGTCGAAGGGCAGGTAATTGGGGGATCAGTGATGGCCATGGGGCTTACAATATCGGAATTTCTGCAGTATGATAGTAAAGGGAGACTTCTGAACTCAAATTTGACTGACTATAAAGTACCTCGTGCTAGGGACATTCCTGATAGACAAGAAATGATATTAGTTGAAAACCCTCAAGGTGATGGTCCATTTGGTGCTCGTGGTATCGGTGAACTGACAATGATTGGTGTTCCTGCAGCGATTGGCAATGCGATTGCTGACGCTACAGGAATTGAAATTAATGATCTTCCTCTCTCTCCAGAGAATGTTTCTCTAGCTATTAAAAAAACCAAACCAGATTTAGTTGAAGATTTAAAGAGGGCAATATCACAAAGGTGAGGATGATGAGGATAAGTTTACCCGAATTCTCTTATGAACGACCAAAAACAATAGAGGAAGCTCTTAAACTAGTTGTTCAATATCAGGATGACTTTTGTTTCATAGCGGGAGGTACAGACCTTATTGTCGATATGCGTGCAGGATTAAAAGCACCGAAAGTAGTAATTGATCTAAAATCCATTAAGGAACTCCAGGAACTATCGTATAAGGAAGGGGTGGGTCTTCGTATTGGTGCTACCGTAACAGCAGATCGGCTACTAAAGGAGCCTAGACTTCAAACTCACTATAAATGTCTGTATGATTCGATTGCAGATTTATGTGATGCAATTCTTCGTTCTAGAGCTACTATTGGCGGTAATATTTGTACAGCTTCACCAGCTGCGGATTCTGTGCCCTCACTTTTAGTTCTTGAAACTAATGTTGAAATTATAGGACCAAAAGGTAAACGGGAATTAGCATTGAAGGATTTCTTTAAAGGTGTAAAGCAATCTTCATTAGCAGCTGATGAAATTTTAACTACAATAATTCTACCAGATTTCCCTAAGGGTTGTCCTAGTAAGTACATGAAGATGAAAAGGGGTGCTGAAGATCTAGCTGTTGTTGGTACTGCTGGTTTTCATCATCCAGATGGAAAGGTACTTCTAGCATATTCTTCTGTTGCCCCTACTCCTGTACTTCTTGATGTCACAGACCAAATCTCAAAATGTAAAGATTTAACAGAAAAAATCGAGTTAGCAGTTGAAATAGCCCTTAAAAATGTATCTCCTATTACTGATGTACGTGGGGGAGAAGAGTACAGAAAAAATATGGTAGATATCACTACTCGATTCGTTTTATCTGAAATACTTGGAGGAAATCGCTGATGTCTGATAACAAGCTACAACTCTTTATCAATGGACAGAAAATTCAATTAGAAGTTGCTCCATATGAAACACTACTTGATGTGTTGCGAAATCACCTCCACTTGAAAAGCGTCAAGGCAGCTTGTTGGCGAGGAGATTGCGGACTCTGTACTGTTCTAGTTAATGGAGTTCCCATGAAGTCATGCTTGATCTTAGCCCATGAAATGACCAGTCAAGAGATAACGACGATTGAAGGGTTGCAACCAGAAGGAAAATTGACCAAACTCCAACAGACATTCATTGATCAAGGGGCTATTCAATGTGGATTCTGTACACCAGCATTCGTTCTCACTGCCGAAGCTTTATTAAGAAAAAATCCCATACCATCACGTAATGAAATAGTGGAAGAGATAACAGGCATCATTTGTCGTTGTACAGGGTATGAACAAATTATTCAAGCAATCATAAAAGCATCAGAAAAAAAGGATTAGACATTGATGCAGGACGTCACATGCTTTTTTTTTGGACGGATAGCAAAGGAAATTGGACAGAACAAAATAAGAATCCATATAAAGGGAAACACTGTTGGTGATTTACTTGACCAACTATGCCGGTTATTCCCTAACCTTTCTCCTATTATTTTCAATTCTTCTGGTGAGATATCATTTCAAGTGAATATATTAGTAAATGGTCATTCGGTTAGACTATTACAAGGGCGTAACACGTTATTGAGTTCATCAGATCAGATAAAAATTGATAGAATTGATATTCTAGAGACTGTTGGTGGGGGTGGAACTTTATCAAAAGAGTCGATCTAACTTTACATATCTTCCATAATAGAAATGAACTAAGTTTTTCTAGCCTTCACAATTAATGAAAACGGTATTTTTCGATAAATCCGAATAAATCTTTGAATATGCTCGGGATTGTCTTCATTAACTAGGCGATATGGGATTTCAGTTCTAGATTTGTCATCCATTTCCTCAATATCATATGCCTGTGGTTCTTCCATTCTTTCGATCTGCAGACCTACTTTGAAGAGTTCATTGATTATTTCATTGAATGTCCAATTACCTTGTTCAAAGGGGGCTGTAGTCCCATCAATACACTTCCATTCCCATGATTCACGACTTCTATCAAAGTAATTTCGTACCAGAGAGAAGTTGTCTTCTTCTAACGCCACTCCAAAGGTTAATAGAAATGGATGTTCAAAACAGAAGACTAAAAATCCTTTTGGTCTCAACACTCGTGCAGTCTCGGCATATACCGCCTTGAGATCTTTTGCATATCCAATTGCATGAGAAGAAGTCACAATATCAAAAGAATTATCACTAAACTGGCTAAGGTCTTCCATTTTTCCTTGTACAAATTCAACATGTACTTCTTCTTTCGCTGCTGATTTTTTAGCGTGTATTAATTGTATGTCTGAGATGTCTAATCCAATAACTTGAGCTCCCCATTTTGCTAATACAATACTATTTTGTCCACCTCCACACCCTAACTCTAGTACTTTCTTACCTTTTACATCTCCCATCAACTTTAATTCCTTTTCTCCAGGTGCCATTGGTCCATAATGTACATTATCTAATGATATACAGTTTTCTTGCTGGTAAGCTCCTGAGATTGTATTCCAACTAGCTTGATTCAGCTTGTTAGACACTATATAGACCTCTATTTGCACGTTAAGCCTATAAAATCAGTCAAAGAAATATCATTATAAGCATTAAAAGCCTATCATTATTAGTAAATCACATAATATTTCTAATAGTCTATTACGACATTTTATACTAATGGGTTAGGAGGTTATCTATTTGTTGAAAAAAAGACTAATTCTCACAATCCTAATAATTAGCAGTTTTATTTTTTTGCTTATCCCTAATATTCATGGAGATGAAGCAGAAGTAACACAAGATCAATAAGTGTTTTCGTAACGAGGTGTGCCCATGATGTAAACTTTCATTTAAACACTCTAGCTCTTGACTATAGTAAATATAATCATACAATTTCCAAATGTTATTTATCACCACCTGTATTTGATTAACTACCTTTTGAAAATCAATATTTTCTGTTGACGTCCAATTATATCTACTTGTTCGCGGAGAATAGATCTTTCGGGTAATAATTGCAGAAATATAATCATAACGTTGAAATTCTTGGATTAATTCGTTCTCTGTCTTGTTATGATGTTGCCTAAGCAATTCCACAAGTTTTTTGTCAGATATCTCTGGTTCAAGGTAGATTTTACTCTTATGTTTCGATGTATGAAAACAATCATGTAATAAGCTATCAATAAAGAATTCTAATCTTCTTATGACCACTTCTCTTTAGATCTATTTTTTCTGATTTTGTAGCCATTGGTAACTTTTGATCTGGTTAGAAATAAGTATTGGCTACGAACCTAATAACAGTCAAATGTCTCTAAAACACTAATAAAATAATAGATTAGTTTTATTAACCATTGATGTTTCTATACATAACAAATCTCTCCAAAAATTAATTTAGTCAATTTCAGTAACAGGGATGGAGAGAAGATAAGTGAGTTGATCAAACACTTTTTCGATGATCAAAAATGTAATAAAGGGAAATGAAGTTTATGTTTAGAGAAAAGGGTAAAAAGAATAGGTATTTTGCTTTTTTTCAGTGTTTAATCTTATTTTCAATGACTCCATTTCCGAAAGGTATCACGACTTCTATCTCCTCAGAATGGGTTGTAATTCCTGTTATCATTAATGAGAAAGGAGGAGTAAGTGATTTTTCAGCAATACTTAGTGATAATGGTTTAGAACTTGTAGGTCGAATAACAGACGACTATAATACTCATAAGCATTCCATTAATTACATCCAAATAAATGAAAATAAACCACTTGAGAGAGAGCTCCTTGAAGAAGTTGAAGGAAACTTCCCCTTTGATTGGCAACCTGAAAGCTACTATTGGCTTTCTATGAGGGACTCTATGAAGGTTGTATGGGTAAGTGAGTTGGAACATACTTTTTACCTGAAAGCATTCAATACTGAAACAGGTGAAATAAATATCCTGACTAGTCACGTTTTAATTGGTCATTCTTATCCTGATTTCTTTATATCCCAAGTTGGGGAAGAAATAGTTGCTATATTTAACTATGATCAATATATGATACTACTACGAGAAGGGAATAACTGGTCTGTTGAAAATATAACCCTGCATAACTTAAATATCATTGATTATAGCGCCTCTCCGCGTATTCCTTATATTTTCTTTCTCTGTCAAAATGAAACTGACCATGGAATCCTCCAAATCTATAACTTAGAGAATTCTACCCTTCTTTCATCTATCCCTTTAGAAGCTCCATGTCAACGGGGTAGTATGATGGTTTTTGATCCCTCAAGCTCATATCTTTTTATCTATAGCCAAGTTTCAGATTACTCCTCCCTCATTCTTAATGCAAGTGTGACTAGGAACACAATATCCGAATTTTCTACTTTTGATGGACCTGCAATACGGAGACCTAGTCTTATCATCCTGAATGGATTGCCTGTCTTACTAGATGCGGACTATGGTGGAGTTGGAGTACCCTTTCAACTTTTCATCTATCAACTTGATAGTAATACCAAAAGCTGGTTGGAAATTAATCTTTCTGTGGACTATCCACTTTCTTCATCGCCTGACATCAGAGTTTTACGGAATAAGAACGATATTACTGAAGGCTTTTTCTTTAGAACAAACAACCCAGAATCAAAGGAAGAAGACTCAAAAAGACTCTGGTTAGCAACACCTGAATCACTCCCTTTTACTTTTGATCCTTTAACCATTAAGATAGAAGATTTATTATCTTATTTACCTCTTATCCTAAGTTTTGGTGGGGTACTGGGTGTTTTGGTCGTGATTGGCGTGATTGGCCATAAAGTGAGGAATAAGCGAATGAAGCGAATTCAGGAGTTGAACGAACTTATTTTACCCTCTGCTACACTTGAAAAGGGAAAAGAACACAAATGAAACTGATTTACTCAATAGATAGTTAGTACCGAATAGGAAGTGAGTCTTCTTGGAAAATCAGGAAAAAAAAGCCTCTGAATCTTCTAACAACCAATCTCTCCCTTCTTTCTTTGAGGAAAAGGGTTTTTTCGGTATTCTATGGTATACTATTTTTAAGAATCCCAAACGACTTATAGTAGTGCTAAGTAGTTTTATCCTCATCACAGTTGTTATTGCAGCCTCTATTGCTGTAATTGAAATAGAGGAGAAGGAAGCATTTCGTAATTATGGGGCTAATTTGGATTTATCCAATAATGGAGAAACCTCATTTAGCTTTTATGGACAGAAGATCAGGAATAAACCTAGTGATCCTTCCTTCGTAAATGAATCATTTCAGCTTTTAGAAACGTCTATCAGTGCTTTTCTTCAAGAAACAACTTCCTTGGATTTTATTACTGGATTCTATTTCTTTTCACAAGTTCAAGTATATAACCTTACTGAAATAGTTCTTTATTACCAAGATCCTGAAACATTTCGATATTTTCCAAATGAAATACTACTTGGTGTTGTTTCTGAGGAAATTTTAACGCTTTTACAACCAGCCCTCCTCAATGGAAAAAATTTTGAAGAGGAAGGAGAAGTGTATGCTTTCCAAGAATCTCCTCTTCTTCTTGAGCTAGAACCAGGCAGTTCTTTTAATATTAGTCTCAAGTGGTTGGAGAATCTTCCAGAATCACAAACCAGCTTTCCCAATGCTACCCTTAGAATTGTAGATACTCTCAACTATGGGTGGAGAAATTCTTTTCGAAGAAGGTCACTAAATATACCCCTCCCTTCCGATCTTCTAGATAGACTAGGGGAAAGTGATCTGCTCATAACAGAAAAGGGATTTGATAGACTCTTACAACAGTTTTCAACCTTTACCTTAGGTTTTGAAGGTGAAGGAGAGTTTCTTTATGATTTTAGTCATGTGGATCCAGCGAAACTATCCACGTATATTCAGGGAGCCAAATCTTTGGAAAAAAAGGAAGGAACACTCTCTTTTGACCGTAATTGGGCAATTTATTTCGGTGATGATTTACTGCGGGCATTAAAAGACTACTCAAACGTACACTGGAATTTCATGTTCCGTATGGTTGGTTTAATGTTTCCTCTGTTCCTTCTCACTTGGTGGATATTTCGAATTTTTGCCCTTTTCACTGAGGATCGCTATCGCCAACAATTTCGACTTTTAAAATTGCATGGAATGGCAAATTACAAACTTTTTTTCCTTCTTATCGCTGAACGCGTGCTAATCGTTCCCTTAGGAGTTCTCATCGGCTTTTTCCTTGGAGGAGTCTTCGCTTGGAGTCTCTCAGGATTTGACAGATGGATGGAGTGGAAAGGCTTTTCATATTCGTGGTCGGCAATAATAACAATAGATTGGGCACTTATCAGCCTAGTTGCATTAGGGGTGTTTTTTCTCGACCTTGTTCAAAAGATTCCATTGGCATGTAGTCAGGACACTGACACTGCAGAATTAACCGGCTTTTTGACTACTTATCAGCCCAGAAAACCAATGTGGGAACGCTACTACTGGGATATACTATTATTATTCCTTGGTTTAATCCTTCTACCAATTCTTAATGAAATTAATACACTTATATCGAAAACAGGATCCAACACAGGCACAGAGGTTGAAGCCTTCACTAGTCTCCTTGAATTCTTAGGATTCTATTTTCTAATTGTTTTAATTTTTCTACTATGCCTTCGAGTCTATAGTACCTTTTGGGACATAGTTGGTAGACGTTCCTGGTCTAAACTTACAAACTTTGTGGCATTGGCGATCCGCCAGATTCATGGTGACGCTGGTCGTTATCGCGGGATGTTTATAGTGTTCACGGTTACACTGGGCCTTATTCTGTTCTCTTTGCAACTCGGTGCAAGTTTTGAAAACCATCAGGTAAATTCAGCAAGGTTTCAATTAGCCTCAGACATTAGATGTTCAGGATCTCTGCCAAACAGTTCTGTTTTGCAACAAATTGAGTCTATTCCTCACGTGGAATCAGTCACCAAAATAAGTGGTTATTCTATAACCATGAAAGAAGGAAACACTATCGATTTGGTTGTAATTGATCCAGATAAATTTTTAGAAACCGCTTATTGGCCTAAATCCGCTGATCTTGGCTTTAATCCTACGAAAATGCTTCCTACATTAAAAAATGGGACGATTTTACTTCATAAAATTAAGAATAGAAATGACCCCACTGCTAATTTGGAAAGTTTGATTATTAGAAACACGAATCGTCAGCAATCTGAAAAGAAGTTCCCTTTTTCGTCTTCACAAGTTACTTTAACAATCTTAGATGCACGGTTTTGGACATTTCCAGGGATTTTTGGGGAATGGACAGCACGAACTGCTCATCTTGGGGGATGGTATGATAATTGGAAGCAAGTTGGTATTATTGTTCCTGAAACTCTGGAGCTGCTCTTTAAAGTGGTTCCAAGTACGCTCAATAATTTATCCAACTCAACGCTTATTAAAATAAGTAAGCTTAAATACATTGAATCGGTTAAGTCCCAACTAGCCACTATCGTAGAGGGAGAAATTAGGACTGTATCGGAAGAAATAGCCAAACGAGAAGACCCTTTTTCCACCTTTATTCTTCAACTGTTCCGATTACAATTAGTAGCAGGGATTTTTGTTTTAGTGAGTTTTGCTGCTCTGTTTGTCTATGGTTTAATGTTATCTAGAGGAATTTTGCTAGAAACTCTTAGAAGGAAAGGTTTTTCGTTTCGTTCTCTATGGAAACAACAATTATTAGAGCTATGGTTAGCTGTCTATGGACCGGGGTTAGTACTGGGCAGTATAACTGCGTTTACCTTGTCTTTTATCGCAGAAGATTTACTACCATTAAATGAAGATATGTTTCAATTTCAGGTAGTCCTATCTCCAATTTTGGTGATTATTGGAGCAATTGTCTTGACTTTCTTGGTGAATCTCATCCAAACGATATCACTACGTTTCTTACTTCCTAAACAAAGGAGATTTTTACGAGAATAGAGGACTTTTTATGTCAAATGTCTTACTTGAAGCGGTAGATCTCGTTAAAGTGTATGGAGATCAAAATGGGGACTCTATTGTAGCAGCATTACGGGGATGCGATTTTACTCTTCATGAAAATAAATTCATGGCAGTGGTAGGCCCCTCAGGGGCGGGTAAAACCACTCTGATTCGTTTGTTATCAGGGATGGAACTACCAACAAGTGGCACTATTTTTCTCAGGCAACTCCCTATTCATTTAATTTCACGTTCCGAGCGACAAATGCTTCGTCGTCGTGCTGTCGGTTTTCTACATCAGCTACCTTGGGCGAATCTCTTTGTTGGTCGCACAGCACAAGAAAACATTCAGATTCCACTAATTTTTCGAGGATTTTCGCGGAAAAAGGCCATCAATCAAGCCTATCATATATTACAGGAGTTAAATCTCACTGAGGTAGCCCATTTAGATGTTTCAAAACTTTCTGGGGGAGAAACTCTTAGAGTGGGAATTGGTATCCAAATTGCTAAAGAACCTCTTGTCCTTTTTGCGGATGAACCGACCGGGCAACTTGATCGAGAGAATACTAAGGCAGTTCTATCCATACTACAGAAATTGGTTCATGAATACCAGACTAGTGTTATTATTGTAACTCATGATTTTCGAGTGATAGATTTTGCTGATCAGGTGAATTTCATTCAAGATGGACGACTAACTACCACTTTAGCAGCAGACGCGTTCCAATCTCAAACTGCAAGAGACGAGAAACAGTATAAGGAAGAAAAGGAAAAGGCAATGCTCTTAACACGAGAGACTTATATTGATTCTACTTCTCATACCCGTCTTCCTCAAGAGGTCATTGACTTTCTCCAACTCAATCGATCTGTTAAATTCATTATTGACCAAGAAAAGGGTGAAGTAAGAATTTTAAATCCCCAAAAGTCTGCAATTTCTCCTGAAACCCTTCCTGGACCACCACAGGAGATTACTCCAACTCATTTAACTTCAAAAATCATAAAAGAGGTAATTCCATCCACAGATGTAGAATCAATCCACGTATCGGAAAAAATTACCTCTGTAGAGTCATTAAAGACCGATATGCTCCCCACTAAATCACTGCCAAAACCTACTGTAAAAATAGAAGAACTCTCAGTGAGTTATCAGGATGGGCGCCATTTCCGCCCTATTTTCACTAAAACTGATTTTGTTCTTCATCCTGGAGAACTCGTCTTTTTAATTGGTCCAAGTGGCTCAGGAAAAAGTACATTTCTTGATGTGCTTCAAGGAATTCGCATCCCAAACCACGGTAACGTTAAGATTCTCGGAATAGACATTACCAATGAATCTGATGAGAAAATCGCGAATCTTCGAGGTAATAAGATAGGTACAATTACTCAATACTTTGATCTTCATCCGAATCTCACTCTAAAAGAGAATTTAACACTTTTTCCATCCGTTTACCACCCAACAAGTCCACAGTTCAACCTTTCAAACCCATGGGCTTCAACATTAGTCGATCTGTTAGAGTTGGAACCCTTATTAGATCACTCTGTGACAACACTCTCTGGTGGTGAACAACAGAGAGCTGGGGTTATGAATGCTCTTCTATCCTGTCCTGATTTGATTTTTGCCGATGAACCAACAGCTAATTTGCCTCCTGAGTATTGTAAATTAGTCATTCAGTTGATTCGCCAGTATGTGGAGAAGACAGGAGCAGCAGGCATTGTGGCTACCCATAATTCATCACTTTTACTCGAAGAGGCAATAACCTATCGGATTGAATCGGGAATGCTTCAACGGCTAAATCAATCAGAAATTAAGGAGCTTAAAGAAATAGCTGAAAAGCTGCTTCATTATTAATACTTAAAATGCATTTACAAGTATTGAATATGCATCCTTTTCTCTTTTTACTCGTTGCAGCTTTTCTTGTAGTACTCGTACATTTCGTGACAATGACCTAAGGTGGGAATTAATAGCAAGTATCCTTGACAATACGACCAGTCCAGAGTCCACTACTCCTTTTTATTAATTCTTACCCAAAATGATAGCTGTTCTCTCATTTTTTTGAAGTAAGGGTCACCTAAGTCCCCTTACAAGCACAGGTACTGTATTGTCAAATTAACTATCATCAATGGTACCCATTTCCTCCTCTTCCTGCATTGTAACGAAGCTTGTAGAGTAAAAAGGATCAGCTCTCCGTTTTTAATCAGAATAATACTTTAGCTAACAGAATTTTTTGCCTTTTGGCGTTTTAATTTCCGTTTCATTGCGAGATGAAGGGTTTTTTGTTCTTCTGCATAATAGAGTGAAGCTATATCGGTAATAAATCGCCTTTTTTTATTTCTTTTTCCTTTAGTCATTAAATCAACTCTTTTTCAGAATCATTCAACCTAATTCTCTGCATTCAAAATATAAAGCTCTAAAATTAACAAGGAACGTATTGTTTGATTGAATGAATTTCTGATAAATCTTCTAGTCATTTTCTTGGTCATCTTGCTCCTTTTAGAAATTCAGTTTGGTAGAATTTACCACAACTACGACAAAAACAGCTTATTACTGGTCTTTTTTTATCAGAAGTTATTCCTAGCAGCTTCATGTTACCATGACCTTGAGGACACGGAATGGATTGAGATTGGAAGTTTCTAGCCTTCGTTGTCATGATTATCACAACCAAAGGCGTTAGAGATGCATTTAGGTTTATTAAAAAAGATAGGTGAGACTTATCTGAAAGTGAATAATATCATTATTTTAATAAAAAGCCAAAAATTCGCTATTTTCTCACTTTTTCGAATTAACTACTTCCTTAAGGATGTATTTATCATCACTTACGGCAGGGATTTCAATAACAAAAGTCAATCCTGTCAATTTCATCTGGTGTACTATAAATGGACTAAATATGATGAGTCCGCCTAATTCAAGAGTTTTTGAGTTCCAATCTGAATCTTCTTTTTCCTTAAATTTCGCACTGAGTGCATGTTCTGAAATATAAATCTCAACGTGTTTTTTGTGATAGTGACAAGTTTGCTCAAGATCTTTCCCTGCAAGTGATATTGTAAATGGACCCTTAATCTTCTTTCTCCGAAAAATACTGTAGAATTTGTCTCGAAGCCTTGAAGGTTTAAAATTAAATCGATGAGCTTCACAAACTTGGTTTAATCTGTTTTTTTCCGAAAAATTCCAATTAATATAAGAATCTCCATTGATATGTTTTTCTCGTTTTAAATTTAGTTTGTTTTGTCTCAGTTCTATGAATTTTTCCTCGGTTAAAATCTGATCAACGATAAGTTTGATCTCTTGAAGTTCATTTACTTCAAAGTGTTTGGACATTTCTTCTTTAGAGCACATGAATGCTTTTATTGGCTTCATACCTTCAAATCCTTTTCAATTTAAATTGAACGTTAATTTCCTCTCTATTTCTCGGCTTTAATTACTTCTTGGTCTTGATATAAAATCACGAAGATGAATCGGAATAGTAGAATTCCGTTACAGTTTATTTGGTCTTAATTATCACTTATAACCTAATATCTACTTTCCTCATAGCACTAAATCAAAAAGGTTGAAAATGCCTGAGCCAGAAGCTTAACCCCTCTGGATTGGTAGATTCAAAATCTACTGTCATTCTCTTTGCATTTAAGGAAATTCCCCATTTTAGAACTTCATTTAGTAGTGCTGTTCCTAAACCTGCGCCACGAAGAGAAGGATCTGTATAACCGAAATCGACCTGTAATGTATCTTTTTCTTCTGCGACATCTATACTACAATGCCCTATTTTTCCTCTTATTCCCGCAACGATTTTTTCTTTTTTCTCAGCTACTATTGTTTTAACTTTCTCTCCAAAAAATTCTTTATTGATTTCATCTAAGGTAGAGAAACTCTTTTTTAGGAAAGAAGGGGAATCTATTAAGTGCCTACATAAATCATTGTTCATCTTGTGCATGTCATTTATGTCTTGCTTTGTCATTTCACGGATGATAACGTCTACAGGTGTTTGGATATTTATTTCATCCATAGCTCGAATCCCATCTATTGTGAGTAATCCGAATCCTAGATAATAAAGAGTCTCCTGTAGGAGTTTATCATGAGGAAAATAAGAAATAATATGTGTATAACTCTTCTTAGCAAGCCATTTTTCTGCTAGAGAGCGATATAACGCTAAAAAAATCCCTTTAGAATGAGAAAGCGCACCATGTGCCCAAACAGGGATATAAACGCCTTTTTCTTTTCCATATAAGGAATTAATTCCCGTATAACCACATAAATAGCCAACAAGACCTTTATTCGATACAACAATGGCAGCAGGATTCTTCTCTATAATATCGCCTAATTTTTCTTTAACTAATGTAATAGCTTCATATTTTGAAGGTAATTCAGGATAATTTTGTTTTAATAACTTATAATTACTAATAAAAATATTAGCTGCCTCGTCTAGGAACTCGCTGGTAAATGGTTCGGTTTTTAACAATGAGTTTATCTCCTTGTCTTGATTAGCACTTTTAAGTTGTCACTAATACGCTGGATTGAAAATAAGTATTGTATTCTAAAAGGAAGTATTGAGACTTTTTTTAAGCGTAGATTCAACATGGATTTCTACGGAATCAAGTAAGGGAATATTAACATCTTTTTGCTTAATTAATAAAGGGATCTCGGTACAACCTAGAATAACACCTTCTGCTCCCAATCCCTCCAGTTTATTTATAATAGAGATGAAGGTTTTCCGTGAATCATCTAATATAATTCCAAAATCGAGTTCATTGTAAAGAATATCGTTAATTGTCTTTATATCCGATTCTTTAGGAATAAAACATTCTGTGCCTATTTCTAAAAGCTTATCGGGAAAAAAGGAACTTGTCATTGTATATTTTGTTCCTAAGAGTGCAATTTTCTTGATTCCTAACTCTTTTGTTTTATCAACAACACAATCTAATATACTTAATACAGGTATGGTCGTTCGTTTTAAAACACCTGATATGACTTTGTGAAGTGTAACCGCTGCAATAATAGCGAAATCGGCTCCCGCTTTTTTAAGGTTATTTATTGAAACTACTATGTCATTTTCTATCTTATTCCATTGATTCGTGGCCATCCATTCAATGTAATTCTGAAAATTTACACTATAAATAATGATTTCAGGATACGCATGATCATTGAATTTTTCTATGTATTTAGCAATCAAAAGTTTGTAATAATCCAAAGTGGATTGTGGAGAAGATCCACCAACAATCCCAATTTTCAGCTTCATCATAATAGTTACTTTACTGGACTTAAGAAAAAACATTTTCTATCAACTAAGGATCGATTTGAACAAGTAAATCGCTGGTTTGAGGTCACATCTCAAGAGATTAAGACGAAAAAAGTTTTTAAAATCTAGTGATGGTGAAGATATGTTAGGATTAGATTACCTGTAACCGTACATATTATTCCACTTGCTCAAGGTTAAAAAAAGCATTCTAAAGGGATTTATTGCATATCTTGAATATAATAACTTCTTATTAAGAATCCTTATAACTTTGTTAAATACAAAAAGAAAGAGAAGAATTTCCCTAGGATTATCCTAGGGAAAAAAATTAAAGAATTAGAATTGTGTTATTTTTTCCGCTTGTTTTTCACCAAAAGGCTAAATACTACCACTGGACCTAAAATGGGTATAGCTGTCATAATAATCGTGGGAAAGTGGAATTCAGGAACCGCAGAACCTGCTACCGTCTTGACTAACCATACATCAAAATCGGTCGCACTAGCATTTGTAACTCCACATAAGACAAAACCCTGGTCAGATGTCTCAACCATCCCTTCAAAAAACCCAAGCCCAGTTCCACCATAGGTTTGATTCCATTCATGATCGCCATTGCTCCCAGTTTTGAGCACCCACGCATCACCGTCAGAATCATAAAAAAAGGAAAGACCAGCTACTGCAAAACCACCATCAGATGTCTTGATAAACGCCTTAGGTGTTCCAGAGTCTGTGGGACCGTAGGTTTGATTCCACTCATGGTTTCCGCTGTTATCAGTTTTAAATAACCAGTACTCACCAGATAGGTCATTAGATTCTGTGTACCCAACGGTAATAAACCCATCGGTTACATTGATTAGTGGACCAAACCAATCAGTATTTGTTCCACCATAGGTTTGATTCCATTCATGGTTCCCGTTGCTATCAGTTTTGAGTAACCAGCCATCCTCAGATTTACCACTAACATCACGATATCCAGCTAAATAATAGCCATCGTCTGAGGATTGGACTAATCCAGCTTCTTCCCACGTTCCTGCATATTCACCACTATATCCATAATCATACTCCCATTCTATACTCCCAGTAGCATTAAGTTTCACCAACCAGAACTGATATGGTCCTACAGGACTTGGTCTTATGTCCCCCGCGATAGCATAGCCGCCATCTGAAGTTTGGATCAATGCATTGGGGATCACTTCTACTGATTCTCCATAGGTTTTATTCCACTCATGATTTCCGTTACTGTCGGTTTTAATTAACCAACCGTTTCGATCAGTGAGCGTGAGAGAATCTATCCACACAAGTAGGAGGTAACCACCATCTGTAGTTTGTATGATGGTTTGGGGGTTATTATCACCCCCTGTTTTCACATAAGTCACATTCCATATGGGATCCCCAGTACTATCTGTTTTAATTATCCAATTCCGAGCTGGACTGTATCCGTAAGCTAAAGCTGCTATAGCATAACCACCATCTGCGGTTTTTATGCCAGAATAACCAACTTCAATTTGGTCTGAAGGATAACCACTTTCAGGTGACCAATAGGTTTGTTCCCAGTCGATATCTCCATCCTTTAGACTTCGCTTGGGTGTAATCATGGATGGGGATGAACTACTCAATAACAATAAAATTATTGGAACATATAGTAGTAAAACAAACAAACTAAGTTTAATTCTCTTCATTTCGATCCACCTCTCTTGATATTTACTTACTTCCGCTCTCTTAGAAACCTTATCAAATAAGATAAGATTGTGAAATTTATTACACCTAACTTGTATTTAAATATATTAGGGAGAAATTTAAGGTATATCTTCTAACAGGAAAAGGTATTTTCTACATATAGAAAAAGTAAGTAGCTTAGAGAGGTTTAAATGAAAAAAGCTTATCTTTTTAGAAATTTTGTTATTTTGGAGTGAAAACTTATGAGTGATTCTATAGAATATTGTTAAAAACCATTAAATCAGAACAAATTGAGGGTAGTAGTCATGAAATAAGGGGATATCAAGTAATGGAGTTAATACATGCTATTGAGAAAAATAGAAAACTTAAATTAGGCTGCTAAGGAGATGAGATTCATATGTCCACTACTGAAGAAGGTACTGATTGTTCGGGATGTTGTGGGACATCCGAAAGTCAAACATCTGAAGAAAGTTCCAATTGTCCAGAATGTTGTAATATAGATCTGTGCTGTAAAGAATGTTCCGAAGGAGTTTGCCCGATTAATGTTGTACGAGAGGAATGCATAGATTGTGAAACATCAATTAGAGAGAGTCTTCCATGGGATATGCAAAACTGGTGTGAGGATAATTGTGGAGAATCGCTAACCGAGACTTATTGTCCATATTGGAACTGTAGTGATTGTTCTGAGTCATCTAGTGTTTCTAAAATAGTAGATCTCTTTGGAACTCTAATATCGGTATTTTTTTGTACGTTCGTTCTAGGTTTCCTTCAGAATTTTGATTCTAAAGGTCCTTTATACCTTACTTTGATTGGATCGTGTATATTAGCAATAAGCTTGTCAGGGATTCGAATTAAAAGAAATATTCATGAACGCTCCTGTAAATCACTAAAAAAGAGTTTTAATAACTATGGTACAACTACTTTAGGATGGTTCACGTTTGTACATTCACATCATTGTTTAAAAGAACGTGTAGCTGGTCATGAGTTTAAAATAGGTGATAAATATTTTTGTACAGGTTGTTTTGGGATTTTAATTGGAACAGTAATTTCAATTGTCTTTGCTATTACTACTTATTTCATTATTGGTCTTAATTCTTCTTTTCATCCAATATTCATACTTATTATACCATTTTGCTTTATTCCAATAATACTTCGATATACATTATTCCCTGAGATGAAATCTCCGATTCGATTACTTTCCAATATTCTATTACCAATTGGTTGCTGTTTATTATTCTTCGTTTTTGAGAACACATTTCATAATTGGTTTGTGAACGTGAGTCTCATTTTAGTTTGTATAACGATTGCTTTCCTAAGAGGAATGGCACAAAAAGTGGGGGGAAGGATTGAAACTCAAGGTTGAAAATAAGAAGTTTAAAGGTATTAAATAGTCCAACTTAATAGTTCATTATAGAAAATATATAACTGGGATTCCTAGTTTTTTTCATTTTTTTCTAAATGGATTCATATTTGCTTATTAAATTAAAAAGAAAATTACAAATTTGTTTTAATTTTGATTTTTGTTTTCCTTATTTCATCAAATAGCGTGGAATATGTTATATTAAACTGAAACGTCAACTGATAGATTTTCCTCTCACCTCTTGTATTTTCTAACTGGGAATTCCTAGAAACTAAACTTAATATGAACGATTCTGAAGTATCTAACTGCTTTGTTTTCTTCTTTATTTCTTAAACGGATGTATAATTGCCTGTTTGGTTTAAATTGAAAATCAAAAATGGTTTTAATTTTAATTTTAGTTTTCCTTATTTCGCAAAACGAGCTAGGATCTCTTTGCATTATAGAGAACTTAAGTTGATATATTTTTTAAGTATTAAATATGGTTCATCAAATTTTTGTTATCCAAAATCTAGCTTAATCTGCTATTTTTATTTAAAATTGAAATTAAACAAATTTAATAGCGAAATCCTTAAAAAGGAAGATAATTCAACGATTGATTTGTCAGTTATAGTATTCTCTATTGCTACTCTAGGGTTTATTAGGAAAGAGAAGAAAGAGATGGATAGAAGATGATCTAGTGTATACTAGGCTGAAGAATGAAAGTGTATAATCATTGGAGGAAAAATATTGGCAATAAATGGAAATTTAAAACGTACAACTGAAGAAGACCTTAATCAACCTAAAAGACAGGTAAAATATGATAACAACATCCTTATCGTCAACATTAACGTGAATATAAATATAATAATTCCTCAGTCTGAGGACTAGGATCGATACCAAAGCAGAATATCTAGGTAATTAAATTTTAAAGCAAAATCTCGCTTAAGAGGAATTTAAAATGGAAAAAACCATAAATAATGAAACCATCTGTTATAAGAGCATTGTACAAGATTTAGAAGTAGAAATTCCTAAAAAAATGAAAGAATTAAATATTCCAGGATTAGCAATTGCCATTATCTCCAAAGATGAAGTAATCTGGACTAAGGGATTTGGTTATACAGATAAATCTAAAAAACAAGAAGTAAATTCGGAAACACTGTCTAGTCTTCAATCAACTACTAAATCAGTTACTGCGATAGCATTTCTGCTTGCTGTTCAAAGAGGACTTGTGAAGCTAGATGACCCCATTCTAAAATACTACCCCGAATTTACGGTGAATAGTCGTTTTGGGGATGATCAGGTCAAAAAAATTACTTTTCGACATCTTTTATCCCATTCTTCAGGTTTAGCAAGAGAGTCTAGGTTAGGTGGCGTCTTTGATAGTACGTCTTGCACTTGGGAAGAGCATATTCAAGCTATCTCGGGTAGCTGGTTAAAATTTCCTGTGGGAGAAGGCTTATCCTACTCAAACGCGGGAATGGATCTTGTAGCCTATCTGTTAGAGCGCATTACAGGTAAACCTTACCCCGAGTATCTACAAGAGGTACTGGGTGATCCTTTGGGAATAACATTCCGTTTCTATGTCAAAGATGTCTATGCTCACACTAATGCAGCACGGGGTCATTTAGTAGATTTTGAAGCAGCATTTACAGATGATCTTGGTCTTGGATGTGGGGTTTGTTATCTCTCAATCAAAGACCTCGCAACCTTTACTAGATTTCTTTTAGGATTAGGAAAATGGAATAGTAAACAAGTCTTGAACGCTGAATATGTAAAAACAATGGTCAATATAGATCAAGACGGTGGTTATGGGTTAGGCACATTTGAACTTAAAGACTATGGGACTTCAGCTAATTATCATCCTGGTGGGGGTTTTGGATTAGCTTGTATGATGTATTGGTCACTAGAGCATGATATTGGTGTTGTTGTTTTGATCAACAATGAATATGCTTTTGATTATCTTTATTCATTAGCACAAAAGGTTCATAAGTTTACTTTGAAAGCTAAAGGTATATCATCTAAAACTACCGATTTTCCTTATTCTGATGCACCAAAAATACGAGTTAATCCAGAATTATTTCATCAGTTAATTGGAACATATTGTAATACTTGGGGTAGTAAAGAAGTTACATTAACTGATTCAACCTTAAAACTAGATAATATTGAACTTTTACTAGTATTTAGTTCTAAAACATCTCTTGCATTTAAAGTCGAGAATGCAAAGGGTGTAATTTTCCAATTAGACAACCAAGAAAAACCTCTTATGAAATTCTATTCAATTAACCATGGGATACTTGATATGAATTATATTGGTCAAACAAGCGACCAGCAGGGACCGAATAGAGACGAGTGGAAGAAGTACATTGCGCTCTACAGGTTCAGCTTTTATGCTACCGAAGCATACTATCAAGCAATTAAAATCGAAGACGGTTATCTCTGTGTGCTGGGTGAGGGGAAGCAACGATTATATGAACATGAAAATATTCCAAACCTGTTTTTCACCCTCAAAGGCGAAGCAATCTTATTTGAAGAAGACCATTTGTATAATGATAACACTAAAGGCGTAAAAATAGTTGATCCTGTTACAGAATTATCAGGATTAGCACAGGAAGATCCCAAACATCGATATTTGCAGGGGTGGATGTTAGACCAAGCAATAGACTACTTGAAACAACTTGATAGGACAGAAGAAGCAGAAAAAATCCAGCAATTAAAACAAGACCTTGAAAAAAGTCAATAAATAGGTTATCTGAATCCGAAGTTATTAGTGGTAGCCCTTGTAAATCTAGATTCGTCAAATAAACCTTTTAGTTCATTACATATCTGAATTAGAAAAGTAATCAGGAGAAGACCACTCAAATGTCAAATGCAGAACTGGAATTAGAATCTATCTCTCCTCACGTTGTTAAAAATGTATCAATTTCTATGGCTCCTAATTTTGGAGGAATTGCACTCAAGAACTTTTTAGTAGCTGTAGATGGTGGAGTCTCTCATGCTTTAGCACATGAATTTAGAAAAAAGCTCGAAAATGTCTTTAATCTACCGGTTAAATATTTTATTTTAACTCACTTTCATTCCGATCACAGAAGAGGGGCAGTAGCATTCAAAGACTGTAAATTCGTTTGTAGTAAAAAGACTGTTGAAATTATGCCTAAAAGTTTTGATTTCACGCCTTATAATGTTGTAACTTTTGAAAATAAGCATATCCTTGAAGATCAGGATTATCAGGTGGAGATTTATCATGTTGGGGGTCATACTGCTGGTTCTAGTTTTGTCTACTTTCCTCAAGATAGAATAGTATTTGCAGGTGATATTATCTTTGAGCAATATGTTCACATCACCTTTATGGGAGCGAAATGGAATTTCGACGACTGGATAGCTGCACTCGAATTAATGAATACATTAGCCATAGATAGAATTATTCCGGGACATGGACCGATTCTCAGTAGTAAAAAAGAATTAAATAAACATCTTGAACTATATCACACCCTCAGATCAGTGGTGAAGGACGCAATCAAGGAAAATAAAAACGTCGGCACAATAGAACTCCCAAAATTGGAATACATTGAGGAAATTAAAAGAAAAATCTTAAATGCTCCTCCTAACTTGCAGAAGGAATATAGTAAGGCGTTTGAAAAAGGGAAACAGCAAAATTTAGCAAAATTGTACAAATTTTACATGAAAAAAAAGGTTTGACAAAGACTTCCTAAGTCTAGGCCTTTAGTAAAACGCAACTTTAATTCTCTCCTAACATAAATTTTGTGCACATTTTACACCTAACTTGTATTAGAGAGATATACAATCATACTGAAGTTTTAAGAAGAAGATGATTATCCGTCCATTGAGGTCTTTTATTGAAAAATACAAAATTTATTCTTGAATGTCTTATTATTTTATTGCTCTCTCTTCCTTTTGCTAGTGCTACTGATGCTAGTATCAATGGTGACGCCCCAGATCAGGGACATGGGATTGTTTGGCAATCTTCGGCTATATCGGATGTCTTTTATCCCACTGGTCAGTCTTTTACGCCATCTCAAGATAATATTAGTCGGATTGATCTTTGGTTGTTCAAAGAACCTGATTATAGTGAATTAGATGTTGATCTGTTATTGTGTAATGATAGCTATACCCCAGTTAATGGTTCAACTCCCTCTCCTGCTAGTACAATAGCACATAAACCCATTTCTGCTAGTAGTCTTCCTATCTATATGGTGAATGAAGCTTGGGTTTCGGTGGTGTTTGATCCTGTAGTTGATGTCATTTCCGGAAATACTTACTGGATTGTTGTGCAGAGAGGTGGAGATTATAATACAACAGCTACAATTATGTGGCGTGAGGCTCAAAGTGAGCCTGATGGTCCGTATCCAGACGGTCAGCGATCTGGTTTTCCTTCTTCCGTTGCTAATGCAGATATGTTCTTTAGAACATGGTTTGAAGATCCTTCTGTTCCCGAATTCTCCCAAATGGATCATATCTTTATAGTGGGGACATTAACTATTCCGTTTGTGATCTATGTAGTTTATCGAAAACAACAGTGAAAATAAGAACTTACCCACATTCAAAATCTTTTTCTTTATGCTAATTAGTCCCGTAAGAATTGCAGTAATAATGGATTTACTTCTTCAGGATGTGTATAATGAGGCATATGACCGCTTTCTTTAATAGTGTGAAATTCTATTGAAGGGACTGCTGCACACACTTTTTGACTTGTAGGATAAGGAATTGTCTTATCTTTTTCTCCCCAAAACAATTGCATTGATAGTTTATGTTTTTCAAGTCTTTCGTATGTCTTTCTAAGATTTGTGAAGGGTGTATTGAGTACTGTTGAATGAATTGCTTGAAGAAATCCTTTGTACTTCATTTGTTCTGTAAATTTCTCTAAATATTCCTCAACTTTGTCATAATTATGGAAATCAGTCTTTTGTGAGTTGATTAGTCTGTTATGATTGAAAAACTTCAATATTAACTTATTCAGTCCAGGTATTTTTAATAACGAAAAAAGGAAATTTCTACCACTTGAAAATCCTATGGGATCAATTAATGAGACTTTCTTCACTAAATCAGGATATTTGTCTGCAAAAACAACACAGATTCCTCCACCCATAGAGAGACCAACAAGACTGAATTTTTTTGGGGTCAATTTGAGTTTGTTGACCAATTCAAAGAGCTGTTGCATAAATAACTCAAAATTATATTTTATTGGAGGCCGATCAGAAAAACCACGTCCGTATAAGTCATATCTTAAGACTCTAAACCCTTCTTGTACCAACATCCTGTAAGTATGATCCCATACAAATAACGGAGATGAGAAACCATGAACTAATACAATTACTTCCCCATCTACAGGGCCATCTAATTCATAATGCACCATCCCATCAGAAAGTTTAATGAATTCCCCAGAAAGCGTTTTTCTAGTTTCATCATTTAATTCAAGAGATTCGTATTTCATTTCAGATTACCTCACAAGGCTACTAAACATGTACTCCTTGCGAACAAAGGCATTAATTTATGTCTAAGGAACGACTTTATCACTCATGAAATCAATTTTTAGTTTTGACCCTGTCCAAATTTTTCAATCTAGAAGCTCAATTTTCGGGTTCTACCCTACTTCTACCTTTAATTATTACCTTGAAGGTGTCGCGATAGATACTAATATTCCTAAATTTAAAAAAGTTATTCTCCGCAAAATTAAGGAGCTAAAAGCTATTTTACTGACTCATGGGCATGCTGATCATGTAGGAAACGCAGCTGTTCTTGCTCAAAAGTTTAACTGTCCAGTATATGCCCATTTTTCCATGTTACGCTATTTATCTAGAAAGCCACAAATGAATTTTGTATTTAGATACTATTATGGGCAAGTTAGTCCAGTAGATGCTCAACCAGTTCCTGATAGAATTGAAACAGAAAATTATGTATTGGAAACAATTCCACTCGCTGGTCATACACCGGGTTCTGTAGGATATTTCGAGCCAACCGAAAAATGGTTTTTTGTAGGCGATGCTATTCCACTTCCCGAAAAGAAACGAGATTCTGCTATTAGCGAAAATATGTCTGACCTTATAGTTTTTTTGCGTAAAATCCGTGACATGGATGTTTCTCTACTATTTACAGGTCACTCAGGTGCCATCACCGAAATTAACTCATTAATATCTCCTAGGCTTGAATGGCTTGAATATTATTCTTCTAAAGTAACTGAATTAGCCAGAGAAGGGTATAACTCCGTACAAATTCGTCAAATCTTATTTGGAAGGGAAAAATTCTATACCCGTTTCACCGGTGGATTTTATAGCTGTCGTAATTCAATACTAAGCTTTCTTACAAATAAGAGACCAATGGAACTTAGTTTGGAAGAACTTAAAGATCTATAGGGCAAAAGTAGTTGAGGATAGAGTGTATAAGTTCTGTTGTCATCTTGTTGTACTTGTATTATCTGTTTAGAGGACGATTGGGAAACCCACGTCCAAAGGAGATAGGTAATAATATTTTATGGATTTTATTTTGAATTTGTCATATATTCTTCAATTATTTCTTCAAAAACTTGAAAAAAATAACGACCTGCTTCATCTCTTCCCTGTTTACCTGTTTCTGTTAGCCTATAAACTTTCAACCTTTTATCTTTCATATCATTTATCTTTTGGATTAATTCTTTACGTTCTAATTCCTTGAGAGCGGGGTAAATTGTCCCAGGAGTAGGTTTACTACCTCTTCGTTTAGCAATTTCATGGGCAAGCTCTTGTCCATTCATTGGTCTCTTGCCTAGTTCCCATAGTATCTGAAATGACAGAAAACCCCGCATATCACAGCAATCTGGCACATAAATCTTATTTGAATCATCTTCAGAAGCGCAGTCTTGTTTTGGCTCATTTTGAGATGGCATAATTAATATTGGACACCCGATACTTTTAAAAGTGATTATTGGATGTCCAATATAAAACTATTGGTTATCCAATATAACAGTGATGATAGCAAATGACTAACGAAATTGCAACATCCAGCATTAATTTGGAAATAACAGATGATTTTTTCCAAGTAATCCAAAAAAGACGAGCTATTAGAAAATACAAGCCGTATGATATTCCAGATGAAGATTTAAGGAAGATTCTTGACGCGTCACGGCTTGCACCTTCTGCAAATAACAGCCAACCTTGGCGTTTCATAGTTGTAAAAGATCCAAAAACAAAGGAACTTCTTGCAGAACCGTCCACTCAACCTTTCATCGCTGATGCAAATGCTATAATTGTAGTACTGGGAGATCCTAGTGTCGTAAGTGCTTGTTGTGCACAATCACAGACATGGATTACACGTGATCCTATCATTGCTGCAGAACATCTAGTATTAGCAGCAACAGCATTGGGCTATGGGACTTGCTGGATTGCAAATTATAATTCCCGCCCAAAAGAGTGGGAAAACGAGGTTAAAAGAACATTGAAGATTCCTGAACATATCCATATTGTTGTTCTTGTGGCAATAGGAATTCCTGATGAAAATCCGTCACCGAGGCCGAGAAAAAGTCTTCAAGAAATAAGTTTTACCGAAACATATGGAAATCCAGTAAAATATTAACACAATGGTGATGGTGAAGGATGGCAAGTAACCACGCAAATCCCACTAATAATTTGGACGTAGTGGAAGATTTTTTCCAAGTAATCCAAAATAGACGAAGTATTCGAAAATATAAGCCAGATAATATTCCAGATGCAGATTTGAAGAGAATGATCGAAGCTGCAAGACGTGCTCCCTCGGTGAGGAATTTCCAACCTTGGCGTTTTGTAATCGTAAGAGATTCAAAAATGAAAGAATTTCTCGCACAAAAGGCAGGAAACCAGTCATTCATAGAAGAAGCTAATGTAGTCATCGTAGTGCTTGGATGTCGCGATCTCTCACGTTGTCCAGTCAGTCATGCACGCTACTACCTGCAAGATCCCATGATTGCTACAGAACATTTAGTATTGGCAGCTACAGCAATGGGTTATGGAACTTGTTGGGTAAATTTTCTCGAAACACATGCCAGTGAGGTTTTCAACTCAGTAAAGAAGGCTTTGAATGTACCAGATGATGTCTATACTATTTGTTTTGTGACAATAGGAGTTCCTGCTGAAAATCCTTCTCCTCGACCAAGAATGGACCTTAATGAAATTAGTTTTACAGAATTTTATGGCAATACATGGTAAATATAGAGTGATTAAAATGGATGAAAATGAGATTAGAGGAAAAGTGCGTGAAAGATATGCTAAAATTGCTCAAAGTGATTCTTGCTGTGAACCCACAACCACAGTAAAAGTGCAGGAAGTAAGTGAATCAATCGGATATACGAAAGAAGAGTTGAAAAGCATCCCAAATGGTGCTAATATTGGACAAGGTTGTGGAAATCCCATAGCACATGCTTCTATTCGACTTGGTGAAGTTGTAGTCGACCTAGGCAGTGGTACAGGTATTGATTGCTTTTTAGCAGCCCAGAAAGTTGGGAAATCAGGGAAAGTTATTGGAGTTGACATGACCCCTGTGATGCTGGAAAAGGCTAGAAAGTTCGCTAAAGATGAAAATTTTGACAATGTTGAATTCAGGCTTGGAGAAATAGAGCATTTACCCATTGCAGATAATACTGCAGATTTAATTATTTCTAATTGTGTAATAGTCTTAGTTCCTGACAAAAGTCAGACTTTTAAAGAAATTTTTCGTGTTCTTAAACCAGGAGGACGGATGATTGTCTCTGACCTTGTACTAGAAAAAGAATTACCTGACCATATTAAGAATAATCCTGATTATTTTAAGAATAATCCTGTACCTTTACTATTGGATGATTACCTTAAGACTATTCGTGCTGCTGGATTAGAACAGATAGAACATATTGTAAATTATTCACAAAAGCAAAAAGAAGTAGATATAGCAAGCATCAATGTAAACGCGGTAAAACCAAATTAAAGTTTCTAAAACGTTCCTCACTTAGATACTTCTTAGATAGAGAGTGAAATATTGAAGCAAGAAGTTAAAGGGAATTTATTAAGCCCACTATCGGTTGTTTTGGTTGGAGCACTGGTTAATGGACGTCCTAATTACCTTGTAATAGGCTATATGTGCCCATTTGATTTCGGAAGATACCTTTTCTTCAGTTTGTACAAGAAACGTTACACACGTATAGGGATTCACGAGAATAAAACATTCAGTGTGAATATCCCTTCAGAGGAGCTTTTAAAAGAAACGAACATCTGTGGTACTAAGTCTGGTCAAGATTATGATAAAAGTTCGCTTTTTGAGACGTTTTATGGGAAATTAAAGACTGCTCCAATGATACGCGAATGCCCTATTACCATTGAGTGTGAAGTGAATGAAATCCTTGACTATCCACAAAACGATGGAATAATTGGTAGAGTTGTTCAATCTTATGCTGACCCACAGTATCTCATAGATAATAAACTCGATTGGCAGAAAATTCATCCACTAATCTGGTGTACAGGAGGGGATTTCAACTATTACCGACTTGGAGATAGAATACCAAATCTAGACTAATAGAAAGAATTTGAGGTGCCTAAGAGAGAAGGGCTTCACTGTCTTAGCTATCTATGTTTGGAGGGGTGCAGCGCATTGTTTACAAAAACGACTTCCAATATCATTGGGGGTTCCACATTTAGAGCAGTAAATAAATTTCCCTTTGGCAACTGCAGCAACTACCTTTTGGGAGTCGGTTAACTCTTTCATGCTTTGCATAAGACGGGTATCCCGTTGCCATTGTGATCTCATGACAACATAAGCTATAATCCCTATCCCATTACCTATCAATGCTATAAGACCCCATAGAATTGGATTTTGACCGAATTTTCTTGCATCATTACCAACTAGATAGGCGATAATGAAGAGTATTGAAAGAACTATAATCATAATTGGGAGAAAACCAGGCATGGCCATTATATCAACCTCATTTGCAACAACGCTAGATTTTTATTTATAGATCTTTCGTCTTAAGTGAACTACCCCGCCCTAAAGGACGGGGCTTCCTACGAGTCCGCTGAACCGCATCCAACTCGCGTTGGACAGGGAAACTTTCGTTTTACCGTTGGCTGTCTGTCGTAGAAAACCCTTCCATTGAATGAAGAAGGATTCCTCGTTCACAGAGGATTCGTGCAATAGGTTCTCAAACCGATCTTGAATGAGGTAAAATTTGGCTAAGATATTAATAGCCGATGCACAATCGCGATCTGCTTGAAAACCACACTGCGCACATACAATACTGCGTTCTGCTAAGGTACGTTTTTCCATGGTTCCACACATGGGGCAGATTTGGGTCGTATAGGCTTCATCAATTAATAGAACTCTTTTTCCTACACGTTGTGCTTTGTAGGCTACCAATTCGATGAAGCGACCGATCGTCCCTGTATTTTGCAGGGTATAGTGGAGGGTTTTAGTGCTTTTCCTCCTTTTGTGTTTCTTCCCCCCATTTTTGAGCTGAGCCATCTGTTTGACGGCAGGTTTGCCGAAGATGAGGGTGTTTGCCTTGGTATTGGTCACTATCTTCTTACTCACCCAATGCTGAAAATCACGGAGTTGGTGGGTAAGTTTCCGGGTCATCCGCTCCAGTTTCCGGTTATACCGGTGCCATTTCCGACTGTCTTTCTTACATCGATCCCGTTTCGCCTGGACTGCCGCGATTTTCGGACGCCAATACTTCTCGGGACGCTTGTTTTTAATTTGGAGAAATTTGCCCTGCGAATTAAGAGCAGAGACAATATTCTCGACCCCCGCGTCAAAGGCTTGGTATAACCCGTTATCGGAGTAAGGGGGAACCTCGATGCGACAATTGAACGCGACAAACCACTTTTTCGACCCATGGTCCCGGTAGAGTTCGACCTGCTTAATCTCCCCGGTGGGAAGGTAGGGCAGCGTAAAGGCGAGGGGGGTTTTCGAGGGATGCCTATGGGAGAGGGTTAAGACCCTGTGGTGCACTTTAAATCCACTCTGGTTATATTTCAGGGTGGTGAAATACTGTTTTCCTTTAAACTTAGGGGGGCGGGCATTGCTATCGCCAT
>JAEOTF010000541.1 GCA_016840025.1 Candidatus Hodarchaeota archaeon
AATCTTCTCTATCCCATTATCCTGTTAGTAGTAACCTACCAGTATTCGAACTCATTAAATGAACCAATAAATTATACGACCCTAGCATACTCTCTCTTGGGAGTTTGGCTTTTATTCTTCGCTTTAGGAGCAGTATCATTACTCTGTGGGGCTATCTTCTTGGATCGCGCCGTTTCGGCCTCGGGGGCGATTATTTTGGGTCAATACCTCTTCAAGAGTATTGGTCAATTGCAAGACTCCTTAGGAATCTTGAAGGATCTATCTCTCTTCAGTTACTTAAATGCAAACACTATTGCTAACTTAGGAAAGTTCCCGTTAGGTGAGCTTGTCACAGTGGTTGGAGTTGGATTCTTAGCATTACTAGGGGCCCTCTATATCTTCCAGAAACGCGAATTGGCCTTTTAAACCAAGATTAGTCGAATCTTTTGAAATTTGGATGGAATCCAGTAATCCAGATCATGAGGATTAAAATCCTCTTTTGACCCTTCTCTAATGCAGAGCTAGAGGAGGGTTTTAATTTTTTTTTATTTTTTAGAAGATATCTCAGAAATACAGAAATATAACTAATCGAAGACTCGTAGTAATTTCTATACAGAAGTCTCCTTAGAACATCAGTTCTGCGCTTTTTGAAGTCATTATAAATTGATTTTTTGATCTTATAGTTTCCGACTTTAATTTTCTTTAATATATCATAGGACAGGTTTAACCAAAGTAATGGTTTTTTTTCTGAAGTTGTTCAGATTTCTAACGTCATCATTAACGTTAAATAGAGATTCAAGATTTGATAGAATTGCCCCTTATATTTGAATGGAATGTGTAAGAAATGATGCAGTACCGAACGCTAGGAAAAACGGGTATACCAGTTTCTGCTTTAGGTTTTGGATGTATGCGACTCCCTACCCTTAACCCAGGAGAACCCATGATTGATCGCGAAGCAGCTATCAATCTAATAAGAAAAGGCATTGATGCCGGAATTACCTACATTGATACGGCTTATTCCTATCATGTCAAAGAAAGCGAAACTGTTGTTGGGTTGGCTCTAAAAGATGGCTATCGTGAAAAAATAACCTTAGTGACTAAGTGTCCAGTAATGAATCCGGATTTTACTGAACCGGAACACTATGAGAAATATCTTGATGAGCAACTAAAAAAATTAGATGTAGACTACATTGATTTTTATCTCTTTCATGGTCTGAATGCTAAAACATTCAATGAAAAAGTAATAGCCATGAACCTTATTGAACGGGCAAAAGTGGCAAAAGAAGCCGGAAAGATTAAGCATATAGCTTTCTCCTTTCATGATAAACCTGAGGTGCTCAAGGAAATCATTGATACGGGCGCTTTTGAACTGATGTTGGTTCAATATAATATTGTTGATCAAGTTAATGAAGAAATGATCGCCTATGCAGCTAATAAGGGATTAGGAGTAGCAATTATGGGACCTGTTGGTGGTGGGCGCCTAGCTGGTGACCCTCATATATCGATGCACCAATGGCTTAGTGATGACCGGAAGAATTTCGTAGATCTCGCATTGAAGTTTGTTCTAAGCAATCCAAATGTATCCGTGGCTCTTTCAGGTATGGGATCGGAAGAAATGCTTGCTGACAATATTAATTTAACTTCGAGAGATAACTATAATGTGTTAACAGAAAGTGAAAAAGAACGAATTCAACAAATAGCGGCTAAATTCAAAGAATTAACCGATCTGGTCTGTACAGGGTGCAAATATTGTATGCCTTGTCCGAATGAGGTAAATATAGAGTTCATATTTCAATCCTTAATTAAATACCAAGTCTATGGGCAGAAAGAAACTGCAAAAATGTCGTACTCTGAAATAGGTCAGGTAAGATGGGCTCCAGGCAAGAACGCCATGGAGTGTGTCGAATGTGGGGAATGTCTCGAAAAATGTCCCCAAAATATCCCTATCATTGATCAACTCAAGGAGGCCCATCAAATCCTAGGCTAGTACATAGAATCGACAATTGTTTTTATCAAATATGCAGTCTTTATTACTAAAACAGTCCAAAAATAATCAATAAGCCGTCTTCAGTTTTTTAGTGGAATTACTGTATTTATGTTAGGCGAACCATAATAAGCCTGCAATAATAACTATATTTCCTACATTGGCTTGTATCGGAATATTTGAGGTAAATGCATTCCACCATAACACAAATAACCCAACAGAGAGCAAAACCATTACCCATGTCAATGGACGCCACCAGGCCAGATCTGACCAGTATCCCCATGCGGCTGCAACGAATCCGGCTGTGACCACTAACCAGAGCATTCCTAGAGCCCGTACTATTGTTTCATTTAATCCAAGCCGATCTGAAAATAGCCAAGAGGTGTGTGTGAAGTCAGGGTATTTTATTAGGCCCCCGACGATGGATATTACTCCCAACATATGGCCTATCCCGTGAACCAAGAGAATGATGGTAAATATAAGACGCATATCTATTTCCATTTGTTTTTCACTCCGATATATTTGAGTACTATCTACACTTCATTTATCACATGATAAATTGTGTAAATTCTTTCGCATTTTTATTTTATTATCAAAGTTTCACCCATATTATGTGATATAAATTTTATGGAGAGATGCACCATAGATAAGCTATGAAACTGAAAAATAATTATTCAACGATAAATCACCCGAGTTTGAAGTGTAAATTATGGTCATTTATGATGTTAGACTTGAATAGTGGCTAGAACCCCATATATTGATAAATCATTTAGAATTAAGTGATCAATTGAGAAATAGTGATTATAAAATGCAATAACATCTTTGTTTTGATTGATTCAATACAACAATGTAATGCTACGTCATACCTGAAAATCAATCAACAGTTTAAAGACATATTTAGCTGGTTTTTAACGTTTATGTGGGTACATGCAATAATTGAGCAAGATTTTCCTATTTTCAAGCATATTAATAAATGTTTATTTATATTTTTCAATTACAAGTTCACATCATATGACTGGGTTTATGCGATTAGAAAAAATATAGATAACAATCAAGAATCTATACAGAATTCTTTGTATTAATTCAGGAATTTCGCTAGTTACGACCTTTTATTCTGACTTATGTAAAACTTGAACCACACTACCTGCCAACTGGAAAAAATACCATCAACGAATATGGAAATCCGATGCCTCCACCAATAAAAATCCAGTATTGTCTCTATCACTTTAAATGCTTGATTAAGATAATCAAATAAGTCAACTTCGATACACCCACCTTTTTGATTGCGTTTCCTGTCAACAACTCCATAAATTAATCGATCACGAGTATATTCAGGGTATCGTTACTGCGATTATCATTGTGAGCAGAAAGTTAAATAAAGAATGTTGGGAAGGATATCTGGTTTGTTGCGTTGGGTGTGAAAAGAATGTCAGACCATACAGGTCATGAGATGAGGATTTGGAGCGGCTTTGTGGTGAGTACATCCATTGCCATTCTGATCATGTTCTTATTTCTGGAGAGATTTACTGAAGCTCAGGTAGAAGCTCTCTGGATAATCTCGATAGCCGTCGGATTCATTAATCACGGGATTTGGGATCATGACCGTCCTACAATGCTTGGCGGTTTCGTCAGCATTGTCGTTACCCTTTTTACACTCACCTTTACACCCCAGGTTCTTACTATCGGATGGATAATATTAGGTGGGTCTTTGATTCTCTCACGATATTATTTCCTCTCCAA
>JAEOTF010000281.1 GCA_016840025.1 Candidatus Hodarchaeota archaeon
AAAGCCTTTTTCCCTAACTCCCGTCCTCAATTTCGAATATCTCATAAAAAGACTTGGATTGAACCCGACAATGTCGTGAAGCTAGCCCCTGACGCGGAAATTGCCAATGGGGACGATGATTTTGATCTAATTATTGAGGCTAAACAAACTCCATGGGGGTGTAAAGTCAAAAAGGATATGGGGAACTATACACAGCATTGTAAGCGCCTAATCATCCCGTACTTCTATGGACATAGAAAGTCTATAGATCATCCCGACTTACTTAGTGGAACAATCACACCTGTCGAATTTCTTACCTTTCCTGAACTGATGGTTAGACTTGCTGAATTGTCAACGACCAAGGTGGATGAAGAGAAACTACAAGAGTTAGAAGAAGAATATTTGAGACTTGTCGAATTTGCGAATAATCTTTAGCTTTTTTCTAAATTTACATATAAAAAATGAGCTGGTATTATGTATGTGTGGGAATGTCCTTCTACACTTCAATATTTCAGGCAAGAACGGTCTTCCAATATCATCATGTGGGTATGCTGGAACCCCAAAACTGACGGGTAATAAATCAAGAGAGGGAAGATTTTTCTCAATAATCAACTCTCCTTCTTTATGATGGATAGAACATACAGAATATACTCCTATTCCACCTTTTTTCAGGATTGAAAGACTATTTTCAAGAATTTCCTCTTGCAATTGGCTAAATTTCTCGAATATGGTTGTTTCTCGCCATTTATGATCTGGGTACATCCTAAAAATCCCTGAAGAAGAACAGGGGGCATCCAAAAGGATCCGATCTGCAATATGTTTTTTAATCGGAGGATAACGCGAGTCTGCACAGATTAAATGGATATTAGGTTTAATAAAAGGTTGAAGGAAACGGCGCATCCTTCGAAGGCGGTGTCCAGAAATATCGATTCCAATGAGCTGACCCGTGCTCCCTATTAGAGAAGCAATATGCAAAAACTTCATTCCTGGCGCGCAGGCCAAATCGACGGTAATTTCGTGAGGTTGGGGATCAAGGATATGGCCGATAGCTGAGCTTGTTTTGTCTTGAGCAAAAATATGTTTAGAACGATACAATTGAGTTGTTACAGGAGATTTTCTTGCCTTCTTAACCCTTAAAATATCGGGAAAATCCGAATCTACATCAATGATTACGCCTGCACGGGCGAGTTCGCGGGTTATCTCTGAAATAGATCTTTTCTCTTTTAATCTATTAATTCGTAACCAAACTTGTTTACTTTCATTGTTAGCCTGCATAAGCTGAAGAACTTCATCTTTTCCCAACATCAAAGACATATATTCTATGAACCATAGAGGATGATAATATTGAAGCGCTAAGTGTTCTGCTTCTGTTTTGTCCTGAAATAACTCTTCTTTTTTCGTTTTGTGGATCTTCACCACATAACCTATTAGTTCTTCTATAGTTGTTGATAATTGACGAGGATGAGTAACCTCTTCCATTAATTTTGTTGCTTCTTTAATTGTTGGTGGTTTACCTGAAGTATAATACTCCTCTTTCAAAATATAAGTAGCTATACGAAGAAGGTTGATCAAGAAGGTATCAAGTTTAGATGCTTTTCCCCCACTAGCGAAATTTAAATACTCATCAAGCAGGTTCTGACGGCGAGTTGTCTCCATAACTAAGTGATAGACCGCTTTTCGCGAAATTTGTTTTTTTTGAGAGCGAAAATACTTGAAAAGTTCATTTCGTACTGAATCATGAAAAATTTCCGCTCGTGTTAAAATAAGCGTTGCTGCTTCTAAAAGATGGGCATCCATATAGAATATTTCCTGAAAAACTTCTAAAATACCGTTATCTGAAAGTAGATCTTGGCAATATTAGTTTTATCATATTAAGTAAACATAACCCCTAAATCTCGCGTCATGATTCCCTGGCATAACAAAAGTCTTTGATTTAATCCTGGTAATGAAATTTTTCGCCATTAAGTAGTCTTCTTCAAACTCAAACATCGTTATATCCCCCGTTATGAACACTGCATCTGGAGAAATATTATTCACTTCGTCAATACATTCTTCAAGCTTCCCAGGCATAAAATCTCCTTTTTTTCCCCCTGCAACATGAATGTCTGATAAATGTACAAATAAATTATTCATATAGTCACCTCAAATCCACTGAGTTGGAATAATAATAATTAACAGAATACTTCCTGTAGGTACTTCCTGAAATACATACATTTGATAAAAGGTCTTACTCTATCAAAATATTTCTTATCACAATCTATCATTAAATTTAAACGTCTCCAGGATTCTGCCTGGATTCGTCTTAAAAAGATAAGGTGCAATCATTGAATCTCACTGCGAAACTATATGGCATTCCAGTCCTAGAAACAGGGTGGTACGGTCCCCTAGCACTCCTTCTGACGATGATTGGCATTGCTAGCGCTCTTTGGCTCGTTGTCTTTACTGAAACTTCCAGAGATATGCCGTTTAAATCTCGACTCTTAGGCATACTAATCCGGCTTATCCTGATGGCGTTCTTTTCAGGTTTAGGCATCCATTTTTACCTTTTAAGCGAAGGAATCTACTTATAGGGTAGAATAGGGGGAGAATGTATACAAATCTCAAAAAAGTAAATCGACTTATCGATCCTGATTAGAGGCAAATCCTCATGAAATCCTTTTTGAAGGCAATTTACATAATGAAACGGCTCCGCCGACAGGGATGGATTCGAGCAGGTGTACCTATCTCAAATGTCGAATCTATTGCGGAACATAGCTTTGGAACAGCCTTGATCGCTTTGCTCTTGGCGACAGTACATAACTCGCAGGTGGAAGAAGAAGAACAAGTCGATGTATTTCGTGTTACTATAATGGCTCTTTTACACGATTTTCCTGAGTCAGGGTACTTGGATATCGATAAGTCCTTTGATGAGTTACTCGGACCACGTGCTTCAAAGCTGAAAGAAGAACTTGATGCAAAGGTTATTGAACAGCTTTTAGAAGGAATACCAGCTGATCAAGAAACTCTCAAAGCTTTATTGAATCCTCCTTCCTCATTTGAGAAGACACTTGTCAAATATGCGGATAAATTGGAGTTATTAGGACAAACTATGGATTATAGTGCATCTGGGGTGCCTGATTCGACTCTTCAAGATTTCTTATCCTCCTGTTATGATATGTTTTCAACTACAGATATTGAGTCGGTCAAAAAAGTCTATCAAGCCCTAATTGATTAGGAGAGCTTTTTATTTAAATTCTCTAAATTTAATTCATGCAGTGCACTCGGTCACTCTTCAAATTTATTTTTGTTCTAGTGACCATTATAATGATTTTATTAAGCTCAACAGCAGCCTTTCTTTTTACAAACGTAGCGATTTCCTCTACCACGAGCTTATCTACACCTCTAGAAAATATGGCAGAGGGTGACTTCTCTGACCTTCCTTACAGTTCTTTTTTGGAGAATTTATTTTTTTATGATACTTTTTCTTATGAATACTTCTCTTTAGAAACAATATCAGCTTTTATTGATTATGATAGAGATGTCCTTCTACAGTATGATGGAATAGATGTCAATCGTCAGCTCATTGATATTCATGGCTTCAATTGGAACGCGAGTGTTCTACAAAATACAACTATTGGCTTCTACGGATCCTTAGGGCATTTGACTATGAATGACCTCCCAGATTACTTCCCTTATTTTTTCCCAACAATTAACAATCTAAATAACAACGGCTTGCTAATTGTTGCTTCACCAAAACCATTAGATGAGTTCAAGCAAGACATTAGACAAATTGAAGTGATATTAGACCCCCTAAATCTATCTTTATCCTTTTTTCATTGTTCTTGGACAAAAGTAGAGAAGCAAACATTATCATTTGCTGTTTGGCATGCACACGTCAGTCAAGCACTTCTTGCCTCAATTTCTGCAAACAAAGGGCTTGCGAATCTTCTGAATAGCTCCCAAATATCCATGACTCAAAAAAATGATTTATCAATCGCTTTTCTACGCTCTTCCTTCACAAATAACTATTATTCCAACTATTCCTTTAAAGTAAGAGTTCAATATAATATTCCCAATGCTGCAGAAGATAATAAATTCTATTCAAAAAAATTCATTGATCCTATTTCACCCAATCGCGATCATAATGTCAGTTTAGGGATAGTGGTGGCACCACCCTCCTCGGATACGGAATTAGACGCGTCACTCCTTTCGAGTAGTAATGTCCGCCCTGCGATTGGATGGGCAACCGTGGACCCATGGTTTGATGGAGAGTCCATCAACCTGATCAATCCGCTTATCTTGCCTTTAAACCAATCAAACATGGAATTAGGTAATCCTTTTGGAATATTCGATGGCCCTCAATTCATTGAAGTTGCAATTTATAATATTCATATCAAAGTTCCAGAGACTAATGAATATGTAAACATAGGTTTTTCACAGCGTACGGATGTTAGTGACCTCGGATTTGTGATTGAGAAGGCGCCATATTTTTCACCATTAACACCAACACCAACAGCAGAATTACAGTTAGAGATGCAGAGCATTCCAAGTGCAGAAACCAATCAAACTATAGAAATAACGGTGACGGCTACCAATCAAGGTTCTAAGGCTGCATTTATGCCCTTTTTAGATTCACAACATCCTCAAGAATATGGAATCTTTATTTCTTTTTCTGATTTCCCCTATAACCTCCTAATTGATGATCACATTACGCTTAACAACACAACTTACCCCTTAAGTGGAGATTTTATTGTTTTCCATTCCTGCCTTGAGAAAGAAATGTTATTATACGCCAATTCTTTTTCATTACGCCAAGATGCTCTTGAAATAACTCCCATTTATCCTGACCAAAGTCAGTCGTGGAATTTTATGGTTAGCTCAGATTTTTCGGGGGAATTAGAAATTTCTTCTGCATATGCAAGTTATCTAAGCGTAGAAAAAGGCTTTAATGATTCTCAATGGGTTCTCTCGCCTTTTCCCCCATCTGAGCTTAATAGGACACCCTTTTTAGATTTTACTGGTTTTATTAGCAAAATACCTATTCCTTTCCCGCTTTTTTCCAAAAATATCCCTACATACTCCTGTTTTTCAATAAGTAATTCATTAGAAGTTATGATTGAAACCAAGGAAACTACTTCAACCATGCCTAGTCCTTTCTTTGTAGGGGATGAACTTTATTGGGAACTGTTAATAATTACCTGTTCACTATTTCTCACACATTCAGTTAGAAAAAAGAAGAAAGTAAAGGTTTAGGGGTGAGTTTTTCGTCAAACCTTAAAAATTCGTGAGTAATATTCACAAGAAGACCAGATAGGTAAGTAATGGGTGGATAATAATTGCAGGAAGGTTAAGGGATGTCTCGAAAACGTATGAGAATTCTAATCGATAATACTAGTTTTTTACCTATCGTAGGAGGAACAGAAACCTATTGTTATCAATTAATATCTTATTTTAATCCTGATCAAATAGATTTGCAATTACTATGTCAAATTCCAGAAGAAGGTCCTTCAAATATTAATGAATTTCAAATAATTCGGGTAGGAGATCATGGACTGAAAGAAGGTTATTTTAATGGAAGTCAAGAACAAGATGCTTCATTAGGAATGGATAGACTTTTAACAGATAAAGTAGATGCAGAGAAAAGTGTTAAGAATCTACGAAAGATGGGCTTAGAGAAATATTACTCTGTAATTGAGCAGTTTAATCCAGATATAGTATTAGTGAATGATCTAATGCGAGTAATTAGTGTCCCTTTCATTCAAAGTTTCCTCCTTACAAATGATATAAAAATGGTCATAAATCTTCATGGAATATTGACGAGCTTTGCAATGATCTGGGAGACTCGACTAGAGAAAAAAAAACTTGCATTAGAACTAATTTTGAGAGAAGACCTACCAATTTATTTCATAGCTCCTTCAAATCACGTATACGACACTGCTCTAGAATGGGGGATCAAAGAAGAACGATGCAAGCTAATCTATCTAGGGGTTGATACAACATTCTTTACTCCACCAACTCCTGAAGAAAAAGTAAATGTACGAGCTCAGATTATAAAAAAATTTGAGGAAAAAGTTACCTTAACCTCAAATGAATTTTTGATTGGCTTTCCAAGTCGGGCTGTGGATCACAAAGGGATAGATGTTGTACTTGAAGCACTTCTATTATTGTTCAAAAAGGGGCCAGACTATAAATGGAAACTACTAATTGCTGGTGGATCATCCGACAATCCCGAAAGCATTCAAGAAACTAAAGAACTAATTGACCAGTTTGATATGCAAGAGCGAATTTTAGTAGGAATCGACTTGTTTTTAGATTTTCCAAAGGATATGAAGGCATTCTATCAAGCTTGCGATTTAACGCTTTTTCCTTCCAGAAGAGAAGCTCTTGGTTATGGAGCATTAGAAAGCATGGCTTGTGGAACAGCAGTAATTGGTACCTGTATTCCAGGATTGTCCGAAGCTTTAGGCGTGAAAGTTGGAGAAACAGGCGAATGTCCAGCAGGATGGGCGGTATCTCCCGAAAATCCTAAACTCCTTGTTACACAGCTTGAATCGATTTTAGTGAAGCCGAATATCCTCAAATTTAAAGGTAGAACTGCTAGGAAATGGGTTAAAGAAAGGTTTAATTTAGAACGAATGACCTATGAGCATCTGGATTTTTTTGAGAAAATCAGTCAACAATAATGAGGATTGCTCTAATGGCTCAAACAAGTGAAATCGTGCATAGTAATTTATTTTTTGAGATTAATCCTGAGATTTATTCTTTAATTGGACTTGATAAAGCATATAATTTCTTTTATGAGCGATTTTCACTTCTTAATGAGAAAAAAAGGAAAAATGAGCAATATGGAGGAACCTTCTTTCTTTCTGGGCCAATTGGGGGTGGAAAAAGTTTCATAATCAACCAATTGATGAAAGATTGCCCTGATCTAACCACAATAACCATCACAGTCAATCGTGGGGCTGTTATTTTTGAGTTGATTGACGAATTAGTAACTCAACTTGACCTTATATTGAAGAAAGAAAGAAGCTTTCTCAAGAGATTAAAAAGAGGAGATGTAGTGGATGTTATGTGGGATGTATTAGAGGAGTTAGATCCAACTCCTGTAGGAATTTTCACAAAAACAATTAAACTTGGGACAACAAGAGTAGTAAAAGTAGTTCGGCGGGGAAAGAAAAAGGTACCCACAACAGTGCAGATTACAACGTCTGGAAAACATACGGAAAAGCAGGCTGTTCTCATTGAAAAGCTGACTTTACTCGCAAAAATTAAGCCCTTTGTAATTTTTATCGAAAATTTACAGTGGATCGAGATGGACGATGCTATTGTTTTGGGTGAAGTACACAAAGAAACAACAGGAAAATTACCTATTGTTATAGTTGGGAGGAAGGATGATGATCAATGGACCCAAAAAGAAGGGATTGGAGATCCTTTAAATGACTCCGCCGCATATTTAGCCCAAAAATGGGACGAAGAGGAGAACGATATAAGAATTCAAAATATGAATGAAAAAATGTTGAGAGACTGGCTTTTATATCTATTTCCTAACTCTGATATTACGGATGACTTCTTTAATGGGTTTTATACTTTGACCCAAGGCAATCTTCGCTATGTGATCAATGCTTTACAGTATTTAAATCTCAATAATTTCATTGATTATAATGATTCCCTAAATATTGCGGATTGGCAACTACCTAAAGATTGGAGTGGAAATATCCCCGATAGTCTCATTAATCTAGAAAAAAGTCAATTGATGAAGTTAATTGGGGGAGAAACAGAAAAACAAAAAATCTTAGAAAAGGCGGCAGTTGTTGCATATCCATTCAAAGCCTTTGAAGTTGATATATTAGAGCGAGTTCTACGTGAGCATGAAGTTTTGGAATTGGCAGAAATCCTTGATTTCAGTATTCAGAATGAACTCATAAATCCTATCGGTTATCGAATTGAATTCCCACGAGAGATTGTTCATGCATGTTTTTATGAAAATTTAGGTCGCTCCGTTAAAAGTGAGCTACATTTTCAAACAGCAAAACAAATTGAAGAGAAGATCGAGGAAGAAAGCTTCAAGCTCAAGCGAATTAATCGTATTTTTCAAGAACTTGCCATACATTATGAAAATGCAGCAAATTCTTTCAGTGAAAGCCGCAGCAGGGAAGCAGAAGAAAAAGCATTTGAATATTACATCCGTGCAGGCATGGGGATGTTTGGAGAAGGGGCAACACAAGAGGCACGTGAGATGTTAGCTAATGCCCTTGCTAATCTCGCTTTTAATCCAATCGATATGTTTAATATACTTAGTGAAGAATTAGAAGCATTATCTGAACAAGAAAATTTTGAAGAAAATGGGTTATTAGAATTTTTGTTAGATAAGCTCTTTCCTAGCTATATGACATTACTTGCTGTCCTTGAAATCTATGAAATTAGAAGAATCGCTAAAAATGATTTTGAATTTGAGGATTTTGAAGAATTATTGGAAATAATTCTCAAAGAGTATGAACACGGTATCCTAAATTCTGTTAATGCTCTTTTCAATCTTTTTGATAAAGTTAGAAATTATGAAAAGTTTCTAGAAGAACTTAGTCCGATTTTATCACCGATTGCATTTATGTTACAATCTCTTTTATCAGATCCCGATGCTCCAAGACGTAAAGAACGGTTGGATCTCATTTACAAAGAATTTGTTAGTATTAGTGAGTTTTTCATTCAAGGATTCGATTTAGCAGACGATATGATAAATCAAGCCTATTTTTGGAACTTGCTTGCTTATTTTAGCAATGAAATCGACTTAGATCCAAAACCATATGCCTCGGAGTGTGGTAACGCCTATCTAAAGGCTGCTGACCTTCCTATTGAGGATATAATCATAAAAAGCCGACTTGTAAGAAATGCGGGTTGGAATTACCTCAGTGCGGGTGAGCTAGAGAATTCAATCAATGCTTTTCAAATTGCGAAAGCTTTGCTAACTAATGCTAATCTCGATCATGATTATGTACGCTTGAGAACTGCGGAATTTGACCTACGAAGTTTTCAAATGATCCTTGTGCATATCCGTAATGATCCATTTATCATTTCTGATCGGCTAATTGTCGAGTTCACAAAATATCTACTGCAATTCTGGGAGCCTTATGGAAAGAACCATCAGAATAGTAATTACCCCCAATACCTTTCCAAGCTATTGGAATCCTATTCAGAACATTTTGGAAAGGAGTTTTTTGAAAAACTTAATAATTTAGCAGAACCCATCTTAGTCTCTAAGCCAAGTAAAGGCTCCAAGAATATCCTAATAGTAACTAATGAATGGGACTATTGGCTTGCCGATCTTGTTCATGATAAATTAACCTCTGAGGATCCAAGTTTAAGTATTACATTCGCTGACCCTGAGGAATACGCTAAAGCAAAAGAAAAAATCAAACCAGATACAATTATCGTATTTGGGGGACCGAAAGCTCCTCATATCGGAAGTTTAGTAACTAGTCTTTTCCAAGGTGAAACCAATTTTCGATTCCTAACTTGGCGTCATCCAGAAGGATTTGGTGGTGTTTGGTCCAAGGAAAGAGATGGAATATTATACATTCTCATTGCAGGTAATGATGAAGAAACAGCAGATGGAACGTTGCTTTTTATCAAACACCAGAATAAATGGGAGGCTGGATATCACCTATCCATACTGAAGGGCTATTTTAAGCATTGATGCCTTAATGTTATCCTGATCCCTTTATATTTCGGATATCTCAGGTTTAAAACGTGTCGGGTCGTTTTTTGGGGGTTTAAACTAAAGAAAAGTCATCACAGCTATTAAAAAACCAAGGTTAAGCCATATATGACCTAATATCAGTCCAACAATGTTTCTGGTTTTAAGAGCAATAATTCCCCCGCCTACACCTAATATAAGAGTAAGAAAAAAGGAGAGAAAGAAACCAAGACTTGCTGTGAGTATAATAACCTCATACCAATGAATTAGCATCCAGATAAATACATGAAAAAGAAAGCCAACCTGAACTGAGGAGTATTCACAAAGTTGGAATAAAACATAACCTCTTGTCCACAGATCGGTTATTGCAGCCATTATTGAGGCTAAAATTGCATAGAAAATAAGGGTAGAGGAAGACTCGGATTTAATAGAATCGATCCAGTCATTTTTGAAGTTAGGATCACTAAATTGAGCGATGATTATTACTAAGGCAATAGTATAAAGAATAACACCAAAAAACATTCCCTTTTTTATTTCTTGAAGGGTTAAGCCTGTACTTTCTAGGAAAGAGGAAGTAACAAGGAATTTACGTATAAATAGGTATGGAAGAATTATATACACAAGGATCATGCGAATTGCACGTATGATATTGGTCTCTAGCAATCCAAGGTCTGAGAAATAGGTAACTCGAATAAAAAAAGAAAAACCAGTTATTATTAATGAAAGTAAGACCGAAAAGAGAACCAACAGAAATTTAGCCTGGTTGGTTTCTAATCTTGATTTAAAATTATTAAAGAATTTCTTTTCGATATTCTGATTCGTTTTAGCCACACTTCTTTCTGAAGTCGCGTATTTTTACTTATTCTCATATTTTCTGCCTAATCGACCGCTTAATATATTCCATCACATGAAATATTAAATCTTTCTTCAGAAAAAAAGAGATAAAAAGAACTCACAAAGTGCAGTAATGTAGAGCTTACAAGAAGGGGCATGTTTGTCAGAAATAGAACTTCCGAATGCCAATACGAGGCCTGATTCAAAAGAAAAGTCTAACCCCAGAAATAAAGTAATTGGATTAGTACTTGCGGAATTTACTGAACATGGACCTGTGCCAATTGCGACTTATTTCAAAAAGGCTATCTTAACCGAAGATGAAATCGGAATAATATGTACTAAATCCATGATCATGATTGATGAGGAAATAAGACGAGAAAAAGAGCGATATATGGAAAAGGAATTATACGGGCCGTTTAGCTCTGTTAATCCTGACATTCTTTTGTTAGTTTTGATGTTTCAGCTACCTTATTCAGATTCTGAGCTAAAATTACTTATGGATCCTAGAATGCGATTTACAGATGCCAGATTAACACTTATTCTTCTTCTGGATAAAGAATTGAAAAGAAGAGGGCAATTAGTCTGTGCAGAATTAACTCAAAGATTTCAGAGACAGTTAAGCGGTTTAAAGTCGACTGAGTATCTCCGTCAAAGATTGGAAGCTTCAACAGAATATGAAAAACCTCTTCTCGAAGGACTATACAATGAAGCTTTTGACCTTTTAATCGCTCCCGAAGTAAAGAGTCCTCTTTATTGGCACATTGAAAAACACGAATCTCCTTCATTAATTCTATATTCAAAGGAAGGAGTTGTTGAAACGAATTTAGAGAAGAAATCTAACATAGTTAAAGATATTCATCATGTTTTATCGAAGGAAATAACTTCCTATCAAATTCCTGTTCCCGAATTCACTTTGTATGAGTGGTATTCGGAAGGAGTTATTCTCATGTATTCTCTAATACCTCCATATATGCTTGTAGCGCTATGGCATGAAGAAGTACCTAAAGAAACAATAAAACTTCAAAAGAGTCTTATTGAATTCAGAATCCGAAATAAAAAAGCAATTACACCTGGAAAAATAGTGGAAGGGATTCTTGGAGATATAACTGTTGTTTCCCAAGAATTAGAACGAAAGAAACATTCTGAGTCAACTCTATCTACTCGTCTATCACACTTCTTTTCGCGACTCATCGGTTCTATCTTTGGATCTTCTCGAAAGAGCATCCTTATTCTTGGAGCAAGTGGTGTAGGTAAGACCACCATGGTTCAATCTATGAAAAAACTGCTTAATGAAGGACGTCCTCTATCTGAAACAGAGGTTGAAGCTATTCAGAAGACATTTGGAGTTGAATATGACAGATTTAATTTCAAGGGCTCGCAGATTGAAGCAAGAGATATAGCCGGCGACAAGTCCCTTTATGAAAAATTATACCTTGAGGTTCTTAGTGTAAGGGATCCCGATGGAGTTGTGTATGTCGTCGATCCAATTCTGGATTTAAGTATCCAATGTGAGAATTTAGAATATACCCTTCGATATCTGCCCGGTGGAGTTCCTGTTGTTATCTGTGTGAATAAATCGGATATGATGAACACTACAAATGCTTCTTTATATAACCCTCTCAGAGTAGCTGAAATCTTTGATTTCCCTCGACTCGCAGGAAAGGATTCACAATATCAAATCTTTCAAACATCGGCGATCACAGGCAGAGGTGTCCTTGATGCCCTCGATTGGATTGTTTTACGTGTGAACTAAATGTTATAGGAATATCAAAAGCGGAAATTCATGAAAGAACCCATCTTACTCTCTTCTTGTAAAATTTTATCACTTGACAGATAGTACAATTTAGTGGTAAATATGTTCATGGGGTGACAGGAATATGAAGTAATTAAGGAAATATTATGGAGAACATAAAATCAATGTCAATTATTATGGGCGCTCATCCACCCAAGCAGCTACAAGAACAGGTATATGTGAAAGTGGTGATCGTAGGAGATGGATGTGTGGGTAAGACTTGTTTAAGGCATTGTTACTTTGGGGAGAAAGTTCCTAAGACTTATGTTGCAACGATTGGAGCGGATTTCGCTATTAAAACATTAGAATTAGATGGGATGAAATTCGCCTTAGGGGTTTTTGACCTTGCTGGTCAGCCTCAGTATTTGGATGTTAGAAAACTGTTTTATTATGATACAAGGGGGGGATTACTGGTGTATGATCGAACGCGACCCGAAAGCCTCACAAATTTGCTTATGTGGTGGAAGGAATTAAAAAAACACAGTCAATTTGATGAGCTCTACATCGCTGTCATAGGAAATAAATCCGATTTAGAACCGAAAGTCGCGATGAAGGAAGGGGAGAAATTTGCAGAAAAGATAAATGCGCCCCATTATCTATCTAGTGCCCTTACAGGTGACAACGTTAAAAAAATCTTTAATGCAATGACGATAGAAATTTGGAAGAGCATCACACAGGTACTCTGAGATTTTGAGACAAGATACTACTCAGAATTCAGTAGCATATATGCGTGAAGTATAACTAAAAACTAGTACTATTCTTGGAAGTATTTAGAGTGACTTTAGCCAGCAGATTGCAGCGAATGAAAAATCTTAGTTCTGTTTCACAATCTTTGAATCCAATCGAGAACATGCAGATTCCTGTTGCCATTGTTGGGCTGGATCAAGCGGGAAAGACAACCCTGATTAATTATATGCGTACCATGCAATGTTTGCCTAGCATACCTACGTATGGCTACAATGTCACCCCGCTTCGGTATTCACGATTAAGAGCGAAAGTATTTGACATGGGTGGTCAGCGTGCTTTTCGTATTTTCTGGAAGGGTTTTATAAATCAGTCTAAGGCAGTAATCTTTGTCGTAGATTCTTCCGATTCATCAAGGATAACTGAAGCAGCGAAGGAATTAGAGTTTGTTTTACAGCAACTAGAAGCTCGTGATCAGAAAATTCCACTACTTCTGCTAGCAAATAAGCACGATAATCATAAAGAATCAGGATATCTAACGAAGAATAAGTTACGTAGCCACTTGAAGATAGAAACTTATAAAGGAGGACCTTGGCGAATTCAAGAAACTAGTGCAAAGTCAGGGTATGGGATATCGGAAGCTTTTCGTTGGTTAAACGAAATATTGACTGGTGAACGCTTACCAGCACCTCTTTCGATCAGAGAAGTTGTTGTATATAATAGCGCGGGAATAGTTCAAGCAGCAACACGCTGCGGGGAGATTGCTGATCCGACTTTAGTCTCTGGATTGCTTACAGCGTTAGATATCTTTGCTAAAGAGGTTTTGACTAAAAATCTAGATACTATTGTATTGGGTGATCGAAAACTTACATGGTATCGCTTGGCGGACATCATCGGCGTAATTGTCATGAATGTTGAGAACAGTGAATCCGTTGCTCACGAGGTATTAGCTGAAATCCTGAGTCGTATTCAAACACTCCCTGAAAAGGAAAGAGAAGAACAAGCTCAACAAATTCTGGATGATTTTTTGGGGAAAGACTTACCACAATATCTTACGCTATGACTTATTATTTTCCATCATCATTCCACGAAATCGCCTAAAAGGGGATAAAACTCATATTTTATCCCGAAAATTATCTAATTAACTTCATTTAGAATCAAAATAATAAAAAATTTAGAATTTCTTCATATCTCAATAGTTTTAGGAGTTTAATTATTTCCACAAAGACTCTTTCTTATGATTCTGAAACTTAGTAATGATAACCTTGCTCTTTGTCAATTCTTTGAACAAATCACTGGAATGATCCCCTTCGGTTGTGAAATAATAGAAAATAAAATGAAAAGGCGCGTAGTCTTTTTTTTTAAGTCTAACTTTAAGATAGAAATGTTAGGAACCATTCGTAGGCAATTAACGAAGAACTGGATTTTTTCTTATCCATTTGAAATCATAGCGTTACATAAACAGGTAGAAGAATTTCTACGGATTTTCCTATTTCCCATTAAGATTCTAGATCTAAATACAGAAAAAAACGGAAATGAGATCATTATGACTCTCAGAGTACCATATGAAGATCGAGGAAAAGTGATTGGAAAAGAGGGAAACCGAATCAACTGCTTACGAAAACTTCTTACTCAATATTATAGGATTAATAAATTCATTCTAAACTAATGCTAGCCATTCAACTCAAATAAGACAGGTTATTCACCCGAAATGCCTAAATTTGCCCAATTATTACTCTAGATTCTTAAGCGCGGACTGGGCGATATTTTCGCAAAATTTGGTTCCTCTCTGTATAATCTCTTGAGAGCTAATATGTTGAACACCTAGACGGTACCCATGAGCATATTCAATTAATTCGGGATCAGATACACTTTCATTAAGATCTGTTTTGTAAATGTCAGGAATTTCACTTTTTACAAGGTTTTCTGTTACCCCTTTACCAATAAAATAGGCAAAAGCTAATCCACATGATATGATTGAGTCAGTAACAGTGTATACAAGCTCACTTTCGTTCATAAGGCTCTTATTCAAAAAAGTATATCGTAATCTACGATTTGAACTAAGGATAATACGGCAAGCAGCCTCTTTAGCCATTATTTCATCAATGGCATATTTTTCAAAGGGATTATCGGATCCTAGAATTATTTTGCCTTTTTGAGCTGAGAGAACATGTAAAGATGAGAATTCAGGTCCCCAAAGGTGATGTTTATCTATTTCTTCTTCGCCTACTATTGCGAGATCAAAGAGAGGCCCAAATAGGGGGTCTGACGCGAATTTTTCATTTATCGCACTTAACTTCATTAGTGTCTGATATCGCTCAGAACTATCTTGTTCTGCAAGCACAAGAACGATATCTACATCACTTTCGCCTGCAATATAATAACCTACTCCTTTACAGTATGATCCATAGACAATGAGCGAACGAAGACTTTCGCCGAGTGTTTTTTTGGCTAGGAGTTTGTATTTGAGAATAAGGACATCGTATTCGTTCTTGGGTTTTCCACTCATGCTTTTTACAACCAATAACTCATAGATAAATGTAAATTCAAAGGCTATTTTTACTTATTGTTGACTTTACAATCAAACCTATAAGTCTGAGTTGCAAAAATCTGGGACAGAAATAAAAAAATGGAGTTAAAAAAAAAAATAGAGGTTACCGTCCCTTTAATTCATTCTCTATTATAGGTGGATTTCATGTCAATTATTCGTAGATCCAAAAGTCCTCTAAAAGAATTGGCTACGATAGGAATCCGCCAAATGAAGCGTAGAAAACTACGAACACTTCTTACACTCTTATCTCTTCTTATGGTGGCTGCTTCATTTTCCCTTACAATCTCTATCTCGGCAACAAACATCTTTATTATGACTACCCATAGAAAATTAGCTGAGAAGGCAGCCTTTGAAGAAGAATGGGATATTAAAAGTGTTATTAACCGATATGATGAAACTCGAATAGAAAGTTTTGGAATTGAAATTTATCCGTCTAGTTATGTCAAAGGATCCAAGGTTGATGAAGTTCTCAAAATAATTAGCGAGAATTCTACTATTAGTCCTGCCCTGAGACTCAATTTTGCCAATTTCGAGATAGATGAAAATAATCCTGATCGCAATGTCATTTTTCAGACCTATCTTGAAGCCCGAGGTCAAGGATCAATGTATCAAGATCTATATTTTACAAATGAAAATGATACTGAATATTCATTATACGGGATTACAGGGATTGAACCTAACCTTTGTGCTAAGTTTAAGGGCTGGGATACCTTCTTTACACAACGTTCTGACCTCTGTGACGTAAAACAATGGAAGGACTTTACCTCAGACAAAAACAGTATTCTTGTAGACAAAGATAATAACATTAATTGGCAACTTGAAGTGAATGACACTATTGATATTTACGTGTCAGTAAAAGATAAGGAAATCACGGAAAAACTGAAAAGTTTGACTCTTAGAGTGGCAGGATTCTATGATAAAGATGATCTACGGCAAGAAAATGGTAAAGTCACTACCCTTACAGGTAATCCAATTGGACGGGTATCTGGGGGGAGTGACATTATTATGCATCTTACAAAGATAGAACAAGATCTAATAAAAGGAGGAACTGCCGGAAGAATCGCTCCAAAAGAATGGATTTATGGCAATATCGAAATTCATCTTAATAAAACTGTTCTATTAGCTCAAACAGGGCTTGACGACGATCCAGATGAGATGCATAAATTACTTGATGAAATTTCACGAAAAATTGCTAAAGAGGCGAAGGGAAAATTCTATGGCTCTACTACAGTCAGATATGTTTTAATGAGTGGGGGAAGCTCAGGACACATTGAAATCACACAATTACGTATTCAACCATTCTATGAAGCTAATGGTTGGGAACCAATAATCATTATGCTAACACTAATCTCGTTTTTAACTTTCAATCTTATTCTAGGATTTGTTTATGAAACAAAAAGAGAAATTTTTGTTTTTACAACTTCAGGGGCTCCCCCACGCGATATAGCAAATATCTTTCGTTTACAAGCGGTAGTTCTTGGTCTTACAGGCGGGATCGCAGGGAGTATTACAGGGATAGGAGTTGCATTGCTGGCAAATACATTTGCTGAGCAGATAAATTCTCTTGGAATCCCATTAACAATTCCTCACAATGCGATGGCCTTGAACCCTTTTGGTTTCTTTATAACATCAATAGTGTTTATTGCCCTCAATCTCCTTGCAGCTGAATATCCTTCAAGAATGGCTTCAAGGTTATCGGTTCCATCCCTAAAAAGGACATGGCTGCCTTCTGGTCAAGAACTACAAAAAATGCTAGACAAAGATAAACATACGATTGAAGTACCTATTCATATACCTCTAGAACTCGTTCCTCAGCTCGTAACTTCCCTCAAAGGCTATATTCAATCAAAGGTGGGAGGTGATATAAGTACTGGGATGATGGGTACAGGTATTGAGGAGAGAGAAACAAAATTTGGACATCTGTGGACAATTCGAACAACACGAATGATAGAAGGCATATGGGGAATTGAACGTGTTCTTATCATTGTATCGATTCTGAAGCGTCCTCAAGTGAACTACGCTATCGTGAAAATAACAGGATCGGTAGGCGCGGCATCAACACAGACTGCAGCAACGATAAAAACAATTTATGAAGTCATAGATGAGTTTAGAAGTTATATTCTGAATTGGCATGTTGAACGACTTAAAAAAGTCGAAATAATCCGCAAAGAAACGTACAAAACATCAGAAGAGGAAAAAAGATTGTGAAATACTGAATTTTTTCCTCAATACAACTCTAAAACACGATATAAACGCCTTCCTCTTTAAATAGGCACTTTATTGAGCGAAAGAGTAGCGTCCAGTTATAACCCAGCTTTTGTTTGACACTGGTGGTCGCCCAACAAGTGCGTCGCGGCATCAAACTGAGCGCCTTACCCACCGTCTCTATGGAGAGTGTCATCGACGGTCTATTTAGGCTTGCACCTTCGCGGACGGTCGTTTCATCGATCCCATATGCGTCCTCTGCGGGTTAACTCGGTATCTGTTGCCAAATTCCTTCGCCGCGTCATTGCCATAGGCATATGGACGTGTCGTTTCTATTCCGGAGCCTGATGTCTCCATCAGCGCCTTACAGCGCGCGAATCCCCTGTGGTGGCTGGAGTTTCCTCAGAAATTCTCTTATTTTTGGGTGAGAAACACCACTAAACAAGAGAACTCCGGAAGCCGCGCAACTGCTCGCTACTCTGAGCTATTCATGGAAAAGAAAGGCTAAAAATATTACTATCTGTACCATTCACTATTGAATTACGGGAAATTCTTTGAGTATAAGAAGTGAAAGTTCATAAATTTCTTTAATTAGCTATAAAAGGTTTTTATATGCCAAAAATTCAGTTTTTTTAATTAGGATGTCATCAAAACATCGGTGGGCGCGCTAATGCCAGAAAAAAAGGTTGAAGAAACATTAATCATAGATCAAATAAAATGGGGGCTGTTATATGGAGTATTCACGATGCTAGTTTATACTGTTCCAATAACACTCATGCAATTTGGATTTGTTATTGGGGAACAGATAGATCATAAATTACAACCCGTTTATGCGGAACTAACCTGGTTTTTAGGCGTTGTTGTGGTTGCAGTTGCGTCTGGAATAGCAGTAGGTGATCGTAAGAGCCTTAATATTTTTACTGGGGGAACTATCACAGGATTTTGGAATGGCATCGTAGGAATATTTCTAATTTATACGGAACGAGGCCTTAAAGCCTATCACAAGCCTCAAATCGAAGAATCACTCCTTCTTTCTTTAGATCCATCGAATCCTGATGATATCAGTGCCTTAATAATTGCAGCAATCATAACCCTCATCCTTAGTGTCATTGTATTATGGTTCACCGCTCAGCAAAGACGAACAGGATTTCTACAATCAAAAGAGATTGAAGAAGAAGTCATAGAGATTAAAACACAAACGACAGAAGAGTATCTTGAAAGTGAACTTCAGATAGATTAATTGAGGATGTTATAGATTTTAATTAGAACATTGAACTAACTACTAACAGGAGCACAAGCATTTGCCTTACCAATCTTTAGAACTGCTGGCGGCACTTTTCTCACTCCCTTTCCTTTTTTATGCTTGTTACTCAGATATTCGAACTCGAGAAGTGGATGATGAAGTATGGATCATCTTCCTAGCTGTTGCCCTACCGATAAATCTCTTAAGGATCTTTCTTTATAGAAAAGAGAGTAATATACTGTTAATAGGAGGAATCTCCATCACATTCGCACTATTTCTGGCTGTTTTCTTTGTAGCGTTTGGATTAATAGGTGGAGCCGATGGTAAGGCCTTAATTTGTATCTCCTTCATATCTCCCCTTCCTATTACTTCAGAACTTTCCTTATTTGAGGAAATTGTTCCATTATCGCTCACTTTTTTCATGAACACATACTTATTCAGCATCCCGATGATCTTAATTTTAATGTTCCAGATTTTGAGCCATAACATCTTCCATTACAGATCTAAAAGCACACAATATGCATTACCTTCTGTCCCTCTATGGAAGAAAGTCATTTTATTCTTTATTGGTTGGCCTGAGGAATTAGAGACTATTAAAAAGCGTCATCACTGGCACTATGTTTTTCTTGAAGAAAAAATTAATAATCAATGGCAAATAATCATCAGAAAAAAGGTAGGGGACCCTGATGAGGATTTCCAGAAACAAATGAATACAATAGACCAGTTAATTGAAGATGGAAGAGCAAGTGCATGGATTCATCCTGTTCCACCGGGTCTTTTACCAATGACAATTGGTTATTATGCAGCACTATTACTAGGAAATTTAATGATTCGATTTCTCGCCTTTTTATTTGGTCAATCTTATCCAATTTGAGTAGTGCATTTACATTAGGAGATCACTTTTTGGTCGAGGACAAAATGAGAATAGGAATTCTTTCCAACCAAATAAACGCTTATCCAACAGAACGACTCCTAGAAGAATGCGAGAAGCTTGAAGTAGAAGGGCTTTTTATCAAGACTTCTCTTGTTCGGCTCTTTATCCATAATGATTCCAGTTTCAACGCACACTATCTAGGGAGATCATTAAAGGATCTCAATGTGGTGATACCACGAATTGGAAGTTCTATGACGGCTATAGGCGAGCTTATCCTACGCCATTTTGAAGCTATGAATATTCCTTTAACAAGCAATTCTAGTAGTATTCATGTAGCTAGAGACAAATTTCACTCATTTCAAAGATTAGCAGAAGAAAAACTCCCAGTCCCTGAGACTTTACTTGTAAACTCATTTATTCAACCTATGGACTTTTTAAATGTCCGAAATCTCCCAGTAGTTCTTAAACCACGCAATTTATTTCATGGCTTGGGATGTGTCAAAGTCAATGAACTTTCTCTTCTAAAAGAAATCGTTGAAGCAATAATGAGCTATTCCACCCAAGCTCGACGATCTATTATGATTCAAGAATTTATTTCAGCCGAAGAAAAGATTCCACATCAAGATTATCGATTATTTGTTGTAGATAACAGAGTTATTGCAGCTATGACAAGAAAGGCCGCTCCTTCTGAGTGGAAAACTAATGTAGCACGTGGTGCATCAACTGAATCGTATTCTCCAACAAAAGAAGAAGGAGAATTAGCAGTCAAAGCAACAAAAATATTAGGATTAAAAATAGCAGGGGTAGATATCCTCCATAAAGATAATAAACCTATTATTCTTGAAGTTAATCCATGTCCTGGATGGAAAGGCATTGAAGAAGCGACAGGCAAAAATGTCGCATATGAAATAATTCAATATGCTCTCAGAATGATAGAAAAAAAATGATACCCGAAAATAGGAAGAAAAAAGATTCTTGAAGAGGTACTTCATTACTCATATTCAACAAGGTGGAGTTTTTGTCGAATCCAATTGAAGAATTCAAGCGTCTACCAAGCGTTTCCGAGACAATTGCTAGAGTTCTCGCTGAAAACTATAGCTCGCTGTCCATTCTAGCGATGTCTTCCCCTTCAGAGGTTCATGAAAAGTGTCAAATCTCTTTACGAACTGCAACAAGGATTGTTACCGATGCTAGAACGGAACTGGGAATTACCCCAATTACAGCCAGTGAAATGTACGAAGAAGCTGAAGAACAACCAAAAATTACCACACTATCACAAAATTTAGATGGAATTCTTGGCGGAGGAGTTCAATGTGGTGCAATTACAGAGTTATCTGGTGCCTACTCTACTGGAAAGACACAAATTGCATTTCAACTTTGTTTAACTGTTCAATTGGCAGAAGATCGAGGAGGTCTTGGAGGAACTGCATATTTTATTGACACCGAAGGAACCTTCTCTCCTCGACGAGTAGCGGAAATGGCTAACCATATTCAAGATATGCTTCCAAGAAACTCATTGGAAAATATTTTGATCAGCCGGGCATTTAACACAGATCACCAAATCAAATTAGTCCGCGACGCGGATAAAATAATTTCTAAACGAAATGTACGGGTGCTTGTGGTAGATAGTGTAGCAACACATTTTCGTTCGGAGTATTCATCAAAAGGAGCTCTACCACAACGTCAACAAGCATTAATGCGCCATGCAGAAGATCTACAACGCTATGCAGACTCATATGAATTAGCAGTTATCACAACCAACCAAGTCCTTGCCAACCCCGACGCTTATGTAGCAGGATCTTCCGTTGAACCTGCTCTGGGATATGCTTGGGGACATAGACCAAAACATCGAATGTTTCTCAGAAAATCTCGTGGATCTGCGCGTATAGCTCAAGTTTTTGATAGCCCTGAACTGCCTCAAAGGGAATGTGTCTTTTTTGTGACCCCCGCAGGTATTAGGGATCATGAGGTTACTTAGTTAGAAGGAAAAGAAAAAAAGACAAAATGAAAAGAAAGAAAAGAAAAAAAGGTCAATGTATGGTCGGACGTTTCGTTTAAAAAGACCAATGTATGGTCGGACGTTTCGATGATAGGTGCTTATTATGAAAATCCCGCCAAAAATGACAACCTTTTGTCCATCGTGTAACACTCATACGGAACATAAGGTGTCTATTGAGAAAGCAAAACAGAGGGGTGGAGGAAAAAGTAAAGGCGCCCGTCGACAGGAACGAAACACAAAAGGATACGGGAACCACGGCCGATATTCGCGAAAAGCTATTTCACAAAGAAACATGACAATAAAAACGAGTCGAAAGACGGATTTACGGATTGCTTGCTCAAAATGTGGCAAGAAACAGGCCCGATCCCGACCACGTGCTAGAAGAGTAGAAATGAATAGGTAATAGAGGTCAAAGATATAGACTAATGTAGGGAGGCTATTCTCATGACAGAAGAAAGCGAAGCTGATGTGAAAGAACTTATTGGACAATTAGGCAGAACAAAGAAGAGAATTTTAATTGAGCTTTATCGGGAATCAATAGGCTACAAGAAGCTAAGTAAGATTCTTGGAGTAGGACTTGACACCATCCGAAGCCATATTAAATCCGGCAAATATAGCCGCTCACTATTGCAATTAGGCTGTGTTGAACGTGGTGAGAAAGGTTGGCAGCTTACTCCGCTGGGGACACAAATTGCAGAAGAACTAAAAAAGGATCCTGAACTTAAAGGATTCTTCTATGAGGATTAAAGACCTCTATTGATTAAGAATGCATTCAATCCCCAAAAGAATGGATTATTTCGAAAATAACATAGAGGAAATAGCTTCTATTACTTCAATGACTTTTATCTTATCTTTAGTTTTTCTTTCATTCTGTAGAAAAAGATAAAATTTCAGAGGAAGTTCTAATAGAGTTGTTTGAGAAATACAAAAGGATCCTAGAATATGCGGAAAACCCGACAGATCAGACATAAGAATTCAATTAGTTCAGAGTCTTTCCTTAATAATCTGATAAGGCTATTTCGTCAACACAAGTTCAAAAGCGCAATACAGACAGACTCCTCGATGTAGAGGAAATAAATAGTATATTTAAATGAAGAAAGGAAAAAATAATTTAAATTAGAAAAAATAGTCTTTAAGAACAAAATAGCGAACCTTTTGCCAAATGCGGTGGAATAGACTGACGGAAAGAAAAAAGAAGAAAATAATTAGTCGAGACATAGTGGAATTTGTTGCTATCGGCTTAATTGCGCTAATATTGGCATTAAGCCTAACTGTTGGAATGAAGAGCTATCTAGGGTCAAGTACACCGCAAGTGGCAGTCACAACGCAGAGTATGGAACCAACATACCAAGGTTTCGAGGAGAAGCTCGGAACTCTTTTTGATCCCCTTGATGGTGATTTGCTGCTAGTTCAGAAAAAAGAGCCTGCAAATATCCGTCCTGGGGATGTCATTGTCTTTGATCATCCATCTGGGAATGAGAGAATTGTTCATCGAGTTGTCGATGTTAAAATAGACGAAAATGGAAAACATTTCTTCAAAACAAAGGGAGATAACCCCGCAACAAATGCACTCCCCGATTTTTGGGAAATTTCAGAGGATTCGGTATACGGAGTTGTCGTTTTTCGGATTCCATTCATTGGTTGGATAGCATTAGAGATCCAAAGAGGAGCTAATCGGTGGTTGCTTTTTCTTTTAGCTGCAAGTCTCCTCCTTCTTAGTTTTAGAGATAACAAGGAAGACACAGAAGAAGCTACAAAGGACAACGGTCAAGGCGGTCTATTTCAAACGCTAAAAACAGGCAATATATTAGCTTTAATAAAGAAAGAAATAATTTCGTTCGCCCGTTCCCGAAAAATCATAATAGTAGGCCTTATTTTTGGACTTATTTTTCTTTCTTTCATCAGCAGTATACAAGTTGCATTCAGTCCGTGTAGGATCACCTTGATTAATATTGAAGATTCCTACTCTGTCCCTCACCACGGTAAATGGACTGGAACAGATGATGTTAGCCGCTCATTCATCGCGCTTACTATCTCTCTGGAGTCAAATGGTTTGTTCAACCATATTTCGGGCTTTGAGATTAAGGCAAATAACACCCTAGCTTTTCGGTGGACTATTGTTTATACTTTTCAAGGTACAAAAACGATAGCAGCGGGATTGGTTTTAAACACAACAATTGGTACACATGATTTTGTGATTGTACTGATTCCACATTGTTCTGGTTTATTTGCTAAAGGGGAAACCAGCCAATATATTCTACGTAATATCCAAATGTAACTACTCTTCGAGTGCCTCAATTTCAATAAGTATTATTCGTATCTTCTCTATTGCTTCATAGATATGCTCTTCCTTTTTTGCGCCTGTACATACAATGTTACCGCTCTGGAAGAGAAGTAGAACAACTTTTGGTTGCTCCATTCGATAGATCAACCCAGGAAATTGCTCAGGTTCATACAATGAATCCAATAAAAGTGCTGCTAGTTCAAGATTAATCTTAGTACCGATATTCCCACTAGCTACTATGTTTTGAACTTTAACATTGGGGACATCAAGTATTTTATGACCTGTGGCATTAAGTAACTCGATAACCACCCGTGCTCCTTCCTGAGTGGTGGAAACACTTTTAGCCCCTGTTATAACCATCTTTCCTGATCCAAAAACAAGGCAAGTAATTTTTGGACTTCTAATCTTGATTACTAATCCAGGAAATCGGTCTGGAACATAATTTACTTGAGCATCAGCGGGCAATTTGCTGGCAGCCTCTTCTAATCGTATTTTAGTTCGCAAATTTACACTAGCTACAATATTCTGAAGGCTCACTGAAATTAAGGATTCGGAATCGAGGCTTCCCATCAAAGTACCCTCAATAATCTCCGTAGACCTATTTCAGAAACTCGTTCTTTAAACATTTTCACAGATCTTCCTGAAGATTAACTAATAGAGTGGTGGCTTACTTCTCGAACTGCATCTACAGTATCAGTAAGTAATTGAGCTGCTACTTCAGGAAAGATCCAACCTCCTAATCCACAATCAGGACCCATTAGAGCAACAAGATCGCCGAATTGATTCAATACTTTGTTTATTCTCATACGAATCACTTCAACAGGCTCTAAAATATTTTTCAAATCTTCAGGAGACTGTAAAATCTGTTTATCTATCCTTTCTCGCTTAAAGTAATTATTGAGTAAGCTATCCATACTGGATACTGCGATACCTGCTCTAAGTTTTTTGTTAGTTTTATGTAAAAGGTCTCTATCGATAAAACTATAATTACTGGGGTCGCTAGCAAATTCACCTGCTAAGATGTCGATATTTCTCACTTCTGCAATTAAATTCGCTTTAGAAAAGGAATGAAGATGGATCATACTACAAACATTATCACATCCTTTGCTCATAATATCAAGAGCTTGAATTATGCCATCATCAGTTAATCTAGGAAGATCCACCAATCCTAAACGTGGTTCATCAAATGAAATTAACCCTATTTCGCAATGTCCAGTTTTTTCAATGATGGTTTTCACAAAATCGTCCACACATAATGCAAATTGTTCAACAAATCCATCGGAGATCATTCCAGCACCAAACTTGGCGATACCCAGTTCAATTGCTCCAGTAATACAAATCTGGAGAACTGTCTTCTCTCCCTTTTCTTCAAATTTCCTTTTTGCATATGCTTGTAGTACTTCAACCTCTGGAATTATAGCTTCTTCAGAAGAAAGAGTTAAGGAATCACTAATTATATCTAAAAATTGAGCATTCATATCTCGGAATTGCGGGTAGTTTGGATAGTCCAGTCCTGTCTTCTGTTTTAATTTAAAAGCTTTAATCACAGGTTGGATGAAATTTTTCCTGATGAATCTGTTCTTTTCGATCTCACTGGATTTGAGTCCTTTTACCGTTGCTTTGTGAAATAGTATTGCAGCCTGATGACAGTCTTGTCTGTTTATTCCACGAGGTAAAGGAAAACTGCCAATGTCATCAGTTTTTATCCGCTTACAACAATGTTTTATCTTTTTCACAAACCAATGGTTTTGAATAATTTTCAGGATTATATTCTAAAACATTTTGAACTAACGACTGGGTTGAGAGGTTACATAGGAAGAGTGGCACATATGACTTCAAGAGATAAACCAAAAAATGAACGGTTAATCCTTTGGTTTGAAGAACTTCGAAATACGGATGTAGGATTGGTAGGGGGAAAAAACGCCTCACTTGGCGAAATGTTGGTCCATTTATCGAAAAAAGGCGTAAAAATACCCAATGGTTTTGCAATTACCGCCCACGCATACCACCACTTCATCGAACAGGCAGGACTCAAAGATTTCATTTCTGAAAAACTAACTGAAATCCGATACGCATATGATGCTCTGGAAAAAGCACAAGAAGCATATGAATCGGCAAAAACGGAAAAAAATACCGAAATATTTGAAGAAAAGAATAGAAGTTTTCAGAATTTACTACAAGAAAACGGAAAAGCGATTCGAGAACGGGTTGTAAATGAGAAGTTACCTGAGGATCTCGAAAAGGCTATCCGTATATCCTATGAACGACTCTGTGAGACTGTAGGTACAGGAATAGTGCCTGATAATCTTGATGTGGCCGTCAGAAGTAGCGCCACTGCAGAAGATCTACCAGAGGCTTCTTTTGCAGGTCAACAAGATACTTTTTTGAATATAAAGGGAACAAATGAACTAACTCGTAAGACGATCGAATGTTTTGCATCCCTCTTTACGAATAGAGCTATTTCCTATCGAGAAGACCAAATGAGGGCACAACTGGCAAAAGTAAGAGAAGCTGAAGAGACAGGTAATATACAAAAAGCGGAATACCATAGAAACATCGCTAATGCAATTGATCATTTTAATGTAGGTTTAAGTGTGGGTGTCCAGCTGATGGTTCGGAGTGACCTAGCAGCTTCGGGAGTTATGTTCACAATTGATACTGAATCTGGTTTTGACAAAGTTGTTTTTATAAATGGTATATGGGGTTTGGGAGAATACTGTGTTCAAGGAACAGTTAATCCAGACACTTGGATATTCTTCAAACCGACACGAAAGATCGTTGATAAAAAACCAGGGGATAAACATGTCAGACTTGTATATAGTGAGATCGGCACAATCGAAGAAGAAGTAGCATCTGAAGATATAAACAAATTCACTCTAACGGATGAGGAAGTTGAAGTTCTAGGGAATTGGGCAATAATTATCGAAGAGCATTATGGACGACCGATGGACATTGAATGGGCAAAGGATGGGTATTCAGGAGATTTATTTATCGTACAAGCACGACCTGAAACAGTACATAGTACTAAGGGTACTGTACTAGAAACTTATAGACTAAAAGAGAAGGGGGAAGTTTTAGTAAGGGGAGAAGCGATTGGTCACAAAATTGGGCAAGGAAATGTTCGGATAATCACAGATATTAGTCAATTAGGTGAATTCAAACCAGGAGAGATTCTTGTTGCTGAAATGACTACCCCAGACTATGAACCTATCATGAAAGTTGCTAATGCAATCGTTACCGACCGTGGTGGCCGAACATGCCATGCTGCAATTGTATCACGCGAATTAGGGGTCACATGTGTCATTGGAACACTTGATGCCACAAAAATACTGAGAAATGAGATGAGTGTTACAGTAGACTGTTCAGAAGGACTTGGAATGATTTATGAGGGCTTACTTCCTTATGAAGTTACAAAATTAGACCTAACACGGATTCCAGATACTAAAACAAAGATTATGCTTAATATTGGAGTTCCAGAAAACGCTTTCTTCCAAGCAGCTCTTCCTCACGATGGTGTTGGTCTTGCACGAGAAGAATTCATCATTAACAGCCATATTCAGATTCATCCTTTAGCTCTACTCAATTATGATAAACTAGAAGATATTACTCCGCATGACCTTATAGAATATGCTAGACAAGCTAAAAATCAGATCGCTGAACTTACGGCGGGGTATGAAGAAGACAAAGCTCAGTTTTTTGTAGATCGCTTAGCCTATGGAATCGGTAGAATCGGCGCAGCCTTTTACCCCCATGATGTCATTTTCCGTTTGTCAGACTTTAAAAGCAATGAATATGCCAATCTTATTGGTGGACAGATCTTCGAACCTGAAGAAAGCAATCCGATGATAGGTTGGCGAGGATGTAGTCGTTACTATGATAAAAACTATGCTAAAGCATTTCGGCTAGAATGTAAAGCTTTTGCTAAAGTTCGTAATGAAATGGGCTTAGGTAATGTAGTAGTGATGTACCCATTCTGTAGAACCCCTGAGGAAGCTATGCTAGTTACTTCTATTCTTGAAGAAGAAGGACTTAAACGTGGTGAACCAGCGGAAATGCCTCTTAGGATTTTCTGTATGGCGGAAATTCCAAGCAACGTCATTCTTGCAGATCAATTTGCTGAGCAAATGGATGGCTTCTCAATAGGCTCTAATGACTTGACACAGCTAACCTTGGGTCTTGACCGTGATAGTGAATTGGTAGCTCATATCTACGATGAACGATCCGATAGTGTCAAGCGTATGGTTCATATGCTTATCTCCACCGCTACCGTAAAGGGTACTAAAGTGGGTATTTGTGGGCAAGCCCCCTCTGACTTTCCTTCCTTTGCTGCATTTCTAATTGAAGAAGGCATTGACTCTATGTCATTAAATCCCGACACACTAATTCAAACTAAAGGTCTAGTTTATGTTGTGGAGAAGGCGATTACAGAGGGAAAGAAATACGAAGACATCAATGAAGCCTACATCAAAAAAACACTTAAAGATTATCCTGGCTTGGATATTCTAGTCACCGAAATGGTTGAACAAGAACGACGTTTAATGAATGAACATAAAAGAGATCTCTAATCCGCTCATATTTCTCTGTATTTGAGATCATAATCCCGTTCATAGTCTTTTAAGTCATATCGAATATGATTATCATCTATTGGGGAGTTGGTCTCATAAATAGATATAGTAGGGTTATTATTTACATAGACAATGCTAATTAAGTCATACGTGGTTTCAATATATGACTTATTCAAATCTTGCTCATTCCAAACGTATTTTACAATGATATAGTAGCGAATATCTGCTTCAGATGGTTGTTGGTCAATGTAGAAGTCTGGAATTCGCGGATCTTCGTTCGTGAAATAGGAACCTTCCAGCTGTTGAGTTTTAAAAAGAGATCCTATTACTTTCCACCCTACTTTGTACGGAAAACCAAATTTCCAACCTATTTCATCGATGGGGCGTAGATTGAAATAGAAATCGTTTTTGTGCTCAGGATAAGAGTATACATACAAGGTTTCATGATCAATATAGACCATATGTGAATAATAGATAGTACTAATTAAACCTAGAGTTAATAATATTAAAATTAGAAGCTCGAGGATATCCAAATTCAATTGAATAATTCTAATATTCTTTTTTGTAAGAATTTCGTTTCTTTTTAATATCTCATAGAGTTTTCTCAAGCCTAGAATTGCTAGTATTGTCCAAGCAGGCATTAAAGTATAATAATGGCTTCCTGGTCTTTTTAATATCAATGTAAGGGGAATAAAATAGGAAAAAAACCAAATAAGAAGCAGAACAAACTCTAGAGATAGTTTTTTTCTTAGAAGATTAGAAAAAGAGCTAATTAGTAAAAAAAATACAAGATAACTAGAACAATAAAGAGAGGTCTGTATAAGCCACCATTCTAGATTTAGCCCTGGAGGAGCTCCAACTCCAACACGTCTTTCAAGGTAATGGTTCACAGCATCGTTAAATCCAGGATTAAGCACAAAAGGTACATAAAAAATCCAAGTGAAAAAAAGAAATATTAAAAGAGCTTTATAAAATATTTCATCTTTATAGAAGCTTTTTAGACCAAAAATTTTGTACCAAATGAAAATTACGGGAAAAGAGAAAAATAGCATATCATAATGAGTAAATAGACCAAAGGCAAAGAAAAAGGAGCCTAATAGAAAGAAGTATCCAGCTTCTTTATTAATATTTGAGTCTATTTCTTTTAATTTGAGAGCTTCATAGAAAAAAAGCATTGCTATTAACATTGTCAAAATAAGAATTGTTTGGTACTGAGCAGTACGTGAAAAAGCAATATTAAATCCGATTGCTGAGTATAAAAGAGATGAATACAAGCCAACCATCCTGTTAAACATTCTTTTGGCAAGTAAATAGACCAAGAAGACATCAACGATTCCTGCAAACGCAAATGGAACTCTTAATGCTAATTCTGTCCAATAGCCGTATATCAATACAAATGGTATTGGAACTAATGACTGAGTTGGACCTTTGACATAGGAAAAAATCGCATTCGAGTTTCCAGTGATGAGATCTTTAGAAAAAATCGCAACTTCAGCTTCATCTGCTATAAATTCTGAGTATCCAAGATGGAAAAAGCTAAAATATATCGTTATTAAGAATATAATACAAAATAGCAGAAATTCATAGACTTTTAAGTCATTCTCTATTTTTAAAAATCCCTCAAATCGAGTGAATACAACTAACGCTATAAGAAAATTAAATATACTTATAGAAATAATTAGATTTACTTTAGTAAATATAATTGGGAGGAAATTAAAGAAATATAAATAAAATGTAGAAATTACCACGCCAATGCCGAGACTAAGCACAATTATGTCAAAGACGGCATATTTAGCGTTATCAAAATTTAAGAAAATCAAACAAAACATAAATCCAGGGAGAAAATAAAATAGAACAATCACTGAGAAGAAATTGATGAATAGATCAGAAGTCACAAATACTAGAATATTTGAAACAAGTAAGAGGAAGGTTATAGAGAGAAATAGTACTTTCTTATCAACTTCTAGACCAATGGAACCACTTTCATTTCTGATAAGCATTTTTACAGTCACAAGTGCCTTTTTGTATTATTTAATGTTTCTCAGAACTTCTATTTATTTGAACTCTGTTTTG
>JAEOTF010000282.1 GCA_016840025.1 Candidatus Hodarchaeota archaeon
GGAATTGTAACATGAGATTCATCAATGATCATCAAAAAGTCTTCTGGGAAATAGTCAAGAAGAGTCCAAGGCTTTTCCCCTCGTTGTCGTCCATCAAAATGCCTTGAGTAATTTTCTATTCCTGGACAATACCCCATCTCTCTTAATAACTCAAGGTCATATAGTGTCCTCTGTTTGAGTCTACTGGATTCTAAAAGTCTATTTTCTGAATTTAGTTTCTTAAGTCGCCTTTCCAATTCAACTTCTATCGATTTGATTGATTTTTCAACCTTTTCTTGAGGCATTAAGAAATGCTTTGCGGGATAAATCTCTAAAGATGTTCTTTCATTAATCCGCCTTCCTGATAGGGGATCCATTTCAAATAATTTAGTTATGACGCCGCTTGATATTTCCACTCTGAATGATGTTCCCGAGTATAATGGGTATATATCGATTTTGTTTCCCCGAACCCTGAATCTCCCAGGAGTAAAATCAAAGTCGTTTCTCTCATATTGGATCTCAATTAGCTTCTTGAGCATTAAATTTCTTTCAATAGGCATTCCTCTACGCAATACCGCTCCCAACCCCACATACTCTTTTGGATTACCTAAACCATAAATACAAGAGACACTTGCAACAATTATCACGTCCCGTCTTTCCATGATTGACCGCGTAGCTGAATGCCGTAATCTGTTAATTTCTTCATTAATTGATGCATCTTTTGCGATGTACAAATCTGTCTGTGGGAGGTATGCTTCGGGTTGATAATAATCATAATAACTCACAAAATACTCCACAGCATTATCTGGGAAGAAACGTTTGTACTCAGCACAAAGCTGTGCCGCTAAAGTTTTATTATGAGAGACAACAAGTGTTGGTTTTTGAACCTTTTCAATCACCGACGCAGCTACATATGTTTTTCCACTTCCCGTTACTCCTAGTAGGGTTTGAAGTTGTTCTCCCCTTTCTATACCTTCAACTAAACTTTTAATCGCTTTTGGTTGGTCCCCTTTAGCCTGAAATTCAGAGAACAATTTGAATATAACCATGAAGTAAATCACCTCTGTAATCAACAAATTATTTGTACAGAATTTTTATTCTACCCAACTAAATTTTTACCCTGTAGTTTATTTCTTTAATAAAAATATATCGCGTAAAATATATGCTCCTTCTTTTATACCCTTTTTTTTAAAAATCAATTGATGAGATATCTTAAATTCTTATACCGTTATAGATACAGTATGATGGCTATGGGTCGGGGATTATGGTATGATGGAAGACTTGGCAAACCTCAACCACTTTGCAATTTAAAAAGTGAATGGTATGATTGGTTTCTTCAGGATGTTGAGGTATACGACATAAAGCCTGGGTTTATTACCTTGTGGTCACTTGGAGGTGCTGGTTTCATACTTAAGTCACCTGAGTCAACAATCTACATTGATCCATACTGTGGAGGGGCTCTTAAAAATGAGGAACAAATTATTATGCGAATGGTCCCCTTACCTTTCAACGCTTCCGATGTGAAGAAGATCGACGCTACTGTTGTCTCGCATGAAGATCCTGATCACCTCAATGAAGATTTTATTTTTCCCATCTATAAAAATACTGATTGTTTATTTGTGGGGCCTCCCAGCGTCACTACTCTTTTAAAGAGTTGGGGAGTAGCTGAGAATCGAATTGTGTCATTGAACGAACATCAAGAAAAAAAAATTAATGATATTCGTGTCATCGCGTTTCCTTCCAATGATCCAATTCCAAAAACAGCAAACACGTACCTCTTTGAAATTGACGATGTGCGCGTTTTTCATACGGGGGATTCTCTTTGGACCGAGGAGTTTTTCAAGTTAAGTCAAAAGTATGAAATAGATATTGCTCTTATCAGTCTTGGAGTGAACCCTCCAGGAATAAAATACTATAATACTCCTGGAGAAGTCCTTCAGATAGCTAGTGATCTCCGAGCAAAAGTGCTTATTCCTATGCATTGGGATCTATGGAGTTTCGCAATTGACAATCCACATCTTGTTGAATATGAAGCAAAATCTAGGAACATGAAAATAGGTGTGGTTATCCTAAGGATTGGACAGAGTTTTACCTATCCCACAATCTAATATGTCACGAAAAATCAAATTTTTCTTGTCAAAAACTTGATGTCAAAGGAAAACTGTTATTTCTCACTAGATTAGTACACGAAACCTTTCACAATATATCACAACTAAGATTTCAAATCTCTCTATTCTAATAGTTTATCACAATCATTGTATATCTCTTTTAATAGCGGATGATTTCATGATAGTCAAAGAAATTCATGTAAAAACTATTTTGTCAAAATCGAAAGTTTCTGACTATACGATTAATCCTTACTTCGGTTGTGCTTATGGTTGTACTTACTGTTATGCCCGGTTCATGAAAAGATTTACCGGTCATAGGGAAAAGTGGGGAGAATTTGTTGACGTGAAAATAAATGCTGCAAGTCTGCTGCAGCGTGAGATAAAGAAGAAATCTGTTGGCAGAGTCTGGATAAGTGGTGTGTGTGACCCTTACCAGCAACTGGAGAAGAAATATGAGCTGACACGAGGATGTCTAGCAATACTGTCAAGACATGGCTGGCCTGTTATGATTCAAACAAAATCCCCTCTTGTGTTACGTGATATCGATATAATCAGAAAATTCAAAGAGATTGAAGTTGGCTTTACAATTTCTACAGCGGATGAAAATATCAGGAAAATTTTTGAACCCAACACCCCGCAGATTAGTGAGAGGATTAAAGCTCTGGAGAAACTGCATTTTTTGGGCATTAAAACTTTTGCCATGATCGCCCCTTTACTACCCGGGACAAAAGGACTAGCTACCCAATTGACCAGAAAAATAGATCATGTCTTAATTGACAAACAGAATTATCACTATGCAGACTGGGTATACAAAAAATATAATTTAGAATATGCAATGAATGAGCGTTTCTTTACTCAGAAAAAAAAGGAACTTAGTGATGAATTCAGAAAAGAGAGAATACCTCATCAATTTCTGTTTTGATCATTCGACAGTGAGCATATACTAGAGCGTCCAAAATTATCGTAACCGCTACTATTGATGACAAGATTGGGATTTTACTTCTTACAACACTTCTCATGATAAAAATAGAGAAAATTCACTAGTTTTCCAGAATTAGATTAACCTGTGGATTTGAAGAAAAGATGGATGTGCTGGATATGGTCGTCTGTGTTTTAATCGGCCATGTGAAAAAATGAGAGGCCATCATATAAATTTAGTTTTATTTTTATCTCACCGTTTCCAGTTTTCCAAGTGGACCTTTCCATTTTTTTGCGCTCTTTAGAAACTCTTCATAGCCATTCTGTCTGATGAATCTGAGTTGTTTCTATAGTATTTGTATTTCGTTCCTTTCTTATTCCAGAACTCTTCTAAAATCTCACAGGGATAATACGTACAATCAGCACATGTCTCTAATTCTCTTTCCTTGAAACAGCAGATTTTGATTCTGCATTTAGCTCTATTGATCTCCCTCTCACCCGATGCATACCCCAACTTACACCCACGACACGTTTGGTTATTGGGATATTTTTTGGTCTGCTATGCAATGCATGTTTTACAATATGCTCCACAACACCCGCTTTCTTTAATAGTCATAAGACCTTCCATTCCCCACTTAACTTGTTAACAAGCTAAACCCTATAACTACCAACTAAATATTTTTTTCCACACGCGAAAACTAATCAATTTGGTCGGAGTATAGTCACCAGTAGGATAAAAATGAAAAGACACGACTTCCTAGAATTTCAAGAAAAAGTAAAAAAAGCGTTACAAGGAGAAAAAGACGGACTCACTTGGGAGCAACTTAAGAAGAAAGGGGAAATCAAACAAACACGTCTATGTTATACGTGGGCTAGACAACTTCAGAATGAAATTGGATTGACTCGGGAGCGATGTGTACGAAACGTCTATTGGAACTTAAAAAATTTAGCTAGTGAGCAAATTAGCCGAACAAGTAAGAAAAGAAAAAAAATTTCATAAGCAATAATGAGCATCTACTAATTATGGGTCAAGAGCGAACAGCACCCAAATGATGGTATGTTACTGGTAAACCTGCGAGCGATGTTGCATATTTCAAGAAGTTAACGCGATGTATTTTCCAAGCTGGATTAAATTGGCAGAATATCGATAAAAAATGGGCGAACTTTACAAGCTTTCAATGATTTCAATATTTCTCAAATCGCATTATATGACAAAAAAGACTATGAACGTTTGAGTGAAAACCCTAACATAGTACGAAATAAGAAAAAAATATTAGCTACGATACATAACGCAAAAGAATTTCAACGAATCATCAAAGAATTTGGCAGTTTTGGTAAATGGCTAGACCGTCTTGATAAATCCCATAATTATTCTGAGGTTGTAAACCACATCATAGCCATATTTAAACACGTGGGTAAGATGACTGCCCATACTTTTCTTCACTCCGTTGGAGAATCCATTGAATATGATGAATCACTTTTTGGGTCACTTTCCTAATTTCCCTCTCAATGCTTGACCTAAGATAATTCCTTTGTGGTTTCTTTTTTATTTTTTTTATGTAAAGCCTTTTGTAGTAATATTATTGTATTAATTTAGTGAACTTGATATTGTGAAAGATGGGTTTTTAGGGTTCATCGTGAATAATATTCTTCTAGATTTAAGGATTATCTATGGTGATAATGGTGAATAATCCAAGTATTGATCATATTTTACCTGAAGACAGTGAGCTTGAAAGCCTTGCAACGGACTTTCAATTCACTGAAGGTCCTGTTTGGAATGCTTCTGGGGCGTTTCTACTGTTTAGCGATATCCGAGCAAACCGTATTTACAAGTGGTCTCCAACTAACGGCGTAACAATATTTCGTGAACCAAGTGGAAACTCAAATGGCTTAACGTACGATAAGGACGGTCGACTATTAATTTGCGAACACAGCAATCGACGGCTAACAAGAATTGAGAAAGACGCGACTTACACAGTTTTAATTGAACAGTTCCGCAATAAACATCTCAACAGTCCAAATGATGTTGTGGTGAAATCTAATGGTATGATCTACTTCACAGATCCTCCATATGGTATCAAACCTGAAGAGCAAGAACTTTCATTCCAAGGAGTCTACTTCCTAAATCCAAGGAGTAAAAAGATGACATTACTTAAGGATGATTTCGATCGTCCAAATGGTCTTTCTTTCTCTCCAGATGAGACGGTACTCTACATCGCCGATTCGTCTAGTAATCGGAGACATATCCGAGCCTTCGATGTAAACTCTGATGGGACGATAACGAACAATCGTGTTTTCGCAGAAATCCGTTCAGAATTACCAGGAAATCCTGATGGGATGAAGGTAGATATTGAGGGGAATTTGTACGTGGCAGCAGCTGGTGGCTTATGGATTTTTTCTAAGCATGGAGAGTATTTAGGCACCATTAGAACTCCTGAACAACCAGCAAACTGTGCTTGGGGTGACAAAGATTGGAAAAGTCTCTTTATAACAGCTAGAACCTCTGTTTATCGTATCAAGTTAAGCGTTTCCGGCATTAAAACATCATAGGAATAAGGATTTCTAAATGGATAATTAGGGAGAAATAGACTTTGAGGTGTCTCTTCTTTGGAACACACGGTTATCACATTGAGAAATTATTATTATCACGGTTTTCAAGAAAAAAGAAGGGAGATAGCTATTTAAAGCTTTTTTTTAAAAAAGACTGTGGGCTCTTACAGTATTAGAGCAAGTCAAGATCTAATTCAACCCAGCATAGATAGTGATCTGAGCCGGTGGTAAATTGTCGTTGCTCAACTTGCGCGGTGCCCGTGAATGCTTTTTTCAGTGCTTTTGAAAGGAGAATGTAGTCAAGTTGGCTGTAGGTGGTTTCGGGGTGTCCACTTTCAGGAGCTTTCTCCCATTGATGCGTATCTCGTGGGCGAAGCTTCGTCGAGTTAACTGTTGCGTCGTCTTGAGCGATGACCTCGAGTGCGTTGTACAAGTGTAATGGATTCTTTTGACGAAGGAAGTCACTGAGGGCGGGGGAGTCAGGAGTATCGTTCATGTCTCCCAGCACAACAAAACGATCTGTGTTCACGTCTTGATAGGCTTTGATGAGCGCGATCGTGTGTTCCACCTGTCGCTTCCGCCTATCCAGACTGTGTTGTTGATCTTTGAGGTATTCTGCGGTGCCAGGTAAGTATCTGGAATATTTTGATTTGAGATGACAGTTGAAGAGGGTAAGTAGGACGTCTTTCCGATCAGGATGCATTATTTCAACCTGTAAGCAGTCTCGTGAAAAAACGGGGCGTCCATCATGCTGTCGGAATCGATGGCTTGTCACCCGTCCCAATGGAAACTTACTGATTACAGCAAGGTCCATGCCGCGCGGGTCATTACTCTCCATACTGATAATCCCCTTGAGTTTGTAAGACTCACCAACATGACCCGCGATGAATTCCTTGACTGCTCCTAACGATTCAATTTCCTGCATCGCAAGGATGTCGATGTGGCTGGTGCGGATGCGAGCGCCAAGACTGTATAGGTCCTTAAGCTTCTTGGGTTTAGTGGCGAAGCTCCGTTGCCAAGGATCATCACCAAAATTATAGGGATCATCAAAGCGATCGAACAGGTTGTTCGTGTTATACGTCCCTAACCGGATCGTTGAACTCATTGAATTCCAAATTCCGAGCAGTACCTATTACTCATCTTCTGTTTAAATTGTGACGGTCTATTTGGCTTAAATCGGTCGTTGTTCTTGACGGACAAGTCGGCTTTCCGTAGTATAAGAGACATATCTTTGACGTCCATTGCGAGTGCAATCCCACTCTTCATGCGTTTCGGTCATATATTCCTCGTAAATATTCACAATTTTCTGCGCACCTGAATCGATTTTTGGATTGTGGACAAACTCCTGTTTTGTTTCTATCCCTTTCTCAGTTGTTTCGCCTCTTTCTGAAGAAATCCCAACATCAACAATCTTATTTATACCACTTTTTGCCCCAAGTTGTCTTTTGTTTGTATGTTTAGTGTTGTATTTGACCGAAGTATTCCCTCCAGGTTGAACAAATCCGATGATTTTTTCATGGGTTTCACCTGTTGGGTAAGTGATGAAAAATGTATGTTCACGTGTACAATAGTCAGTGCTGAATGAAATTGTACATTTACAATTAGGGTGCGGACGTTTCGGCTTATCCAAATGGATGCCTTTCATGGAAACACATTTTCCACAGGCGCCCGCTCCAGGGTTAAACTTCCATACAATAACTTCTACTTCTGCCATTTATTTCCCCTCCTTTATTCTTGGTGAAAATGGACGTTCTGCTAATAACTGTCTGCGGTACTCTTGTTGAGTCAATCCCTCCATTACCTTAAAAGTTCCTGCTTCTGTCACTTGAATGACGCTATCTTCAGTTACATCAGCAGGCAACGCTGTTTTGGAGACGCGTAGATAGGGAATATGTATTTCATCATTGATTTTTTTACGCCACAGACTGATGAGGAGCACCGTTTTTGCAGTTTCTTCATATTCAGCTATAGTGAATGGGGGAAGGGATGGCAAGTCTGAGAGCTTCTCAACCCGATCCAAGATCAAGACGTCGCTGCTCATGATAGAGGGAATTGCTTCTCCCGCAAATTCATCGATCACAATATACGGTTTCACTTCTCCCCTAATCATTTCAAGTACATACTGTGCGTGGTCATCATCGGCCAATCCAAAATTAATGGTGCGAGTTTTATACCCATCACAAGTGATGACGACATCGTGTTCACCAGATACTAGGTATTCGATGAATACAAACCCGTCTGAACCCGTTTGCCAGGAAATGGGAAAACTCACATCAGCGTGCCCATATCCTTTAATCCGCACTCTTACGCCTTCAAGTGGCTGCTTCTTTTGTTGGTCGAGAATCGTAAGATGTAACGTACCTGTACCGAGTCGTCGACCTGCCTCTATTTGCCACTCTCGCACCTCGTCAACTGTAGGAACTTTGGGAATGATGCCCTCTGCGACTCGATCCTCAAGTTGGCCTATAATCGTCTTCGCATCTGCCATTATCAGATCCCGATACTTAAGATATCCCGAAGTTGTTAACCCTTCTGCGAGTTGCCCTGTCATCTCTTGCAACCTGAGGAACCGGGCTTGTGGAAGAAAAGAAGTGAGTAGATCGTCTTCAGTGATGCCATCAAGATCGATCAATTTGTTTATCATTTGAGCTGCAGGCAATGCCAACAGATCCTCAGTCTTTGTGACACCACGCTCTGACAACTTTTGAGCAATTACATTTCCGATACCTTCAATTTCGGTGATTGGACATGTCTTGGTTAAAAGAACCATCTTTTCAACCTCATGAATAAAAATTTTTTTGTTCATTAATACAATCATTTTTCCCCGTATTTAATTCTAATCCACTTTTAGACTCTAACATATCTCTGTAGTTCATATCTATTTTTTTGACAGTTTCGGCATGTACTTTTATATCGTATTTTAAAGATCCACTAACTCTCAATCACCCTTTTTTCTATTTTTTCTTATTTTGAAGACATTATTAATCTTCAGGGAAATTAATTTACATGGTTAAAATATTGTACTCAATAAGTAAGTAGAACGTCGCTTCCAAACTTACACTAATGTTTAAATTTGTGTCAATGTATTGTTGTAGAGACAATTATGGCAGATGATAATCTCCGTGAAAAGGTAACAAAGGTCTTAATTGATGATCTTTCAGATTTTAAACTTAATGCAGCCTATTTAGCCTACTTAAAGGCTTGGGTTGAAAACCTTGATGAAGAAGTAAGACTTGAATTGAATAAGCTTCTGCTATCACTAATCGAGAACAAAGGAAACTACTCAACCTTCTATTATGAAATAACTCAATACGAAAAAAATATGTCAAACGATTATTTTGGCAGGACAAGGATTAAGGGAGAAAAGAAGAGAGCTTGGAGAAACCGTGAAGCGAAAAAGAAACGAATATCAAGGCATAAAAAGTAAGAATTAAAACGCGATCCTGACAAACAATGAACTCTTAGCTTATTTAGAAGAAACTAATAAAAAATCGTTTTGAACGCGCTTAAAAACTTCGTAAAGCAGGTTTATTGTGAACAGGTCATACAGGATACTGTTGATAGTTATCTTTTCAACTTTCTACTTTCTGCACTATTAATATTTTATTAATTATTTTTTCTTCTAAATATTAGAAAGGTAGAAAGTATTTTATTCCTTAACATAAATCGCAAGTGTTCAAACCCAAATTAAGTTAATGGGCTTATTTTGTATTATGTTTCACACCTAGGAGGTTCCCTAGAAAACGTATTCGTTTAATTAGTACCTTGAAAAGCCCTAATGTAATTATCAAAGAACCACCCACAATACTCAGTAACTTGAGAATCATATTTGTATTCCACTGTACAATATAAAAAGCGAGAACAATAATTACAGGGTGATGGATAAGGAAAAACGGCATTATAGCTTGTTTACCATATTTCAACCAATTATTAGCGAAATCGAGATACTTCATACCAAATAATAATAAGAAAATGGTCCAGAACCAGCTATTAATACTAAATACGCCCCATTTAATTAGAAGATCAATCATGCTTAGCGGAGCTGACACAGGATCACTAAAACTGGTTGATACAGTTGATAGTATGAGCACTGAACTGGTGAAACTTAAGATCAGGATAAGCCACCAATTCTTCTTTAAAGCGTTTAGAACCCTTTGATCCAAAAACAGGATGTAACCATACACGAAAAATATAAAGTGATACAAGAAATCCGCCCAATCTTGCTGATCTGGAAAGGATGGATTAAGCACAATCTGTGTCAACGCTAATGGAATAACCCATAGAAAAATACCTACAGGGGTATTGACTAACCTAACGAAAAGTTCAATGAAACGAGACCCATTTTTTCCATTTAACCATCTATAGACTGGTATAGCCATTACTGAGAACAAAAACAAAAACCCAAGGAACCATAAGTGATATCCTAATGCGCCAAAAATCTTTGGATTCACACCAATTGCGCGAACTCTCGTGGATATGAACTCAAGAATTGTACCATCACTCAAAAAATTGAGAAATGTTCCAAAATACATTCTTTTGTGAAGCAGTTCATAGTAGGCTTGGATAGGCGTCAATAAAATTGAACCAATTATAAACGGGATTAATAATCTCCGTACACGTTCCATTGAATATTCTTGAATACTACGTCGCTTTAAGGCTAAAAAAGTGCTAGCTCCAGATATCATAAAAAATAACGGCATCCCTAACGGATAAAAAAAGACTATAAAGTAGGTTGCAGACAAGCTCAGCTCTGCGTTATTAATGTGAAAATCAATGA
>JAEOTF010000283.1 GCA_016840025.1 Candidatus Hodarchaeota archaeon
TCATCCAGTTAATAATGCAGACTATTATTTATTCGAACGGTTAAGTTTAAAACCCAATTCATTACTAGGTGATTTCGAAGTAGACATTACAATTGATGACAGACACTTCATCCCCACACCTGCTCAGCAAAGAGCGTGGATCTCATCGCCCGCTCTATCTGAATTAGTCGCCTACAAAGTTTCACATAAGGATTATTATCCACTTATATCAAGCAATGCAGAATTTATTGAATTTTTAAGGAATAATGAATGTATTCTGCTTAAGATCCCTAAGGAAAATCTCAATGATTTTGTCTCCGATAGAGAATTAAAATATTTTCTGTTATTCGATTCATATGTGAAATCAAGAAATTATTTTATATTTCCTAAAGAAAGAGGGAAAAGATTTAAAGGCAAAAGAAGAAGAAGACAATTTGAGAGTAAGGGGGAAAAAGACGAATACGAAGATAAAAGGAATAGAGACGTTGAAAGAAAACACGCTGCGTATCTAGCAAAAATGCTTGATGCATTCTATAGAATTAGGATATCCCAAGGGTATTTTTACGAAAATGAAAGGACAACCAATATATTCGGATCGGATCGATTGCATCTAATATGTGGATCGAAAGGATTTAAGTTCTCTATGGATGAGAGAGCGTATAGAGCGAGGAGATGGAAGTATCTTTGTGATGAGGCAAAAAAAATTGGTCTTAAAATAGAAAATTTTTCAGAAAGTAATCCTACATTAAATTGTGGCACAATCCTGCCTTATAGATGGCAAGTGTTTAAATTGTCAAAAGATTAGATCAAGATCATGTGTAATACACAATATAGATTTACCCATGTTTAAGGCGTTTCGCATAGCTTCTCTTATAATTTGCTTTTCCTTTATACTCTGGAACTGAGAAGGCTCATCCAATATAAGTATGGGTGTATCCATTGCAAAGGTTGATGCTAATCCTAAACGTTTTTTCTCAGATCGATTAAGATCTTGTGGATGATGCTTTGCTTTCTCTCTAAGCCCAAATAATTTAAGGGCCCATTCAGTCAGATTAATACATTTTTCATCTGAATAACCTAAAAATTTTGGTCCTGATAAAACTTCATCCCATATCTTAGTAGAAAATATCTGAAGATCCGGATTTTGGAAAGCATAGCTAGCGATACGTGCTACTTTCCATAAAGGTTCCTTAGCAGGATTAATTCCGTTTATTAAAACAGATCCTTCTATTGGTTTTAGTAATCCAATAATTAATTTTGCAAGCGTTGTTTTACCGCAACCATTTGGTCCTGTTATCCAAAGACATTCCCCACGCTGAACATTTAGACTAATATTATTAATAATATTGGACTGTTGTTTGGAATAGCTGAAGCATAAAATTTTAGATTGAAGAGATGGATTAAATTTACTTTCTTTTTTATTTGTTTTATTTTTGTTTTTTGTAAACGCAATTGATGTATCTAACTCAGAAACATTGATATTTTCAATACGCCCCTTTTTATTATTTACTGAAAAATTTGAAATGCCCGATTTAAGTGTTAATACGTGAGATGCAATAGAATAGATATCAGGAGCTGGTTCATCGGACAATATAATAATTGCTTTATTCTCTTTTGCATATTGAACAAGTTCCTTCAGAAATAGATGTCTTGCATATGGATCTAATTCTGACAAAGGCCTATCTAGTATCCAAAGTTTTGGTTTTAAAACAAATGAACTCGAAATTACTATTCTTTGTATTTCACCTCCAGAAAGAGATCTTGGATCTCGTGACATTAAATGTGCAATACCAAATTTACCTGCAATCACATTTATTCTTCGTAGCATCTCCTCTGGTTCTATTCCTCTCATTTCTAGGCCACATGCAATTTCTTCTTTTACATTTGATTTTATTGCGGTTAGCTGTGAGTATGGATTCTCAAGTGTAATTGCTAGATCCGGCGGAGGATTCTCCTTCTTCAGGTTTATGTCCTTAAATATAATTTGCCCGGATACAATGGCTTCCGGTTTTACATGAGAAAGGACTCCAGCCATTGCAAGACAAGCTGTCGTTTTTCCAGAGCCACTATCTCCAACTAAGAAACAAATATCGCCTTCCTCCAATCTAAAATTTATATTTTTTATTAGCGGATGATCAGGGTATTGTATAGAAAGATTTCTTACTTCTAACATAGGATGCTTACCATGAGACTAATATGAGTGTTGCTATCAGAACAAAAAATGATAGGGCTATTGCAACTAAATCAATAATCACAAATTTGTTTTTTGTTAAATGTGTTTTTCTCTGTGAGAGATGCAAGCCTCTTGTATATATTGATGCAGCGCTTTCCTCTAATTCGAACATAATTGAAGAAAATAATGGATAAAGTATAAGTGAAATTGCTTTTAATCTAGATTTTATGCCTTTTAAAACAAATCCTCTTGCCTGTTGAGCAATTAGAATTTCCTTTGTTCTTTCTCTAAATCTTGGGATAAGAAATATTGATTTAAAAACCACATATATCATGGAAAGATTCATTTTTAAGTCAATAAGGAAGGAAAATAGTTCTTCCGATGATATTGATCTAATGAGAAATAAAAATGCAGCCATTAAAGCTCCAATCCTAAAAAATCTATTTCCTGCAACATAAAGACCTTCCGGATTAAAAACAAATCCTTGTTCGATACTGATGCAGTGGATAATTGATAAGAATATACCTGCTGTTATTAGAAGCCTAAGAAAGATTTTACCTGGATCCTGAGAAGACGACGGTTTTAGAAATATCCAAATTATTAACCATCCGAGCAAAAGAAAAAATATTTGGTATGTAAAGGGCAAATAAAAAACTGTTAACACATAACATATAGCTAAAATAAATTTAGTTGCTGGATGTAATTTAACACGCATTATTCTAATGATAAAATCTTTGGTTTATTTTTGTATAAATAACTTTCCCTTAGGAAATCTGTGATAAATTCTTTTTGGAATCGCCTTTAGAAGAGAAAATACAATAATACTAGTAGCTAGCTTATCGATTGGATCAGTTGCCAAACCTCCTAAAATAACACTTTCGAGCAAATTATTTCCCATAGCTTTAAAAAATGCGGTTGCCGCATCTGTACCAGCTAGACTAACTCCTCCATAAAAATATGTGGTGATAGGTGCTGATACAATAGCGGCAACAATCCCTATAAAGACACCTCCGAGTATGGTGATAGGTATGGATTTTAAAAATTTATACTTGACAAGGATTGAAACACAAATGGATATGACTATTGCTGTTCCTACATACGCAAGTGCTGTAGGAGTAATGAGAATTGAAGATATTAGCAGGGATAAAATACCTGCAGCAGCTCCAAAAATCCAGCCTCCTAATGCAGCAGCTATGAAGGTTCCTATACTATCAAGATATATGGGTAATTTAACAATCCCAACAATGGCACCAATTCCTACGTTCAAAGATGCACAAAAGGCCAAAAAAACTAGTTGAAATGTGTCCCATTTTCTCATCATTATCTCTCCACAATCAATTAGCTCATTTCATTCAAATGATATAAATCACATCGGTCATTTGCATCATCTTTTTTTCCACCTGAATTAATTCAGGTGTTTAAATTCCTATATGTTTTTTCACCTGGAAACATCTGTCTTGTTTATCTTAAGTTTTAGAATTAATTTCTTAGTAAAAATAGCGAAAATGAGGTAAGAAAAATGGAAAAACAAAAAAAAGGGGAAAATACGGAATCAAAAGAACTACCAAGTTTAATCTTACATTGGAGTTACTGCCAAAGCCGAAATCATTTTAGATTGAGCAGCCTATTTCTGTTCTGTGTGATTCTTTTCTTTATAAACTCGTGTTCATCATCCGAAGCAGGCGATACATCTGATATATCTAAATCAAATCCTCCTTACAGCATCTGCGGAATCGATGGTTCAGGATCATATAACTTCCATGAAGCTTCGAAAGAAAAGATACAGAGTCTTATTAATCACCTTCCAGCTGGAGCAACGATTAGCATCAGGTGGATAACCACAGATAGCTACCTTCCTTCCAACTCTATTCTTACAGAAACTCTTCCTACTGTAGATACAGATCAAGATATAAACGTTTTCAACAAAAAGCAGAAAATTTTGAAAATTGTTGAAGGAAAAAGGCTGCAAGAAGCAAGGGATGAACTCGTTTCTCAGGTCAATCAAACACAGAGACCAAAGTCAGAGTACACCGACATATTTGGATTTTTGGTTGTATGTGCGGAACGAATGATTGGATCTAGAGATCGTGATTTCCACATTGTGATTTGTACGGACCTCAAGAATAACGTTGATAAATATCACAAATTTATAAACGAAAAATCTCTTGATGGAGCAATGGTCCATATTTTGGCTTATGAACATACCGATCCTCAATCTCGCATCGTTTGGACAGAGCAGTTTTTGAGTTGGGGAGCAAAGCAAGTTCGTTATTACGCTCCGGATGAAGAGCTTCCCAATATTTTCCATGAGATGCCAAAACAAAAGGGAACAAACACGATTGAGCCAAAAGGAGGATTGAATTGACCTGGGTTGTCCTCGGAATTATCCTTTCCATTATAGTACTACTTCCACAACGATCGAGACGATTCTTAACCCAGTTTTTTCTATTTCTCGTAACGCCGTTTCGAAACCTCACAACACACTGTAACCAATATATGACTGGATTTTCTTCAAACTGCAAAAAACTACTCAATTGTGCACGTATTCACTCCGATTATTTAACGCGAGCTTTGGGTTCTTTAACAGTATTTGGAATAACGATTGTATGCATATGTGCAGATCTTGATGTGGTCATTCTTTCTCTGGATGGTATTGGATTGGGAAATGGAGAATTTGTCTTGTTTACCTCCATGGGTTTCAATCCAGCAGTGACAATGGGCATTGCTCTCATAGGGGCTGCGATTGTTTGGGGAGCTGTTTTGATGGATATCTATAAAGTCACAAATTGGCTGCCGGAATCATTTATTCAAAATCCTATATTTAGTAAAGCCATTAAATATATTGCTATTTCGATAATCACCCTCATTCTTATAGCCCTCGTGGGGTTAGCAAGCTACAGATACAACTCTCTCAGTTTGGTTGAAGCTGATATAGAGAATTTGTTTACCAATGCTAAAGGCGAATATGACATCGCTTTGCTAGGCGCTCAGAAATCTGAGCTTGTCCTTATTATTTTTATCATCATCCAAATATCCACTTTAGCAACCGGTATTGTAGGAGCGACCTTGCTTCCCAAAATAGCTATGGTCTGTGCTTGCCTTGTGTTGGGCATCTTTTTTGCCCCTGTTGCGATCTTTTTTGCTCTAGGAAAGCTTTTTGAAACCCTGGTGACCCTACTTTATAACATCATACTCTCGGTTTTTAGCATAATCACTGGTTTTTTCAATGGAGTGAGCAGACAACTGCAAGAACTGACAAGAGTTGACGATTCTGTCGATGAGGATGAAGAGGAAGTAGAGGAAAGCCAAATTGTGGCGAGGAATGTTTTAACTGAAACTCAGGAAGCAAATGATAGGAGGACTCATCACAGTAGAGAAAGGGGAGCATCTTCTTTGAACCGAATACAGAATCCTAGAGAAACTCAGCAGCCTAAAATTCAAAATATAAATCCTTCACAAGAACACAATGCTCCTCTTCAGGAA
>JAEOTF010000037.1 GCA_016840025.1 Candidatus Hodarchaeota archaeon
AAATATCGGTTATAAGCGGGATAGTTTTAGTTTGGTCTTCTCATAAGAAAACAGGAGACAAAGCATAATCCTTGTAAACGTGAAAAAGACTCAATAGTTCCAATGAAAAATTGGTGTTTCAATGGCTCCTAACGTCCATGCTCAACGAGACAAGACAGACGACTATTATGGAATGATTCGCCTTCATAAAGATAAAGAGTATTTAGTGTGCCCGTTATGTGACAAATTAATCTGTCCCCTCACAAATTTAGACTCAGAGCCTTGTCATCATTGTAAAATTAGAGTACTACCTCCCAAGGAATATATTGAGGAACATTCATTCTTCTAAGCTTTCTTTCCTACCGAATATTCTCCTCCGAGGACCAAATGTATTTGGGTTACTCTCTCAGATCTATCCATTGTTATCATCCTGCTTTAGTTTTCTATTAAATGTTCTTTTTATTGTTTCCTTCTGCAAAAACTATTTTCATAAAGTTCCTATATTTATCAAATGCCTTTTTTCCCTCAATGGTAATTTCTAATGTTGTAACTGGTTTTTTATCTCGAAAAATCTTTTCTACTTTTATATATCCTGCATTTTCCAATTTTGAAATATGAGACGATAAATTACCCCATGATAGATTTAATTTTCTTTTAAAAAAGATAAAATCGGCGTTTTTTGAAATATAAAGATATGAGATGATTATTAATCTTGAGGGTTCATGGATTATTTTATCGATATTACGATTAAAACGAATATCAGAATCTTGATCCTTCTTTGTCATTAAATTCCCTCAAATTGTTCAATTGGGAATTTTTTAATGATGATTATGAACTTTAAAATTCCAACAAAAAAGACAAAAGATCCTAAGAGAATAAAATAATAGACTAAACGTTCAACAAAACTTGAAAAAATCAGTAATGAACAAATAAGTCCCAATATCGATGAAACTATACCGAACATAATATAATAGTTAGATCCTGTTCGTTTTATTAAGATAAAACTTATGGCAAACATTATCAATCCATAAGTAAAAGGGAGAAAATCTATAAATTCACCCTCGAAAATTATAATGGCTAATATTGTGGTTATTATTGATAAAGGTATTTGTATTAGCATAACTGAAGACATTTTTAACAAAAAAACTATCTCATCTTTCGTTTTCAGATTTATCTTGCCTATTCTAGGATAAATCATTTTCTTTCTAATTTTTTCGAGAATAAAAAGAGGTAAAGCCATTATTACAGGTAAAAGTACATATGTTATTGGGTTATATCTCATAAATGCTGTTACTATATATAATATCCCAATACACATCTCAGTTATGCCATCTAGCATTATTTGGCTCCTAGCTTGCTGTTTAATCGATTTTAAATCGACGTTCATTTTCATTGTTCCTCACTTTTTGATTAAGTACAATCTACTTTGCCAACTTAAATAACTTTGCATAATTGAAGTACTTTGTTAAATTTAGAGATTTATTAAATGATATAATCTGCTCTTAATCAATCCGAACTTAATGATTTTTGGGGAGATTCGTGTATGACAACAGGGAAACACCGGGAAAGACCAATTCTAATCAAAATTAGTGTGATTTCTCTGGTTTAAAAGTTATAGGGGGTGTTTTTCTTTTTTTTCCATTCGTTATATAGAAGATCTTTCTAATTATGGGTTTTCATAATCCCTGATCACTATAAGTGCAGTTTTTAATCAACAAATTATTCTTATCTCTAAACAATTATTTAATATGACGCTTGAATATAAACTTCAAACTGAGAATTCGGTTGTGTTTCCATCTTGAATACCGTGGAACAAGATAGGTTGTTTCTATCCGAGTATAATACTACAATTGTACAAACAGTCCCACCTAAGGCTGTGATTGTTGCTCAAACTATTCCAGACGCTTACTATTTACTAAATTGTATGTGTTTTGACTACGGGCTCCGTTTTCGTTATCAACGTAGTAAACCAGAGAATGAGGACGTAGGGGTGGTTTCATTTGAAGGGGAGACGAAATTTATAGAAATCGATCTAGCAATAGTAGCACCTAGTCAAGAGCCCCGTAAACATGCCCGTGATCCAAATACTTATGTTTATGCTCGAGATTATGGAATCAAGTATTTATTAACGGGCTATAAACAAGACGAAGATTATACTTATGGTGAAAGACTGACTAGTCCCTTTTCTCAGATTGATAAGGTAATTGAAATACTTAAGGAGAATCCTGGCTCTCGTCAGACGGCGATGACACTTGCCCGTCCTGAAGATTTAGGTATCGCTGATCCCCCTTGCTTACGCTTGATTGATGTCACTATTGTGGATGATTATCTGCATCTTTATGGCTATTTCCGTTCTTGGGACCTCTATGGTGCAGCCAACATTAATTTGATGGGATTAAATGACCTTCAGAAGCACATTGCTCACGAAGTAGGCACGAAAGTAGGAAAAATATCTATCTTTTGTAAAAACGGACATCTCTACCCCTATGCTTTTAAATTTGTTGAGGATTGGATGACCGATAAAGATACTCCTATAAATGTCAAATAATTATGCTAAAAGTACTTTCAATACTTTAATGAGTGAAAAAAGATCTTTTTAGCCTCAACTAACCCTTATATTCCATTATTTTGGTTTTTTTATAAATTTGAACGGGAAATAGCTTCTTTCTGATATCCTATCATGAGCTTCCAATCATGAGCTTATATAGTAATTTATCGACCATCTATTGAGGTTTTAAGGTTGGAAACTTGTCAGAGCACAGAACATGTAAGGTATTTGGAAATCCCCTGCCACATTGGAAATCTCGTTTTTATTCTCCACTATCCGATGTGTCCCCGCTGTCCCAGTGTTTATCTCCACTCTAGACATATCTTCATCAGTACTAGAGACGATCAAGGACGATTCACAGTTTACAAATGTCCTAGCTGTAATAATCTCTGGATTGATGAAAAGAACGACGCCCTTGACGCTTTTGAATTACTCCCAAATATAACTGCAAAAATGGTTGAGTAGAGCACAAAACACATTATCCCTAACTTACTTACTTCCATCCTCTCCTTCTTTCCTTTTCTTATATGTTAATGCTACAAACCTGCTTATATTAGGTCAATAAATAGTTTTTCATGAAAATACCTCAAAATTCACGTTGTTATAGACCAAGGGATGAATTGACGGTAGCCGCGCTTTTTTCTCAATAATGACGGGCAAAATGGGATGAGAGAATGTTAAAATTATGGAGTTTAAATAGCAATTCGCCTACAGTTAATCAGCAGTATAAAAACTGTTATATCCCCTCTTTCCTCCTTCCAACCGTCTATAAGCCTCACATCCACGACCCTGTAGGGTAGGTGGATGATCCCTCTTCTTCCTCCTATGAAATAGTTTCATTTAGATGTAATTATCTCTTCTAAATGTGATATAGTATAGCAATTGTTAATACAGCAAAAAAAACGGAATGAGGTATCCAAAGGTCACTAGATATAGTTACTAACAAAATAACAAAGAAAATAAGAGTGGGAATTGCAAATATTACTGCCAAAGTCAAGAATTGTACAAAGATTTGGTTTTTTCTCATGTCCTAGTATAAATAAATTGAAAAAAGAGATAGAAATCGAATAATTCATAGACCAATGGCGATTTACATCGTTTGTACAGACAATTCCATTTCTTTCAGCATCATTTTGGACTTATCTGATAGCCTTATAAGCATATGAAGTTTGATTATGTGTTAATATACAGAAACAGTGCTTTAAACTAGTATAACAGTAGAATTTCAAATATATAGACATTGTAAATATTACCTTAATAGATGTCATAAAAAAGATTTAAAAAGAATTGATGGATGTAAGAGATGAGAAAGTATTCCGTCTCAACTATTTTGATGTATAGTATCTTTCTTACAATTTTTTTAGTTACCTTAAGTCATAATGGATTAAAACTCCAAACACAATCAGGAGAGAGGATATATAGGTTATCCGAATATGATCCCCCTTTTTTAACACGTATGTCTACTTCGGATTCGTTTACTCATCATCATCCAATTGAGATAAATTCAGACTCAGAGCTTGAAGCAGTCGCTGTGAGCGGGAAAGGAACAAAAAATGCCCCCTATATTCTCAAGGGATGGAAAATCACAACTTTGGGAATTGATGGAATCTATATCCGTCATACTACCACCCATTTCATTATTAAAAATTGTTGGATAGAAACTGGAGGAAAAGGTTCAGCGATTAGCATTGGTATAACTGCAAACGGTACCGTGAGGATTGAAAATAATTTCTGTTACAACAATAAATATGGAATCTTCGTTCATAATTCTAATGCATCAAAAATAAAGCATAATATATGTATACAAAACAGTATCTATGGTATTGAGGTTGAAAATCTAGAATCACCTCAAATAATTAATAATACCTGTGTTAAAGGAGAATTAGGGAATATTCAGCTTTCTGGTACGTATAATTCTGTCGTATCTGAAAATATTTGTGTCCAAAGCTCACGTTCAGGTATTACAAGCAGTATGTGGTCAATAGGTAGTATTCTTACTAACAACTTGCTTGCAGAAAATCATGATTATGGGATCTACACCGACTCAGGAAGTAACACTATTTATCGTAATACATTTCTGAACAATGGTTTAGACTCTAAAAAGACATCTCAAGCCTATCAAACTAGTCATAATACTTGGTATAACAGGATATCCCAAGAGGGCAATTACTGGTCAGATTATAACGGTGTAGGAAGCTATTTGATTGCAGGTTCTACTCAAACCAGTGATCCATACCCTTTAAAGGAGCCTTTACATGAATATATTCCAAGTAAATATACTTTTAGTAATTTAACTCCTCTTAATGTAGATAGAAATGATTTCCTTTTAATAGGAGATTTACGTAATTGGATTGTCTATCCCTTGGGCGGAATTCTCGCGATTAGTAATGGGATGTTCTTGGCTTGGATTTATGAAAAAGCCGCAAAAAAGAAAAAAAATGGAAAAAGGAACGCAGTTTTTCTAAAATACATATTAATTAAATCTCAACTAAAAAGAAGGGAATAATGATGATATTATTCAATCTTTCTGAATTCTACGTCTTCTTAGAATCACCGTGACAACTACAGTTATGTTTAATGCCGTCATCACAGAAGTGAAAGAGAAATTAATATCTGTTCCAAAAAGACCGCCATCACCATCGATTTTTTCAATAACCATATCAAACAAATCGGTAATATGGTACTCCCAAAGAGAAAGCAGTCCAGTGCTCTTTTCCCAAGAATATTTCATATTAACACTTACATTCTCGGAAAACCAAATACCCGTGTTTGTCCAATAATCGGTTGTTGTCGAATACTCGGATGTAGTAGTGTAAGCTGTCCAATCCCCTTTGATATTCACTTCAATGTCTAGGTCAATATTTCCACCAGAAGTATCGACATCGACTTCAAAATCATAAATTCCATAATCTCCATATGAATCCGAGAATTCACTGATTATGTCCTCTAAATCACCCTCGCCAGCCTCAATAGGGAATAACCACATTGACATCTCCCTAAAATAGTCATCTACATCATCATCGTCGATTTTCTTGCCCTTAACACTTACTTCGACGTAATCAGACGGGTTTGTTTCATACAAATCTTCATAACTTGCGGGAAGGTCATCAATAAATTTCCAAGACATCTCATCCCCTTCTCTGAGATCTTCACCAAACATTTCTGCCATCTCTATATCAGCATTTTCAAAATCCTTGTCTAAATCAAATGTTTTGACCTTCCAAGTACTTTTATCTCCCTTTTTTACACCCCAAACAAAATCATCACTACCACTCACCGAAAAAACCAAAGCACTCTCATTCAACTGTACTTGAGCTATAATCGGCAAAAATAGTAGAATAACACCAAGAACGACTAAAACTTGTACCCTAACCTTAATACTTTTCACTCTCTAATCACGACCCTTTTCAATTAGTTAATGACAAAACTCCTAAAAGATAATTTATAAAGATAATCAGGTTAGTTATTTAGTTATATAAGTTATAATTCGCTAGAATTTAGAGTATTGCAATCCAAAAAAGAGTCTTCATGTGTTATAGGCTCCTTCACACGTTTCAAACGGTTTTGTTGAAATTTTTTATAAGTTTCAGTTACTGAGGTAATTAGATTCTCAACAAGGTTCAGATCGGGACGAAAAAATGGCAGCAGCCACTTGGGTGTCATGATACGACGTGTGGCTTCAATTGCTTGCTTATAGGTCATGTACTGCTGAGTAATCTGTATAGCTACCTCTTCTAACTCTGGAAGGGTTTCAAGCTGGTGATATTGTTTTATCCACTCCTAATTTCTTGAGCCTGATCTTAATCTTCGTCAGAAGAAGCGCTTTTTTCAATTTTCAAGACGATATATATCCAATTATGTCAATCATTTTATTCGTGTTGTTTCTTTTCCTTGTATTAATAGCATCTGCTTAAAATTATCTCATATTTATTCTAGAAAACTAAGGAGTGAAAATAATTGGGAATGTATAAAGTAGTTTGTGCGAGCTGTGGGAAAAAATATGAAACAAACATGAAATTTCCTAAATCTGTTCCTACATACTGTAGAGATTGCTCAGCAAAGAGGATGAAAATGATTCCTTGTTCCCAGTGTGGAGCTTTACTTCCAATACCTGGAAAATCCGCTGGATTACCATATACTTGTTTAGAATGTGGAAACACATTTGAAGTACCAAGTATTCTATAGAATTGAATAGAAAATTCTTTTGATAATCTTCGTTCTCTTATGTAGTCATAATCTAGAAGTACAATGCAATATTAGGATGAAAGTGAAGAAATAGGTGATTAAAAGGAATTTGGGGAATTAAACATTGAAACGTCTAAGGAGAAAAGATAATTCGTGAGAACCGCGTTAAGTCTAGCTCCAGGAGATAGGCAAACTCAGCAGTTATTAATGCAATTGATGGCGCAATTAGAGAAAAGAT
>JAEOTF010000284.1 GCA_016840025.1 Candidatus Hodarchaeota archaeon
AATAAGGATACTAAAGCTAATTGCTAAAAGAGCATTCACACCTTCGAGGTATATCGAAAAGTCCTCTATACCGGAACTAATAATTGCTGATAGTAATATTGTAGTTAATGCAATTAATAGAATAATAGACTCAAATTCATTAATTAAGGGATCTGGTATTAGGATAATCACAATAAAAAGTCCTGTGTTGAGTAATAATACTCCTATATGGTCAAAGATAATCCATCTAATCCCTATGAGGACAAATAGGGCTAAAAGCGTTCCAGAGATCATTATCAATATCCAATAGTCTATAACAGTCTTTGTGAGAAGTATTCCTATCAAAAGGATGTAAGAAGTTCCTGGAACTAGTATGCTTATTTTCTGCCCTGCTTGCCGATCCTTTGTATTTATGAGGGCAAGAATGAGAATATTTAATCCTAGAAGTCCTAAGAATATTCCTGCTACTACATTAGAATATCTCCATGCTGAACTAAAACTTTCGTTTTTCGAAACAATTGCAGCAAGAAAGCCTAAAGCAGGAATTACAATTAGAAGAGATGCATCCTCTGTCAATATTTCTCGTTTTCTTACTCCTGATACAGTCCAAACCGCGGGTACAAATAGGAGCATATATTGGACACCAAGCCAGGAAGTTTTATCCCACCACGTTATGATCCATCCAGTAAAAGTGAGCCAGATTATGGTTCCATCTCTTAAATAATATGCTGCGGTCTCATAATTAGCATTTAACCAATACGCAACGTCAAATGAATGTCCTATAGCAAAAAAAGTTACGACCATCATAGAAAACCATTCAGGAAAACTACCAAGATAATAAAATATGGCCATGGCAGGCGCAAAGAACATTTTACCTAAGCGTAATAAGGGCAGTTCAGGGGTTTGTGGAAGGGATTGTACGATTGTTATTAAACAAAAGGCAAATAAGAGGATAATCACCTTTTCTTCTCCATATTCCAGATTTTTCACATCTGCAGGCCATTTAGCTAGAGCTGCTGATACCGATACGAGAAGAAACATTATTGAGCTAATCACTGAAGATATCTCTCTATTTTGCGGTGTTAGTTGTTTAGAATAGAACAAATGGGCTACAAAGATCGTCAATAAAACCATCGATAAGAATAAACTCAAGACACTAAACCAATCTTCTGTCACTTTAGTAAATATTCGTAATGACAGGAAAAAGGGAGGAAAAATTAATCCTGACCACATTCCCCATTTTTTGATTCGTTTGAAGAGGATTAACTCACCGCCAACAGGAATAAATGCTAAAATAAAAAGAATAATGACAACATCACCAGTTAATCCCCTTATTAGAGTTTCTAATGATATTAAAAGTGTCATTCCTATTAGAATCGGTTCAGTTATCCTATCAGAGGTCTTATGGAGAATTAAAATGAAAATTATCAGAAGAAATAGTTGACTTATGACTAAAATAGCCTCGGTAATTATAATAAATGATAGTAAAAGTGAAATTTGAGTAAATATCGTTGCAAATAGAGCTTTTGAGGATTTTCGGAGTAGAAATATAAGGTAGTAGCTCAGAACAGCTCCAACATAAATTAATACAATGGACTCGATCTCTATTTTACTTTCACCAAATAATGCCAAAGGACACATAAATACTGTCATACTGGATAACGATAAGTATATAGGTCGGTTAATCATCTCTTTTCTAAATACACTCTTCAATAAAACCCAAATCGGTGGCAAAATTACAATTGATGCTACAGTTACTGAAGGTACAAATCCTGATAGTGTATGGGGGTTGATTCCAATTAATAAAGCTGCAATCCATGAACTAACTCCAAATAATTCATCTAAATCGCTTAACCACAACAACCCAAAAAGTACTAATGCCGATAGTAGAATTAACGTGTTTAATTCTTTACTATCCAATACCCGTGAAAACGCCAGTCTTTCTATGGTCGAAAAACTAAAAATAGCCATAAAAGCTGCAAAAAGTGAAAATCTATATCTCCAAAAGTAAACTAAATTGATTAAGAGCCAAAAAATAGCTATTAAAAGAAAAAGTGGAAAATTATGAATATCTGAAGCTACTTCCCAAGAAACTACTTCTTCTGTTGTTCTTTCGATATCGATGATAAGAGAGGCAAAATGCCCTAAGCCTATCCCAACAGCGAGGAAGATATATTGCCAATCTTCCTTAATCCTCCTATCAAATAAAGTTAATAGATGATATAGGAATAAAATTAGTATCCCACTTATCAGGAAGATCTCTGAAATCACTATATCATTTATTGTAGGTGTCTCAATTTTTACTAGATCGGGAAATAGAAAAATAGCAGTCCAAATAATTGTTATACAAGCAGCTATGAAAGAAGCTGCAAAAAGATATTTAGGGGATTCTAAAATCTTTTCCCATAGTTCAAGTCTTTTAGGTTTGATCTTAGGTGAAATTGGTTCTGTCTCAAGTGGTTTAGGTTTGGCTTCTACTACCTCAGTCTCAATTGTTTTTGGCACTATGAGTTTATTTCCACATTTAGTACAAAAAATTGATTCAGGGGAAATCTGTTCTCCACATTTTGTACATAACTTTGGTTTTGGTTTTGGCTTAGGCTTAGGCTTAGGCTTAGGCTTAGGTTTTGGTTTTGGCTTAGGCTTAGGTTTTAACTTTGGCTTAGGCTTAGGCTTAGCTGGTTCAAGCACAGGACTAGTTACTTCGGGGAGAATTAACTTTACTCCACACGAGGTACAGAATTTAGTTGTAGGGTAGTTCTTTCCTTTACAATTAGGACAAATTTCTGTCCTTTCTCTTTTCTCATGTACCAATGCACTACCTACTCCTCTTTCTTTATCTTTATTGGAGCAGGCTCCTCTTGTTCTTCTTCAAATACAGTTTCTAGGACTTTCTTAATTTGACTCGGGGGATATTTTACCAATAATGCAAGTGCCCCCAGTCCACCAGCTCCCACCACAAAGATAACTCCGCGGGGTAATAGGATTCCTTCAGATTTTATCTTAAATGGGACTAGAATTGTACTTATTGACTTGTTTAAATAGAAAAATTCTACCTTGATAGTAGTTTTTCCAGTATCTGCGTTATCTGGGATTTTTATTTCCAATGTTTTGGTAAAAATGTCTTTATCTGCATAGGACGAGAGTGTAACATTTTTTATCCAAGTTCCTGTAATATTTAATATCGTATTAATTCTCAATGGACAATAAATGTTTGTTTTTATATTAAATGAATCACCTCTCTCAATTTCCTCAGGGAGTGAGATACTCAAAATATGCGGTAATTGACTAAAAACCCAAAGCTTGTAACTGCTGCTTCCAAATGAATATATCTCATCTGGTATTAGCTTTCGAGATACACTAGCGCAATCAATGTCCTTTTCACCTATAAAAGTGGCTTGAATGAATTCAGTTAGCGTTGCAAAGATATTTTTGGCTAATTCATCATTAGATTTATGTTTAATTATTTCAGCTGCTAATAGACACGTCAAAGAATTATCGGTAAGTCTTTTATTAGTCAACACATCCCGAGTGGCGGTTATATAGCCTGGATAACCCCAATCATAAAAGAGGTCATGAATAGTTTGTAGACAAGATTGAGCACGAGACAAATACGTTGCATTATTAGTTTCTTGATAGAGTCGTATATTTGTAATCCCATATAAAGCATTAGTACGACAACTGACTGTATCGGAAATATGAGAGCCATTACTACTAACTTTGTCAATTATATAATCCCACTCATTTTTAGCATATTTATAGATAAAATCAGCTGCGTTTATACAATCCTGTCTATATTTTGCCTGATCCTCGCTAGATAAGTCTTTTAATATCTCTAAGATTGAGATAATTATTAGGGATATATCTGCAACATCCCTTGAAGTATCATTTAGATATAGTGAATGGTTATAAGGCGTAGTTCCCTTTTTCCATCCATTTGAATCTCCAAACACATCTTTAAGAAATTCAAGGGTTTCTGAGCTAATTCTTTGATATTCATCTTGTTGTAGGGTTTCTGAACTGATTCCTACTCCTTTATTAAATGCAAGGGCGAAAAGTGCGTGATCTCTTGCGAGTCTGGGCGTTCGTTGATGCCCTTCTGGGTATTTTGAATCATAGAAGGATAAAAATCCTTCAAAATATAGATCAGTAAAATTTTGTTTGATGAACTGAAGCATATGTTTACATTCTTTCTTTATCCATTCATTTTCTGCAAGCTCATTTTCCTTGAATAATGCTAAAGTAAATAGACCGTTAGAAATAGCTGAATATTTACTACTTCCAATTGTTTCTCTATAACCACCAAATTTATTATAGGTTAGTGTGAGCTTTGTAACCTCAGTTTGAATTGTGTCTAATCGTATAGATTGATTAGAGTCACCTTTGGCATTAATACCAGAAAAAATTGACCCTAGTAATACAATAAGCAATAATAATAGAGATAATCTCAGTTTAGTGATCAATCCTTCTTCCTCCTTTTTATTAGGAATACTATTATGCCTATCGCCCCAATTGCTATCGGAAAACTGAAACCATCTGCCCCTCCATCTCCTTCTTTTTCTTCAGCAGTAGTCTCTTCAGTTGTCATCATTGTCGTCGTCGTTGCTTCTGTAGTTGTCGCTGTAGTGGTAGTAAATCCTGGCTCTTCTACCCCTGGTGGCTCGAGCACAACATCTGGCGGAGCTACTGCTCCTGGACCCGCAAGTGTTAATTTTGCATAATGAGCAGCGTCAGTAATTGAATTCAAAGCAGGCCAATAGAATGGTGGTTCATCACTTTTTTCATAATATAAGCCTATTCCAATGGTTGTGCCTTCTGGTTCAGGAATTTGAAGATCATAGAGTTTATCACTGGAAGTTAAAGGAATTCGGAAACTAAAAAAAACGGATGGCACCTTTTGACCTGCTAAGTATTTATATAAAGTTGATTTCTCTCCCCCAAAGTTTTTAAGGTCATTGGGATCAGAAGCATAATCCATATTGTTATATTCCCAGTACCCATCCATTTGTATATTATTACTTGTAATTTGCTTTAAATCTTCAGGCCATTGGTCATCATTGTTTGCGTCAATACAAATACTTAGTGTAGAATCTCCAGTGACATTTTTAATCACAATACCTATCCAAATAGAGCTAAAACTATTTTTAACGTATAAACGAAAATATAGTTCATCTAAACTACTAATTAACTGTCCATCCACTTTTCTTGTATTATCCCAGTCAGAAGTATTAGTATTCCATACTGATTGAATCTGTTCCGCGTTTTGCCCTACACTTAGCGAAATGGTTTGAAAAATAAGGCAAAGTAATAAGAAAACTAAAATCAAAGTTTTTCTATTTTTCTTTCCGCGTATCAATTTCATCAATGACCTTTTTAGTTCTTTTTTGTGGAAAAATTCTAGGGATTAGAAATTCCATCCCTAAATAAAGGATTGTAAGTTTGATAAGCACTTATTTCTTCTTTACTTAACAAGTTTATTATCCACGTTCATTCTATTTAGAGGAACAAAGTTAAAATAAAATGATCAATTTCGCGTTATTGAAGAAGAGGACTTTTTATGTTACCACAAGGAGCTACAGTGGTTGTAGGTTTGCAGTTTGGCGATGAAGGGAAGGGAAAAATGATAGACTATTTTGCCCGTGACGCTGACTTAGTTGTTCGCTATAATGGCGGTCCTAATGCTGGACATACTGTCATTGTAGGGGAGAAGGTCTACAAATTTCGTCTAATGCCTAGTGGAATAGCATATGGCGTAACAGGAGTTATAGCAAACGGTGTAGTGATAGATCCACAGGTATTAGAAGAGGAAGTTGCTAGTTTAGAAGCGGCCCCTCAATTAAGGATTAGTCCTCGAGCACATATTATCTTTCCCTATCATCGGGTTATGGATGCAGTTGAAGAACTTGCTAGAAAAAAACAACATGCTGGAACGACCAAAAGAGGCGTGGGTCCTGTCTATCAAGATAAAGTAGGGCGATTTGGTCTCAGAGTCATTGATCTATATGATTTAGATCGAATAAAAGATCGTCTTGCCACATTTCTTTCATTAAAGAGAGATTTAATGCTAAAGCTAAGTCAAGGTGAACTACGTAAAGAAATCGAAGAAACAACTTCACTCGATACTGTACTTTCACAGATCTCTCAATATGCTTCATTTTTAGAGAAATATATAGGTGAAACTTCAATGTACTTGAATGAGCAATTAGACGCCCAGAAAAAGATTCTCTTTGAGGGTGCTCAAGGAGCTCTATTGGATCTTGATTTTGGAACTTACCCCTTCTGTACCTCTTCCTCGCCCACTTCGGGTAGTGTTTGTACTGGAGCTGGTGTGCCACCAACAAAGATTTCTAACATTGTTGGGGTCTTCAAAGCCTATAGTACACGAGTAGGCACCGGGCCCTTTCCTACAGAGTTAATAGATGATGAAGCTGATTTAGGGGATCAGATTGCTGAAAAAGGAAAGGAATTTGGTACAGTAACCGGTCGTAAGCGTCGTGTCGGCTGGTTGGATCTACCTGCCCTCAAACATGCCATTAGAATAAATGGATGTACAGAATTAGCAATGATGAAGATTGATATCCTAGCAGAACTTCCTTCAGTCAAAATTTGTACAGAATACAAAGTAGGTACAGAAAAATACCCTTCATTCCCTGCGGATCTGAAAGTTTTTGAAGAAATCACTCCGATTTATCATACATCAGTCGGTTGGCCTGAATTTGCAGATAACGAACTCCCCTCCGAAGCCGAAGCCTATATCCAGTTTTTAGAAAAAGAACTCCAATTACCAATAAAAACCGTATCATTTGGTCCTGAACGGACACAAACTCTTCATCGTACATAAAATGGTGGACATTAATATGGAAGATCAGAAGTTTATTTCTCCTTCTTATGATGATATTGATGAAATGACCGAACGTGTTTTTAAAAAGATTCAAAAAGATAATTTTAAACCCGATGTAATTCTAGCTATTGCTAGAGGTGGTTGGTTACCTGGACGTGTTCTTTCCGACCTTTATCATGCCTCTGGACAAAATCCAGAAGTTAGATCTATCACTACGAGTTTTTATGTAGGTGTTGGAGAAAGAAAACGGCGTCCAGTCCTTAAACAAGAATTAAACGGTACTTTGTTCAAACAGTCAGTCCTTATTGTAGATGATGTCTCAGATACTGGAGAAACGCTCCAATTTGCGGTAGACTACATTAAATTCTTAGGTGCGAAGGATTTTAAAGTAGCCACTGTCTATTGCAAAACAGAAACCACTTATATTCCCGATTATTATGAAGAAATGATTGACTCTGACGTTTGGATTGTTTTCCCTTACGAAAAACGCGAGTTTCAACATAAAACAGGAGTTCAACTAGAAAAACAAGAGAATGATTAGAAATCAAAAAAAATGATTGGGAAAATTCTTATAGCGGAACAGTAACTTCTTTTATCTGATATACTGCAAGAAAACCATTCCTTTTAAGGGAGGGATGAATTGCAGCGGACACTCCCCTTGATTCGTGATCTCCGCCCTAATTCTGTCCTAACTTGGCAAAAACGCACGAAAGAAGAGGTACTCGCCTAAATCCCTGCCAGTTCACTTGGAGATATCCCTTGAGGGTTCTCTTCCTCTTTTACTTTCAATTTTATTTACATAATCTGCTACGCTTAAGTCTCTTGGTGATTGATGAATACTAGCCCAATAATCTAATTTATTTTCTTCACCAATAATATGTCGGCAATTTTTATCTCCTTTAAGCCGACAATTCACTTCTCTAACTGCTATTGTTTTTTGAGAACCAAAAGCCGACTGATATGTTGTTTCAAGCACTCCTCTGATAAAGGCACATTCTCCCTTTTGTAAAATTCCTGCAGAACTTTCATGTTCCGTTTCAAAGGACTCTTTTATTTCTACAATTGCAATTCGTTCATTAAAATCCAGAAAACGGCTTTGAAAAATGCCCCATCCAAATGTGTCATTAATTATAGTAAGTACTAGATTAATGATCTCTTGATTCTCAGCTGCTAATGAAGTTATAACAAACCGAACTAGATTTCTCCCTACAGCTTTTCCAGCTTCATAGAATACCTCTGTTGCTACCTTCGCAGA
>JAEOTF010000543.1 GCA_016840025.1 Candidatus Hodarchaeota archaeon
CTACATCGCTATGAGGAATTTTTCCGGGAAATCTAACAATGTTCTGAGTCATATACTGTTTCATTTCTTGTTTAAATTGTGACGTTAACTCGCCTTCGCCAAGAATTAAAAACTTTATTTTGGGCTCCCTCTCTAAGATGCGAGGAATCCCTTCAATTAAATATCGAACTCCATAAATTGGCCTATGGTCTCGCATACTGATTACGACAATATCGTCTTCATCCCATCCAAATTTAGTCCTGACTTCAGTTTTATAATCCGCATTCCGCTCGAATCCAGTTAACTTGATCCATGGAAAACCCACCACCTTATCCATATCACATCCAAGTCTTCCAAGAACTCTTTGCTGAACTTTGCTGGCCACAACAATAATATCTGCTTTCTTTACCGCATATTTTACCAGTGTCCTAAAGAGAGGATACTTCCAGGGGAGAACTAAGACGTCAGATCCCCAGACAAAGAGGACAAAAGGATGTTGATTCGAATAAGCAGCGTACAAACCATAGGTGGTGGCCCAGCATCCAATAGTCACATCCGGAGCGATGCGAGCTACATATTTTTTGAACGAAAGCGCTCGAATGGGGATTAACACATGTTTACGTATTCCCTCAAAAGGATGAATATCTATAGGTGGAAGAAGGTCTGGTATTTTTATGATTTCAATTCCCTTGGGAATGAACTGGGGGTGTGGGTGAAACGTGAGGACAGAAATGTCATATCTCTCTCTGAGTGAATTGATGAATAATTCATCGTACAAGCTGATTCCATCGTGGGCATATACGAGTTTAATCCTGTTTCACCTTTGAGTTTGCTTAAGGCGCGTGCAGCATGCACTCGCATAAGGAGTGGAGTTTTCAACCTGTTCCTTCATTTGTTTTAGTAGAGGGTCGATCATGCTCCAATCGTTGCTGAGATTATAATGCATAAAGGTTCTGATATTGGTCTTCGATTGCATTAGTTCTTCCATCAAGTGGCAACCACAAAATCCCCCTGCGTCATTGACTATGGCCTTCTTTGCTTGCCGGTTCATCACTAATACTCCAAAATCTTACTGATGCCTCTTATAATTTCAAGGTTATTTGCCTTGCTACTACATAACATATAGTTGTCCGGTGTGCGTATAGATAGTTCATGTTTTTTAAGTTAGGAAAAGGTAAATACGAAGTAATAGAAGATTTGGATCCTTAAAAATGATGAATATGCTTCAGGGTGAATGTGCTCCATTTGGGCAACTATCCCCACATTCTGCTCCACATCTATTCATAAATGGCGTCCTGCCACTTATGCCTAAATATAATGTATCTATTTCAACTATCCCTGCTACAGGACTACAATATGTTTTTAAAACATTCCGAGGTATTGGAAAAATCATAAACCTATTTGACAAAAACAAAGCTGGAGTACGGTTCAATCTAAAGACAAGAATATGGAACCGTAGAATTGAATATTGATTAAAAAAATCTGAAGAAGCATCCTTTTTCCTAGCAAACAGTCCATTAGAATACTATATTTGCAGGAAACTTCCTAAAATTCTAATTGTTCATGGAATGCTTTCTAAAGAATTGAGTACTAAATTTAACCTTGGAAATAAAGAGCTCCAAAAAATTAAAGAGATGGAAAAAATTGCCTATGATGAATCAAATCAAGTCATCATAACGGATAAAGCATTACACGAATATATCAATACAATTGTAGATAAAGTTCAGACAATACACATCCCAAACGGGATAGATATTGTAAAGTTTCATCCAATACCACAACAAACAGCAAGGGAAAGACTTCTCCTTCCTCCCAATAAAATGATTGTAACATACATCTCAAATATGAAAAGCCCGAAAGCTCCCATCTTTATTGCAAAAGTATTCAAACAAGTAGCCTCCAGCTACAAGAATGTCGTCTTTCTCATTGTTGGAGAAGGAGAGCGACAGAGACATATGAAAACCATACTATTAAACACTCAGAGTATATTTATGGGTAAAATACCCTATCATCAAATGCCTTTTGTGATCAACGCTTCTAACCTAATTTGTAATGCTTTACGGATTCAAGGATATTCAAGGGTGTCCTTGGAAGCGATGGCTTGTCGTGTACCCTTGCTAACAACACCTTTGGGCTGCATTGAACCATTCAAACAGGATGCGAATTGCTTTGTTGCGCCATTGACTGTCAATGAATATGCTGAAAATGTGACATTCTTGGTGAATTCAATCAAGAATCATGCTGAAATAATTACATCTGTCATAACCAATGCGCAGGAAATGATAAAACAACACTTCTCAACCGAATATGTAGCTGGAAGAATAGCAGAAATCTGTAAAAGAGTGGGTAGCTAAAAAATGCAAACTTTCATTTTGGGATTAGATGGGTTGGATGCAACACTTGTAGAGAGGTTACAACTGAGTAACATTCTCCAAGAACATCATGGTCGTTTAACAGTTCCGATCAGTAAAATGTATGGAGTTCCAATGACGCCTGAAGTATGGGCAGCATTTTTATGTGGTCGGTTCGTCGAAGGATTAGATTTTGAACATCAAAATGAAGTAGAAAAATTTCTGATGCGCAATTTGCGATGGATACGTAGTCATATGCCTAGTTTTGTTCGCAAGAATTTGCGGATGGGCTTAGGGGCTAGAATTATTAAACCAAAAGTATTACCAAAATTAAATGAGCCCACATTTCTCGATGTTACTGATACCTTGCCAATAAACGTACCATATTATAATTATGAGAATAAAGTTGGGATATTGGTATCGAAGTTTGTACAAAAAGAAATTACTTTAAACGAGTGTATCAAATACATGAAACAGGCAATAATGGAAACCATGCGTGAAATCGAAGATGCTACCTCAGCTCCGAACGAAATAATATTTGCCTACTCACAATTTCCAGATGTGTTTTGCCATTTGTTTTTTGCGTACCCTCGTTACATCAATCAACATTATGTTGATCTTGACCTCTTTGTGGGGAGATTACAGGAGCAATTGGATGATACACTATTACTCATTGTTTCAGACCACGGATTTGACGTGGAGAAAGAAACCCATTCATCTTATGGATTCTATTCGAGTAATCAACTATTAACTCCTGTTCCAGAGAATATTATTGATTTATATCGTATTATTACTGAGCGTGCGGACATCAGTAATAGCCAATGAGATGTGGACACAACCACCTTGCATGCAAGAAGCCTAATGTTTGAGAAAGCAATGAGTTACATAGTTTATTTCACAGTGTATCTGCTTGTTCTTATTCCATACGTGGATAAACTATTATTCAGAAAACAAAAAAAGGTCATAGGTTTTGCATATGACTATTTTTCGGGTAACATCAAGTATCTTTATCCGGAATTGGAGAAATATCCTGATGTGGAAGCATACTTCGTCACACGGATTAAGACCGAAGTAAAGAAGCTAAAATTATCTGGTATTAATGCATACTACTCCCAAGACATCAAGAAAATCCCTTTGTTCTTGAAAACTGATGTATGGGTCACTAGTCATGGCCCAAACTATATTCCTTTTCGAGGTATACGGCGACTCATACCTTCCTACACGGGAAAACGCTATAGTAAATGGGTTGACGTTTGGCATGGTATACCCTTTAAAGATGTAGGCAGGGAAAAAATGCTAAGAGAATATGATCTTGGATTTGTAACATCTGCTTTTTTTAAGGAGTATTTATTGAGAAAAGCAGTAATTTCAGAAAAATTGGCAATAACGGGTTTCGCGAGAACAGATCCTCTATTTAGAAAAATCTGGAATCGAGAAAAAATCTTAAAGGAAATAGGGATCCCCCTCAATAGGAAAAACATACTCTATGCACCCACATGGGGGCATGGCAAAGAGAAACCTTTTCTTCCTTGGAAAACAAACATCGAGAATTTTGAAGATATTGAGAAATTCTGTAAGAGAAGTAATTGCAACTTCCTTATTAGAATTCATACTTTATGGAATCAGGGAGATCCTGAAGAGAAAAAAGAATTACAGGCGAAAATAAGAGGGAGTAGCTATCTCTTTAATTTAGCATGGGAAAAATATCCAAATATTCAGCGTATTCTATACATTACCGATTTACTTGTCACCGATTGGTCAAGTATCGCAAATGATTTCATTCTATTAGACAAGCCTATTATCTTCTTGGATATTGATTTGCCTACAGAGGAGTTTACTCTCAAACCAGAAGAAAGAGTAGGATATCTAGTTAGAACTAGAACTGACTTCTTTGAGAAACTGCAGGAGGCACTAGTACGTCCAGATCTGTTTAAAGAGGAGAGACGAATAATCATCAAGAAAATATACGATGAGGTAGATGGAAATTCCGCAAAAAGATGCGCCAAAGCAATTATCAAGCTACTAAGAATGTAAAGCCCAACTCTGAATTGGGAAACGCGTGGAGAACATATACGTGTGCGATCCGTATTCAGAAATACGATTACTGAAGAAGAATGTTTATTTGTGAAAACTTTGAGAAAGGTTGATAATTCCAAATTTGTAACTGCTATTAAGGTTGTAGAGTCAGTATGAAGGCTATTATTTTGGCAGCTGGTATGGGTAAACGTCTGTATCCAGTGACCAAAGATATTCCGAAATCTTTAGTCGAAATTGGTGGAAAGTCAATCATCGAACGCCAGGTTCAGATTTTAGAAGATTGTAAAATCAATGAGATTTTTGTTGCAGTAGGGTATCAAGGAAATAAGATCAAGGAAAAAATAAAAGGTGTACAGTTCGTCTTAAACCCATTCTATAGATTCACAAACAGTGTAGCTTCTCTTTGGTTTGTTCTAACTAAAATTAGGGAACTCGATGACCTAATAATTCTGAATGGCGACATTCTATTCAAACACTCGATCATAGATGATGTTGTTCACTCCCAGATTAAACAAATTAGTATGTTAATGGATGAAGGTGTAGCGTATGAACAAGCAGATTTTAAATTATTGGTGAAACGGGGCTATGTGAAAAATATGGGGAAGACACTCGAAAAAGATGAATACAGCGGAGAATATGCTGGTGTTGTAAGGGTCCCCAAAGCCAAATATGATATTTTTAGATCTGCAGTAGAAAAAACTGTGTATGAAGAGGGATTTGATAAGTGGTATGAATTAGTCATTAAGTTATATGGTCTTGTCACGAAAGTGA
>JAEOTF010000285.1 GCA_016840025.1 Candidatus Hodarchaeota archaeon
CTACAGATCATGTCAGTTTGAGCGAGTACCTTTTCTCAAGTTCAGATCCAATGAATCCCATGGTGAAGAGTGTAGAAGAAGTCATCTGGAATAATGTAACAGCGGATAGAAATTCTCCTTCCACAGTAAACATCGCACCTATGTAAAAGAAGAAAAATAGGATTCCAGCTCCACAATATATGTGAAAATAATTAGCAGACTTTTTTACAGGGTTGTCTTCTGATAACTCCCAATAAAATAACTCTGGAATAGCTACTAATATAATTATTGAAATAGTAAGCAGTAAGTTTCTGTTTGAATGAGTGAATATACCGTCTTCACCGAGAAGATTAAGGCTAAGTGATACTACAAATGCCGCATACTCGATTGAACATCTAAGCTGGCGTTTACCTTTCGTAATGATGACGGTTGTTGCATTAATTACCATATTAGCTATTTATCAGGTAAATTTTTCCTATGATGAGGCTAAAAAACAGAAACTTACAGCCAAACAAAGCCGAGATTTATTCAAAGGGGTATTGCGGGATCAAAACGCTGTTTCTGCATTGGTGATGATGGTACTTGCCGTTGGAGCCATACAAGGGATCTTTGCCTTTTTTCCAGCCTGGATGGAAACCGAATTTCAACTAGGAGAATCATCAATTAGTATAATCTATGCCTTCATGGGAATAGGGACATTAATTGGAACTCTCCTTGCCACATGGATTGGTGATGATTTTGGATCAAAACAATGCGCCACGACAGGTTTAGTATCTGCTGCAGGCTGTATGATCCTGTTATCCCATTTTTCATTCCAGCCGATTTTTGTAGTCCTTTGGTTGTTACTTTTGGGGATTTCTTTTGATTTTGCGATTACTGTAAGGCCAGTTCTATTCACCCAACTGGCTCCTAAAGCAAAAGGAACTATAATATCCTTAAATCGAGCCCTGAGTTCTGGTGCAGCCGCAGTTACCGCCGCTTTGAGCGGATTGATTTGGACATATTATGGTTATGCAACGATTGGGTTATTTTTTGCGAGTATAGCTTTCATAGGTGCGCTAATCGGGTTTTTAAAAATTCAAGACCTGTCAGACTCAGTGCAAAAGTCACTACAGTCTACCTTATTAGAATGAATGTGCTTCCTCCTTCATTTTTTGGTCTTCATAAGTTCATAAAGAATCGTTGGAAATTCTGCCAGACTTGTTTTTTCACATTCTTAAGATTACTTCCCCACAATTGTGCTAATTGTTCTATCACGTAAGGAATAACTAGAGGAGAGCCCCGAATCCCAGTTCGATACTTGACATCGCCGTCAGACTCTGTTAAAATCTTGTTCTTTGGAGCATTTAGTGCAGTCTGCTGGTGGCGATAAGCATATTCCACCGCAGGAGTAATCGAGAAGAAACAACCATATTCAATTACTCTTTGGAGTTCTTCTGATGTTCCAGAAAACCAATGAAAAATACAATGGCGTCCTGGGATATTATATTGTTTCAGAAAAGACAGAATATCGGTTACAGCATCAGGAGAGTGAATTGTCATGCGAAGACTATGATCTTTTGCTAGGGAACAGAGCAAGTCAAAGACCTCACGTTGGAAAGTGTGTCTTTCGGGTTTCTTAACATGGTAATAATCTAGCCCCACTTCACCTAAAACTTGGATTTCTGGATGTTCGGTTATTAAACGATTAAAATATGAATAAACAGAATCTTGTTCAATAGACTTCTTTACTTGCCATGGGTGGATCCCTATTGCAGGCATAATGATTGATGAGTCACGGGCTAAGGCAAGGATTTGTTCACACTCTTTAATAGTCATAGACGTGCCAATAATCGCCGATAATCCGGTTTGCTCCCATTTTTTGAGATTTTTTATCCATTCTTTAGTGAAAGACTTAGTAGCTATGTGACAATGAGCGTCTACAAGATGAGGAGTCATTTTAAGACATGATGAGAAAAGCTTCTATAAAGACTAATGAAGCATCAAAGTTCAATTATTTGAGGCAATGAAATGTCTAAGACATGGCTTACACGAGCGTGGCAACATTTAGAAGAAGGAGACACCTATTCAGCTTTGGAAGAGTTTAATGGAGCAATTTTTAGGTGTATACGAACCAAAGATTTTTTAGGGGCAAAACAAACTCTTCTTGAAGCGTCAAAAGCACTTATTGAGAGAAACAGGCCCCATGAAGTTCGATTGCTTGCATTACGCTATAAAAAGCAGATGAAACGTACAGATTATTTCAAAAAGGCATTGATGGGTCTAATTGAAATAGGAAATCTACTTCTGGCAACAGGATCTTATAATGAAGGTGAAAACATTTTTGGAACAATAATTGTGGATGCCAGGGATGATTCACAAATTATTCAAGCTTGTGCAGATGCATTAAATGATGAAAAACTTGCCAAAGCAAGTGGAATGCTTTTTGAAATTAAAACCTTAGCTGCACAATACTACATTCAAATCCAGGATTATATGAAAGCTAAAAAGATCTTTATTGCCTTATTAAACTCCTCACTGGAACAAACCTTACAAATTCAGTTATTAACCTATATTACCCTTGTTAATCTTTTAGATAGTTCTGTAGAGGAAGCAAAATTATTTTTACAAGAACAAAATAAATTTGAGAAGATTTTTAAATCAAAAGATACGCCTTTAGCTCAATTAACAATGGAAGTGATTCATGCCTTCGAAGAACGTGATTTTAATCAGGTTTATCAGATTAAGACTCGTTTTAATTCTATCATTTTTAATGATCAAACGCTAAAACGGTTATTTCAAGAAATAATGAAATTAAGACCACAATCATCCCCAATGGATGGTTTAGCCTCTCTATTTGGACAAATGGGTTTTAAAGAATAAAAGCTAACGAAGAGATCAGTTTTTGAGAGAATAAGATAAAAAAGAAGTACAAAAAAGAAGTACAAAAAGAAGTACTATACCAAGCAAGTTCAGATTAGGTGAAACTGGTGGCATCGTCACAATCAATTTCCTCATCATTAGATCTTTGCATAGTTGACATCAATACAGGGAAGCCTGCTTTGGCTTTAGGTCGAGGTAAGCTTATTGCCAATCAAACCATTTCAGGAACATTGACTCAAGTACTTTGTCTTTTTTCAGAAAAAGTAGTTCAAGAGCCTATTTCTTTTGTTAATTTTTCTGAACATGTAATGTTTTTTGCAGGAAGAGGAAGATATAGAGCAGTTACACTTACGCCAAGTTATTCGAACCTGGTTGAAATTAATACGAAACTAAATTTAGTACTCGACACAATTCGATTTCATATTGGACGAACTTCCACTCTGGATACAATTATTGGCCCAGACATCTATGGCTTCTGGTCTACCATTTGTTCCCCCAATGATGCAGTCTATATTGCTCCACGAACATCTGAAGGATTTTTAGCTTATCTTGTTCTTTTAACTGGTTTTGTACGTGATCTCAAGAGTACCCCAATTGAAAAAATCCTGGAGAATACTCTTTTCCTTACAGAGGAAGAGCGGGAAGAAATTCCTAAATTTGTACAGGGAAAGAAAGCGAAATCAGTAGTAGTGATAGGATTTTCTCGTAGAAATATGCCAGATTTAGGGCAATTACCAGTCTGTATTTTGGCAGCAGAAGACAGTCCGACAACACCATTCCCTAAAATGGGTACAGAAAAGCATAATGACTCTATTGCCCGAATTTTTGGATCCAATTCTGAAGCATGGGCCATGGCTACAATATTAAATTCAGAAGAGGCATTAGAAGTAGCTAAAACGGTTCAGATCATTCCAATAAATCAAAATCTTGTGATAAAAGAAGCAATCATGAAAACACTCCAAGTACCAGAGGAAGACATTCTCATTTCATTATCAGAAACATTTTTAGAATTTATGAGGGATTTAACTCAGCCTACACTAGAAACTTCACCTGAAGTTGCGCCTATTCCTTCACCTGAAGTTCCAACAGAATCTCGCCCTACGCCAACGCTAGAAACTACACCTGAAGTCGCACCAGAAATGATTCCATCCCCTACGCCAACGCTAGAAACTACACCTGAAGTC
>JAEOTF010000038.1 GCA_016840025.1 Candidatus Hodarchaeota archaeon
CAAATCACCCCATACGAAATGCCAGGTCCTTTTCGTTTCGGGGCTGTTCTCATCAGTTAAGACCTGATTTCTCAAGCTTTCTTTCATTAGCTAAAGCCATCAAGACTTTATTCATTCTTCCCATCTCCTCTTTTAAGTCAGATAATTCTTTACCTTTTTCTTCCTCGGCTTCCAATATAGCATTCCTATTTAATGGTCGCTTACATTGACTGCAGTGCTCGTTGCTCTTGGGATTTATTGTATTGCAAAAGGCGCATTGTTTATAAGTAACCAATCTCTTTTTAAACCTATCTTTAGCTTTAATAATACCTTTTTTTATAAGCTCTTCTTCAAGGAATTCTTCTTGTTCTGAAAGGTCATATGTCCTTAATTGGTTGGTACTTGTCCAACCAGCTATTTTCTGAATGTTTTGTGCTGGTTCACCCGCCAGGTATCTAGCTGTTACTCCGTTACGCTTGAAACTATAATTAGTTATGTGTTTTTTAATACCCAATCGCCTCAGTGTCTCTCTTAGTATCCAATTAGCGGTCATTGGGTTTAGACGATCAGACTTGCGGTTATTTCCTGTGTTTATAAAAAGAGGTGCTTTGGCACCCTCAAGTTTTCTAGGGTGCTTATTTAACCATTCCGACAAGTAATAATAGCTATCGATAACTTGAAGTGTCTTAGTTCCTTCTTTGCCGTGTTCTTTTATCCTTATCCGTGCATAATTATCAAAAAGCTGAATGTCTTCTAAATTCACATAGCATAATTCTTGGGGTCTAGCTAAACATTCAAACATCAATGCGAAGTAGAGTTGCATTCTGGGATCCTTACCAAGAGCCTTCTGAATCCGTGCATATTCAGTATCTGTCAATTTATCATCTCTATCCTTTTCTAAACTTTTATCAGAATGAACTTTGACGCGCCAAGCATAAGGTAGTATTGCATCTTCTGCTCTACCTTGTGAATCTTTCTCTGGCAAAATAATCTTCCAGATTGCCTTGTTATAATTAATAAAATCCCTTCTTGTGTTCACTGCCTTATGTACTCCATTAAGTTCTTTAACTATTGATTTGACATCATCTCGATCAAGATCCTTCAGGTCTTTGTCTGTGCATGCGCAAGTTTTTCTAAGAGCTTTAAAAAATTGAATCCTGCGAATATACGATATGTCTTTGTAGTCAAACTCTTCAATGAGTTTTTTGAAATATTTTAAATTGTTCTTCCTGCGGATATAATATTTTGTTTTCTTATCCGGATTAAAATATACACCGGTTAACAATTTCCTTACGATAGTTTGATATTGCTGTTTGCTGTTATAGATGTCATTTGTTGCCATAATGCCATTAGAAAGGGGAATTACTATATAAACCTTTCTATAGTCTTGTTGTTGAATATTGTATGCTACCCCATAGCCCCCCACATTGAACAACAAGACTACATTTTCAGCTTCGCTCGCCTTGTTAACCACTCGAATAATCATTTATTTAAATACTTTTCTAAAAAAAGAGGTGACCTAAGTATATTTTCTTTGAGCAGTGCACGCCGTTTTAATTTTGAACTCTACCCCTATATTTGTGTTTTAGGATTTTATATTGAACATCCAAAACTGAATCTATGTCCAAAACGCCGTATTTGCTGCAGAGCCTTTGCTCTTCCTTTAGGAGAAAATTATCCATTTTCCTATCCGAAAGTAGTAACCCGCTTCTATTTAAGCTTTATACTGATAAAACCCCAAACATTCCATTATACATTCAGGGTAAATTTTAACTACTACAACCGATTATCCAGTGTAAAAAGATGGTGAACCTGGAACTCTACGCCTGGGTCGTCAAAGGTAGGCAGAGAACGGCAACGCTGAAAGCAATGACACATCCGATGACACCAAGCCAGATACATAAAAAGTGCAAAGAATACAACGAAAAGGTAAGCTTGAACAATACAAGTGATGTACTCCGAAGTTTCGTAAGGCAGGGGCTGGCAACATGCCTTAATCCACAGGAAAAGACGGGAAGACTCTACAAGCTTGCTGAAGCGGGAGAAGAGCTAAGAGAGGAGTTGACGAAAGAATAAACTCTTCTTTCGTTTTCAATAACGCAGACTCAGTAAAAGCTAAACAAGTTTAGTTAACTTTAGGAACTAAATTTGGATAATAGGAATAGTTACTTAATGAGAATTTTGGTATTTCGAATCTCGATTATCAAATGCAGGCATTGTTCCTTCTAGAATATCAACAATGGCTTTATTGATATCAGGATTTTCTATTGCACCAGAAACATATCGCATTAAATAGTTATTCTTCTTATCTAAATCGGCCCAAATTACCTGTTCTGCATCACAAACCACTGCAAGATTCGGGTTGTGTGTAACGATAAAAATTTGTCTTCGTTGTTTCGCTTCCTTCATACATGGAACAAGGAGCTCATAAACGGTTTGGTTATCCAAATTTTCTTCCGGTTGGTCAATCACCAAGGGGATATCATCTTTATCGACTAATAAATAGAACACGAGTAAGAGTGTGCCGCGTTCCCCAGGAGACAAATGATGCAATTCCTTATTTTCCATTCTAAGTGAGTATCGTGGCTTTAAATAATCTAATGCAAAAACCATATCATAAAACGCCTGTGTATTTTTCCCCTTTCGAATCTGGTCAGCTACTCTGACCGGCTGGCCTTCGGGCCTCTTATCATTCTCCAGTGAATCCAAAATTTCGATAAGGAAAGCTTCTATCCCTGTTTCGGTATTAAAATCATGGCGATCAAGGATGTTTCGCAACATTTTACGTCCTTCTTCCACTCCACAAAATGTTCCTGTTACGCCATGAGTTATGACATCAAAGAAACTCTCTTCAAACCCTGTATCAACAATGCCCACCTCAAAATTGAGATGGAATATTTCTTTTGCTAACGGGCGTTTTTCAATGAACTGGTTTACTGGTGCGTATAATTCGCGATATGCTTCAGCCAATTGCCTGATTACTGCATGAATTTCCTTTGACTTCGCTAAACGTCGCATACGTACTTCATTTAACTTTTGAGGAACGATGTCCAAAGATTTGATCTGATCTTCATAGTACATTATTGTACCTACAGTGGACGAACTGCCTCCAATATCATTTTTCTGGTTCTC
>JAEOTF010000286.1 GCA_016840025.1 Candidatus Hodarchaeota archaeon
GTGAGTAACTTTATATCTTACTCCAGGCAGATCACCTATAGCTCCGCCCTTGGCTCCGCCAATTCCTTGTACAATGACTTCATCGTGTTCATCAATGAAAAGGAGACCACCATCGCCCGCAACAAAGGCTGTAACCTGTTTTCCATTCTTTATGAGCTGGACTCGAACACACTTTCTTATGGCTGAATTGGGCTGTTTGGCTTCTACGCCAACTTTCTCTATTACTATGCCACGGGCTTGGGGAGACCCTTCAAGTGGGTCAAACCGCTGCTTCAATCGAAGGGTTCGTCTTTTGTAGTGTTTGTCTTTCCATCTAAATCTTGCACGCTTCATTCGTAATTTTCTAGCGGCGAATTCTCCAGTAGGTGATTTTGCTCCTGTCATCTTCTAAAACTCATTTATGTTTTTCTTTATTTTAAGATGGTTCTCTTTTCCTTTTTTTCTTTCTAAGATGTGATAATCACTTATTTCAGATCTTTTATCATGCAGATCAGTATCAATTACTAGAAACAATCAACCTAGCCGCTACTTTTTTGCCTTATTTTAATTATTTTGGTTTTGTATTGTGAAAGTAAATTACTCCACCACAGAGGACAGATAGAAAAAACCATCATTTTTAATTGAGAACCTTTTCAAATGTCCCTTCAAGGGTTTATTCTAATCCAATTGGGGCAAAGTTGTATAACTAATGTTATCGGCAACTTTTAGTTATTTAAATGTTCCTTTTTGTCGGTTCTGAGCCTTCATTTGAGGGAAAGAAAGTTCTGGTAAGCTAATAAGAGGCAATATAGTCATTATGCCACCGTATTTCATACTAAGCCTTTCTTTACAGGGGATGCAGAGCTGCCTTCCCTCTAGCTCTCAAGACCCCTTTTCATTATAAACAGGCCTTCTATAACTTTGATCTTTCTAGAACAGGATAAAATTACATGAATCTAGCATGAATACCTATAAATACTGACTTTAACCTGATAGCTTTCTTTTTGATGAAAATGATGGAGTTTTGGAATTTTAAGAAATCTATCACGTAGTTTAGTTGTTTTAATCCGTCTGTCACGCTCTAAATCCTTAAGAAGGGGTGTGAAGGGTGTCTGAATAGAATATACTACTGGAGCAAGAACTAAAGCTTTTCTAATAAAACACTGGTCTATGCCCTTCCTTTGTGCTCCAAAGGGTGGATTCATGAAAATTGTATCAAAATTGTCATAGAACTTACGAGCTACAAGTGTTTCCACAGGTTGAATTAACCAATCAAGTCTGGTCCAATTTTCATCCTGTGTTGCCGCTTTACCCCTTTTTATAGCTTTTTCTGAAATATCAATCAGTAATACGCGAGCTGCTCCAAGCATGGCTGCTCCTAGTCCTATCTTCCCTGTTCCACATCCTAAGTCAATTATTCTTTTATCTCTAACGTCATTAAATGTAAAACTCGCTAATAATAAGAGTTCTGTAATGAGTTCATCTGGGGTTTGATATTGTTCAAAGGCTATACTGGGGTTTTCAAATGATGGAAGTTTCTGAAGTTTTGTTAAAAGGGAATTAAATGTGACTAGTGTCTGTTTTTCTGCCATTATTTCTTCTCTCTTATTATTTAAGAAGTCTTTATTGTTTTGGATGCCAGTTTGCTACGGACTCGAAAAATAGTAACTTCTTTACTTCAATCTTGAAGACCTTATTCAAGGTTTTCATAAACAGGCAAGAGAATTTAAAATTTTTAGGAAGAAAATATTCCTTCTCTTCTTCCTCGGAACAATTTTTCTCATTTATATTAATATAACTTCTTCCATCATAAACAATTTTCTGAGAACTGCTTGAAAGGTTGATATTTTGAGAAATACTTAAGATTAATGACAGGTTATAAGATTCTATCGATATTTACATCGCTATTATTATAAAAACACCGGTTTTTATAAGACAATTTCTGAGTTTAAATTCAATATAAGATAACAATTTAATGATTGTTACTTTATGTTGGCGAGTTTATGGCTATACAACTATTGAATTCTATAAAACCATCCCTTCCTCAATATTTATTTTCTAAAGAGGTAGGATTTGTCCTTATTCTATTAGGATTGGGTATTTTCTGCATAAATTCAAGAAGGGGTAAGTTTATTGCTTCGTTAGGGTTACTAGTATTTCTTTTTTGTAACATATGGCCAACTACTTAGTTTTGGTATAGTTTGATCACTTCATAAGATTCAGTCTGAGTGATAGTTTTCTGAAACGATCCATTCACAAAACTAACCATCAAGACCAAAAATATAGATAAAACGACATTTCTCAGAAAGATTTCGTAAGTCGCCTCTTGTCCTTTAACAGAGAAGGCATGAACATTTTAAAAAGACAGCACTCTCATATGACTCCTAGTAATCAAAACATATTTTAGTTGAGCCAAATTTACTTCAATGACGCCATTGAACATTTTTAGTAGTGCGAATACTTCCTTTTATAGCTATTCAGCGCCCAAGTCAGGATGAAAGACTTCTAACGATTCAAATGAAAAAAACTTAAGAACATCTCTTGAATTTAGACAAGTTGTGATTACGTAATGAATAGTAAAAATACAAAAATATTGTCTTATGTCATTCCTGGGGATCAACTAGGTGTAATTGAGGAATATATCCCCGATAAGAATTGCTATGAAGCAGAAGGAATAATATATGCTGATATAGCAGGAAGTGTACATATCGACGTTGAAAATCATCGGATTAGTGTAAAAGGAAGGAGAGAGCCTATAACACCTGCAAAGGGTCAACTAATCATAGGTCAGGCCACAATAACTAGAAAACAGGCCTCAACCATTTCTATCTTCCGATTAAATGGAGAAATTATTCCTGTTCCATATACAGGGATTTTACATATATCCAATGTTTCAGATAGATATGTACATAGTATGTTTGAAGTTATTAGACCAGCTGACTGGGTTCGGGCTGGAATTATTCGAGATGATATCCCTCTAGGGTTAACATTGCTGGGTGACACTTATGGAGTTATTCTTGCATACTGCACAATCTGTGGTTCTGAGTTAGATTTTATACGAAGAAACCTTTTAAAATGCCCCGAATGTGAACACATTCAACCTCGAATAACTTCTCGGCTCTACGGAAGTAATAATATGTTAAAAATAACTAAAGAGGGTAATAAACATAGAAGAAGACCTTCAAGATCACGATCACGTTAAATAGAAGGGATAATTATGGAACTCAAACTTTTAAGAAAGGAACAAGGTTTACTTGAATTTGAAGCCCAAGGAGAAGAGCACACTCTCTTAAATATAATTAGAGAGACCTTAAAAGATCAGGAAGGTGTTTTATTCGCTGCTTACAGAACAAACCACCCGATTTTATCAAATCCGATCTTCTATCTAAGAACAAAAGAAGAAGAAGATCCTATAAACGCTATTCAAAAAGCAACTACTGCAATTAGTGATAAATGTTCAAAATTAATAGATTATCTAAGTAAATAGTAACAGTTTTTCCTAGTAATCGAGTTATTACATTCATCCTAGGGCTCGCTAAAATTAAATAATAACAATACTGGTTTACTACATATGAGGAATATTATTAATCCCCCATTAGGAGGTAGTTGAAAATAGTAAAAGGTAAAATGATTATTCATCTACAAAGATGTGAGTATTTTGCATAAATCTGATGAATTAATCTCTCAATTTGATGATAAAGAGTTTATTGAAAGCATTACTTCTTTAATACCTACTGGATACAATATACAAACTGTTACAACTTCTAAAGGACTTGCTCAACTTGGTGATGCCTTTATCAACTTTTTATACTCGCTTTCTCGTTCAATAGCACATAAACAGGCTTCAGGGTGCAAAGTTTCAGATGCTATTCTTTCCAATGCCTACAGAGCATCACTTCTCAAAAAAAAAGTGCTATTGAAAGGTGATCGAGACAAAATTGGTGATGGGGTTGAAGCAATTATCATCTGGGCGTGGATCCAGAATTACTTCACAATGAAAGAGATTTTATATATCATTACCTCACATCTATCTAGTATTCCATTGGATGAACGAAATATTGAGAAAACAGCTGCTTCAGATGCTTTCAGAAATTTATTGAATGAATTAGTGAGACGACTAGAAAAAAAAGAAAATTTGTAAAGTATCAGGATTTTTTTTATGATTTAAGGTTAAATTCATTCTTTGCAATTTGTAATGGTAATCTGAGTCTAAAATCTTAAAAATTTAAAGCAATTAAATATTTATTTGAAACTTACCGCCATCCTCTCATGTGATTTTTTCACAAGGGGATGCTGACGAGCTTGTTCCCATGTTCTCTCAGTAACTTTGGGGAGTATAACGTCATATACTTTTAAGAGAAATGGATTCCAATATGGAAGATGAATTATTGCTACCTGTTCTGGTAAAAACATAGACCCTTTTGATAAGTTAAGTTCTTTGGGGACTTCGTAGTAGATATTCAATGCAGTATTATCACTGATTGCTTCCTCTACTTTTGGAGTGGTTCCTGAAAAAATCAGCCGTGCACCATAACCTCGAAGTGTTGACGCTCCATAACCAAATATTGATGTAGGATCGCCTTTTCTCCTTTCAGGCGCGATCAATTGTGTTTCTTCAAATACAAAGACTGTGCCTATCTCATTTGGATCTGAGATCGGTCCCTTAAGATTCATCATTGCATTAGAAATAAGATAAAAGAGAATCTCAGTTACAAATTTGTAACCTTCCCCACCTTTTTTAAAAAGAGCACTGAGGTCAAAGATAATACTAGTTTTAAGTAGTTCTTCAATGTCGATTGTATTATTTTTGAACTGTAAAACTATCCCACCTACACCCCTTGTTAATCTTTTAATTCGACTAGCTACTGCTTGTCCACTTTTCTCAATATAAGCTCCCTTTATGCCCAGATCATTGGCACGATTGGTAAGAAGGTCTATGAAAAAATGAAAATCCCCCTTCTGTCCAATAGTCTTCTTTATAGCACTTTCTAAAAGTTCTTCCATTTGTCCAGATGTCTCCTCTCCCCCTGATTTTATTAAAGCTCTGAAAGTTTCAAAAAGAAAGACAAAATGGTCTCGTATGTGTACAAATTTCGGAACTTCAAACGGGTTTAATCCAAATCCAAAATCAGACGATCCAGGTTTTAAGTATGCGAGATCACTAGGATCATGTAATTCCAAGAGTGGATAATAATCACCCTTTAAATCAAAAACACACACTGTAGAACCTGTTTTAAGAAGACTTTCAATTAATTTTATAGATAAACGGGTTTTTCCTGATCCAGTTCTCCCCCATATCCCCACATGTTGAAATAAGTCTTTTTTTGTCAAAGAAAACGGTTTTTTATATTGAATCCCATTAACGATAGGAAATCCAATAGGAAACTGTATAGTAGTTATATCACGTACAGGGGGAACACTAAATCCTTCAAAACTCGAGGTTGCATTTAAACCACAGTGAATGTTTTTGGGAAGTTGAAGATAGGATGAAAGATCCAATGAAGAGAGCATTGATGGTCTAATATGTTTTCTTTGTTTTAATGAAAGTAAAGGAGATCGTATCAATCCCCAGAAACGAGGCCATGCCTTTGTTTTAAGATTAAATGAGTTGGCAAAAGCCTTGATATCCCAAAGGAATTTTTTTAGATCTACTTCATATGGATTGAGAGCGATAACTTTTGCAGAGACTTGAAACTCTGATATTCTCAAGTGATTTCTTTCTTCTCCTTTGAATCTCTTAGAATGTGTCTTAACTCTTTTAGGATTTTGATAACGGAAGGTAATCTGTAGATTTGAGTATTCTATCTCATTAGACATAATGATATCAATGTATTCATCGAGAAGATTTCTATCCTCACCCCCAGAAGGAATTCCCTTAAATGAAATCACGACATTTCTATATTTTCTTGGAATGAATTTTCCCAAGTTTTCACATTCGTTAATAATGAAAGGAAGGTTAGAATCCGTTATTTCCTCTATGGAAGAATCATGTAGTCCAAGTGATCTCAAAAACTGTCGAATTCGTGCAATTCCTTCAATTGAACGTTTTTCACGAAAGAAACGTTTGTTTTTATTTGGAATAAAGAAAATGGAAACAATCTCTCCAATTTTTTCAACTTCAAAGGTGATATCTGAGCGAAACCCATTAAATACCTTTAAAGCGTCAACAAGCTGCCGTTTGTCCATCTTTGGAACTTCTAACAGCTTTATCACATTATACATGAATACTGTTCAACTCCATGGACAAAGAGGGTTATAATATAATAGTTACCAATATTGATTGAAATAATTATACACAGGGTTAGTTAGAAGCTAATGAACAAGTAGAATGGAATCTAAGATTCCTTATCAAAACAGATGTTCGGGATTGGTCATTAGACTCAGATAAATCTTTGCTCCATCTTTTTAGAGTAGCTATAATCTTTGGTTTATCAGTGGGGGTTATGTCAACTATCCCTTCACTTAAAAAATGTCTCAGAATGCAGAGTTTTAACCCTTGTTCAATCGGTTCAGTGCTGAGAGTTTCGATTAAACTGTCAGTTGGGATTGAACTGGCTTCTCCTAAAAGATTGTTTTTTTCTTGGGGGAATAACTCATCTTTCCAAAAAGTCCTCCATGCTATTTCGACTTCTTCTTTTATCATTTTACAAGTGTCAGATTCTTTTTGATAAGAACATTGACCACAAACCGTATTTTCAATAGTTGGGATTGAATTATTATCATCATAGCTCTCAATATTTTCTTTGTAGAGAATTTTCACTTTATTCTCAATTTCAGAGTAGTTTATGCCCTTAATGGAGTGAGGTAGACTAAAAAATCTTTGGGAAAGGCACCCATTAACGATACAACGAATCCCTGTTGGAGAAATTTTGGGGTTATCTCTTTGGATTGTCCTCAATAAATAATCAAATCCAAAACGAGCATTTCGTACCAATTCATCTTTTACTTTCACGTTAGAGAGATATGTAAACATATTCTTGAGATGCTCAGTACAAATCTGATCGTTTAGGGTAGATAAAAAACTGGAAGCGTCACAAGATTTGCATAGAATACCCTGATTTTTGAAGTTAATTTTTAATCTTTTTAATTCATTTTTTTGGGATTTTTTTCCAAAATCCGATAATTTATGGCTAGTAGAAGCATTAGATGGTCTTTTTTTGGGTTTTATAGGATTTTTTTGCTTATTATTATTCTGTGAACTGTTTTGGGATTTTAGATTCATTATTAGTCTTTTTGGGTTTTCAGTAGCAACTTTTTCTTCTACGAGCCTTTTTCTATCTGAAGTTTTTACTTTTTCTGGGGATGAGATTTTTAAGGAACTTTGAGGAGTATAAAGATATTTATTTACTAATCTCTCAATTCTATGAATCCCTTCCTCTATTGAATGTACCCCTAGGCCATAAGGGGGAATTCGAAATCTCATAGCGGTGATTTTTGTACTTTCTGGATTTTTAAATTCTAATGAATCTATAAATGAAAGAAATTTTGGAATTATAGAGATAGAAGATTCTTTAGAATCCTTTTTGATTCCCACTTGAGTTATACTTCCTCTAAATACCTCCTCTGTATGATCAGAGGATTGTTGCATGTTTTTCTTACTAAAAAAATACATAGACCTAATATCAAGTGTTGGGCTTAGTTCATCTAGATTATTCTCTTGTGATTGAGAAATAACACCAAAGATAGATCTTCCATCATCTAACAGTGTTAGCTTATTTTTTAGTGTTATTGAGGTTAATCCCTGATAATAATTCCTTAATTCTCTATCTTTCAGGATTTTAATATCACCAGAGAGTTTTTCAAACCAGAACGACGCCTTAGTAATTCTCTGCTTATATATTTCCTTATCTGTGAATATTGTTAAAAACAACTCAATCTCGGATTGATGCTTACGAATCTCAAGAGTACATGGAGATAACCGCCATATCTTGCTTAAAATCATCCTATCAAGAATCTGAGGCTTTGAATAGAACGTTACCGCAATCCATTCTCTACCATCATCTCTTTTAAAGATAACTTCTTTATCAGTAAAACGATCAAATTGAAGATAGGCACCTGTACTTGTAAATAGTCTTATAAAACTTTTAAAGGCTTTAATTAGACCATAGCTCAGTAATACCCCTAATATTACTGAAACAAGACGTAAATTGCTACTGTACAGTAACCAATCCAATTTCTAACACTCATTTTTTTGTACGAAATAGCAAATAAAAACACCAAGAATCTTATTTACGGAAAAATATGAATTATAAGACCAATAGTATTTTAGGATATGAATTTGGGTTATTTTTTACTTGGAAATGAATGTTAATACAAAAAATAGATGCAAAAGCTTTGAAACTCCGTCTAACCAAAGTGGAAATTAGAAATGAATGAAGTGAATTAACTGGGTTGAATATACCGTTCTATATGATATTGATTTCTTCCTTCCCCCGAAGAATGAGGGATATCAAATGAACTATATAAGGAAACTGCTTTTAATTAGAAATAGAGGATTAAGTTTTCATAATTATTGAAGTCGAATCTCATGCTGTTGCTTGTGCTTCGAGGCGCTTTTTAATTTTTTTCAGGCGAGTAAATTCTTCTCTTTCTCGCTCTGCTAAGATGAGTTGTATTTGTGCTAACGAATTTTTGACACGAGGGATCACAATAAAATTTAGGGCGTTTACACGTCTTCTAGTATTTGAAATTTCCTTTGCAAGTCTAGAGATAGTGGCTTGGATTTCTGCGAGTTTAATCAACATTATCATTGCAGTTCTGAGTACCTCAACTGCTTCATCCAATTTAACCGAGGTTCCATGAAGTGAATATGCAAGTATCCCTTCTAAATCCTTATTAATTTGGATAACTGGTACAGATACTCCCATTAAGTTTTTTGTAGCAGTAGTTACAGAAATTGTTCTTGGAATCCCTAGAGAAAGATCCCTAACCTCTGCTGACCCCATTATCATTTTTGTTTCCGAATAGGCAATTTTTGCATGCTCAACCGATTCTATAGTGTTAGTTCTAACATTACGATAAGTTGAAAGGGCCGAAAAGAGTTCATTCGTAAGTGCTTCGAGTTTCTCTTGAAGTAAGGCATGACCCTTTTCTGCAAGTGTGAGTCGTTCTTTAAGGGCAAGGAGTTCCATTCTAGTGGCTTTTACGCCTTCTGTCGATGTTTCTTTACTCATTGGGATTTCCACAGTTTTTATGTGATGCGGGGGAAGGGATTTGAACCCTTGAAGGCCTGCGCCAACAGATTTCTCGGATTCGAGTTCTCTTGAGTGTGGACACTTCCAACAGGGGAGATTTGGAAGACTGTCCCCTTTGACCTAGCTCGGGTACCCCCGCGCCATGTCACCAAATTCTCTATGATTGCTCTCAAAAGTTCTTTTTTTGCTTTTTTATTTTTATTCTTGGGTATTGATTACTAAAGGGCTTAATCAGATATTTAATCTTATTAATGAACTTTTTTAAATGAAAATGTCTATTTTTATAAATTTAATAGAAAAAAAAGCTTTAAAATACCATGAAAAAGTGATACAGCAAAAGGTAGGCTATTATATCCATTTAAACAATGAAAGAGTCAAAATTTATAGTGGGTTCACCTGCCAACATATTTTATAAGGGGAAATGATGAGCGTTAGAAAAGTCAGTTTCAAAACAATACTGGTGATAAGATGCTTGGTGAGAAGATTTCTCAAAAAAGGACTTATAGGACAATCGATTCAATCACTGGCCCATTAATTTTTGTGAAAGATACCAAAGGTGTCTCATACAGCGAAATCGTTCTTATAGAAGATCCTGCGGGTGAGAAACGTACTGGGCAAGTTTTGGAAGTTGCGGAAGATCTAGCAATTATTCAATCTTTTGAGGGAACACGAGGTCTAGATACTTCAACTACCACAGTCCGTTTTTTAGGTGAAACTATCAAACTTTCTGTATCCCAAGAAATGATTGGTAGGGTTTTTTCTGGAAGTGGGAAACCAATTGATGGTGCTCCCCCTGTAATACCAGAAGATCGAGTCGAAATACATGGAGCTCCAATTAATCCTTATGCTAGGGATTTCCCGCGGGAATTCATTCAAACTGGAATTTCCTCTATAGATGGATTGAACACATTAGTAAGAGGTCAAAAACTGCCGATTTTTTCTGGAAGTGGATTACCTCACAATAAAGTGGCTGCCCAGATCGCGCGCCAGGCAAAAGTATTAGGTGAAGAAGAAGAATTTGCAGTAGTATTTGTAGCAATGGGAATAACGGCTGAAGAGGCCCGTTTTTTCAGAGAAGATTTCGAAAAAAGCGGTGCCCTAGAGAATGTAGTATTATTTCTGAATCTTGCGGATCAACCTGCCGTAGAACGTTTGATTGCTCCTAGAATAGGATTAACTGCAGCTGAATTTTTAGCTTATGAATATGATATGCACCTCCTTGTTATTCTTACTGATATGACTAACTATGCTGAAGCGCTCAGAGAAATCTCCGCAGCTCGTGAAGAAGTTCCAGGCCGCAGAGGATATCCTGGTTATCTGTATACCGATCTAGCGACAATTTATGAACGTGCAGGCCGTATTCAAGGCCGTCAAGGATCCATCACTCAACTGCCTATTCTATCTATGCCAAGTGATGACATTACACATCCTATTCCTGACCTTACAGGCTATATTACCGAAGGGCAATTAATTGTCGATCGTGGGCTTTACAGAAAAGGCATTTATCCCCCAATTGATCCATTACCGTCACTTTCACGATTGATGAGAGAAGGAATCGGAAAAGGGCGCACACATGTCTGCCATCAACCGGTTTCAGATCAACTCTATGCAGCTTATAGTCATGCTCGAAGTTTAAGAGATTTAGTAGCTGTAGTGGGTGAAGAAGCGCTCACTTCTGTAGATAGAAAGTATCTCATATTTGGAGATCGGTTTGAGCTTGAATTTCTTAATCAAGGAGATAGAGAAGAACGAGCTATTCTTGATACTCTTGACCTCGGATGGGCCTTATTAAACGACCTTCCTGAATCCGAACTGAAACGTATACCGCCGCGAATAATGATTTTCCACCCAGCTCACCGTACAAAAGAATTGGAATTTGCCGACGAAACCCCTAAAGAATAAAATGAATGAAGAATGGTTTAAATCTAATTGAAAAACCAGAATTGTAAATATTCTTTCTGATCAATATAGCGTACAAAATAAAAAGAACAGAAATGATAGATAATTTACAATTGTGTTCCATTGATATAAAAGGTTAAATTTGCTCTGAGATCATGTCCGCCTTTGAAATAAACATGAAATTATCCTTTGAAGGGCCATTTTGGTTAATAAATCTTTTAGATGGGGTTCTAGCTCCAGATAATACAAAAAAATTCATTTTAAAGCAGTGGATTCAAGAAAATGAAAAAAACACTTCAATAGCAAATCTTTTTTTCAGCTTCACACCAACTCTCTCTATAGAGTCGATTTTAACTACAATAGAGGATATGTTTGAGTGTATCACTCTTATTCTTCGTTTGCTGACTTATTTTATTGATTTTAATTTGTTTTTAATATGAGTTGAGAAAGAACTTTGCTTTTTTGAACCTCTACACGCTTTAATGGAAATATCTTTTTACACCCATTGTAAACTTCTGACCCAAGCTTACCAAAGATAATCTCATCAACAAAGTCTTTAAATGGAAGTTCTTGAGCTTTTCTATTTACAACAGCCTTCATTATAGCTCTAATAGCGAATTTCTGAGATGTTTTTGCTCTATGTGTTGTAAATGCTGTTACAGTTACTCGGATTAAGTGGCCATCGGTTGTTCGCACATCAAACACCCCATCAATTCGTGTCCTGCGACGACGAACAAGAAAACGAAGATAATCATTTGCAAAGGAATGGCCCCTGAATTGGGTAGTAGCTGTATCTCCAATCACACTGTCAATCTGAAACCTGAGTTTAAAATGAATCTTTGAATAATCTTGAGTTATATCGCTCAAAGGGACTTCAATAGTACGGCCATAAAGTTTTTCAGGGTCATCTGCAACAGTTTCACCAATTTTTTGGCCATTTCCAATCTCTTCAGGCGAGTTAATAGTGTAGAACTTCTTTAGTGCCCAACGATCTACTGATTTACCTTTTGTAGATTTTCTACGCCTTTTTGAGGACGTACGGCTCATTTCATCATTATCTCCTTATTCTTTTTCCATTTCTTGTCATTTACGGGCCATTTTCTATCTGCACAAAAGAGTTTCTCATTAGCTTATAATGAGTGGTACTGATTTTTTGTTCAATAATGTCAAAAAACAGCCCTTTGATGGGATCAAAGACCATTTAACCTAATCTAGTCTTATGGTCTCTTTTTTCCTCCAAAAGGATAAAATTGAAAAAAGTCCTTTTGTACCCAAGGTTACTAGTGCACTTAAGAAGACTACATCCTGCAAATTCATATTAAACCCGTTTTGTGGCTTTAAAATGAGATAATCGTCGTTTTGAGGAAGAAATATCTGATTTCCAGCCTTATCACGAACTTGTAGCCTTATCTTTGATTCTTCATAGAGTTTAATCTCAATTATCCATTCTTGACTCGAATCATTTGAAGGAGATAAGACCTCTGTTCGATTTTCGTTATCATTCAAGATTAATAGTAAAACTTGGTCTATCCCTGACTCGAATGTATGTTCTTCCCAACAATTTGCAGAAAAAAGAAAAGTGTTATCTTCCATTGACTTTATATTCAATACCGCCTTTGGGTTGATTGAATCAGTTACATTTAGAAAAAAATAGGAACTATGATAGAACCATCCATTGACATCCCAAACTAGAATTCTATACTTAGCACTGGTATTATAGGGAAAAGGGCCAAAACTCGCGGTAAGTAGGTATTTGTGTTCTGTAAGATTTGTAGTTAAAAGAGAAATGTTCTGAATACCCTGGTTTAGCATATTGAACTCAATTAAACCAAATGGAACGCTTACCAATGATGTAACGTTTATCTGGATATGCAAACTTTCATTACAATCAATAGTTTCGGGTAAAGAATCCAATTCTACCTCGATGGGAACAGGAACACCTGTGAGGACAAGAGATTTGGTGCTATTCGCGTTAATCGTGCCAATATGAATCGATAGCAAAGAAGATGTCTTTTTAGTAATATTAATATCTTGTGTTATGTTCCTTCCGAGAATATCAAAGGCAAACCAGTCCGTAACTGTTTTTTCCAAGACTGTCAAAGGAATTTCTATTCTTACAGAGTAGAATTTCAATCTTGAAGTTATATTTAGATCGATTTTGGGCCAAGTTGTGCCATTATATTCCCCATGTTTGATTAAAACCGTTGGCCCTCCCACTTGAAACACTAATTCATCCAATTCAGAACTAAAATTATTAGGAAGTTCCCAAAATAACTTATCCTGTTCTAATCTAACATTAATAGTTTCAGATTCATGTAATAATTGAACTGATTTTATCTCATTAGATGGAAAAGGTGAAAAAATATACCAATAACGTCCTTCAAATGGATAACTAACATTGGTGTGGACTATCACTGTTTCATTACATAATACAGTTTGAGGCTGGATAATTTCATCTATAGTTGCCTCGTTATATTGGATTAGTTCAGATAGAAGAATATAGGAAGTATTCTCCCAAAGAATTTGAACTCCCCATATTATCTGTATCCTATATTCAAAGGTATTAAGTATAAAATTTGGGGGAAGAGAAAAGTGAATAATTGACTGACCAAAGTCATCAGTAAAACCTGCGCTAATTAGAGTATCATTATGGCTTACTTTGATAGAAAGGCTGGGTATAGGGGTGTATTCTGAATTTGTTACATTTAGATGTAACTCATAATATTCATCTCCAAGAGAATTGGTTTTTTGCTTCACTAGGATTGGAGATTGTTTAACAGTTATTTCTACTTCCTTATTAGGGACTATATAACCACCTATTACAGCAGAAATTACAAGGTTTTTGTTTCCAGGGCTTGAAATAATTGGACCGATTAAGATATCAAAATTCTTATCAAATTGGAAACTTTGAGACCATGATTCAAACAATATTGTAATGTTTCCATTTTCAATGCTTGTGTTTGTATGATGATCTAATATTGTACCGTTTATGCGAATCTTTTCATATTGAAAGGCTTCAATCCAATCAGAAGTAATTATTTCACCTACATCAGTAGGAATAAATAATTCAATAATTCCAATACCAGCTTCTGAAGTAGATATCCAATAAACTTCAATAGATACATTACCTTTTGGAGCTTCAAGAGGGATTTTTAAGTTAGAAAAGAGGGCTATACCAGAAACAAAACAGATTGTTTCAGTCTGAAGTAAAACAGTGTTTTGTGGATTTTTCAGCAACAATAAAATTGGACCTTGAACAACATATTTCATACTAACTGTAATATTGACATAGTCGCCTTGCAGCGGATAACTAGCATCGCATTGAATCTCTTCTATATAATTCGGCGTTATAGCTGTTAAAAGATAGCCAGTTACATTCTCATTAACAATATCAGCAATATAACATGATTCTGTGACCTTTTCTAGAAAGATAACACCTTCATTGTATAATGTTAACTGATCCCAGTCTGTAGGTACATTCAAAATAAGTTTTTTGATTGAAGATGAAGTTTCGAAAGTGAAAAAAGAGATATTAGCGTATAGGTACCCTGGTTCAGATATAGAAAAGTTACTTTCGAAAGATAATGAAGTAGAAATGAAAATTTCTAGATCTATTATTCCTTGAACAGTATTATTGCCTTGATTCACAATAAATTGGAGAAGAGTAGTTCCCCAGTTCACAGTATTGAAGTTCAGAATAATAGGAAATGTACTACCAGTGAATAGGCTAGGAGGTTCATTGTCTAAATATAGCTCTAATCCCACATCCTCTGGTTGTACCGACATATTACATTTAAATTCATCAATAAAAAACAAACTTGAGAAAGGCGAAGGAAAGGACCCACAAGCAATCTCTATCTGATATAACCTACTAACACTAGTATTGCAGTAAGTTTCTATAAGACTAACTAGGTCTACCACCGAAAGATTATGCCATACACCATCCCATGTCGAATTTATAAAATAATAAAGATAATTAGAATCCACTCTAATATCCTCTCTATCCGTAGGAGTACCAATTGGGAAAGGAGATTGCCGCCAAAGGAAGAATGTTACAGAAGCAGTATCAAAAATCAGAGAAAGTGTGATTTGAGAACTGGTTCCATTACTATCAAGACCTGTTTGATTAAGAAGAAGAAAACTAAAAGAAGCATTAGCATAGGCAGATATAGTTTGATTCAGATTTGAAATTTTCCATTTAGCCCATAATTGGGGATAATCGGTTATATTGAACATCCAAGCCCCTTCCCCTTTTGAAAAATTCTCTGTTGATCGATTGCAGTATGCATATTCTTCTACGCCTTCCAACTCCCAGGGGTTGGATAAAGATTCGGCATTTCCATTAGGAATGGTTTCATTCCAAAGAGAAGAAAGCTTTACAGTACCATTGATCGAATTTGTAGCATTTTGTTTACCGAGTACTATGGTTTCATTAATTCCCAAAGTTCTATTGATTGATTCTTTTTGATAAATTGTGAGTTCTTCATCGAATAAATTTATTCTTTCCGCGCTCACGACTTTCTTATCGTTTTTATCTTGGTATTTAGTATTAAAATTCACATTATGTTTGTTTAGCGGTTCAGATTTTATCACAGAATTATTATTTTCATTTTCTTGTGAGATAGATCGTTTATTTCCATAAGATTCAATAAATTGAAGGTTGTACGGTAATATAAGTAATAAAATTAAGAGAGAAAGGACACTATGGATCCTCAATTTGAACACCAATGCTTTTTCATTAAATCGATTACTTGTCTTTCAAAGCTGATTTAAGATCCCAAACAATATGTTCGAAAAGAAGATAATTGGAACTTACTAATTTAATAGCAAATCACACAATTGTTGCTAATATTATTCCTAACCGTTCTTTTTCTTATGGTCTTCTGTTATCAAATCTTCTCAGCTCTCACAAGATGAGGGGGCTTGCATTTACAGTGCCTACCCTCTCAAAACTCCTTTAGGGACTTCATCAGGGAATTTAAAAATTTTAAAGTGAATATCATCTACAAAATCTTTATACAGAGGATTTCAATATTTACCTCTTTAGAAAAATGTTAAAGGACTTAGAAATTTAATATTTGTACAATTAGATCCACAAAAGGATGTTTATTATAACTTAAAGAGTACAGCTGAGAAAACATTTCATATAAATTATTGATCCTAAACTAGCTGGAATTTACATGATCATTAAAGAGGTCCCATGTCCCGACTGCCAGGTCAATGTTCTATTTCAAATAGATCCTGAGAGTCAAGATGTTAAGAATAAACCAATCTTTACACTGACAAGACTCCATAATGAGGGAACATCCGTTCTTCAAGTTAGCTTTGACCAGAACTACTCGGCACGACGGGTACGTTGTTTCAAACTTCATGAAACATCAGAAACTGAGATCAGTAGTAGTGCTCAAATTGAAAGTTTACTTCAAGATATGATAAACCTTAATGAAGTAGCTAGAATACTAGTCGCAAAATTTGATATACTTGATATTTCCCTCGCTGTGAGTTTAGCTTTCCTATTATTTCCAAATATAACAAAATTTGACAGATTAGAAGAAAAAGTAAATTTTGCCAATAACAATCTCCAATTTTTTACTGGAAGAATAAGATCAAGTGACCATCTCAAAAAAATGAAAGAGAATCTTAAGAAAGTGAACGGAGTGATTTTTCTCTTCCGCGCAGAATCTCTGACGGAAAAAAGGCAAAAATTGTTTTTAAAGATCCTAAAGCAAATGGATTTAGCAGCATTCATTGTAATATGCCCAGTTGGCAGTACTGGATTTCCCAATGAGCAGGCAACTATTGACAGGATAATTGATCAGGTATCGGGATTGGTTTTCGGCGTTCATAGTACTGCAAGATCAATTGCATTTTTTCCTCTTTCAGATGATCGACCCGAAACTATTCTTGATCTTTTCAGTTGGATTCTTAGCAGAAAAGCATTAAATAGATAATTCAGTTATGTAGAGGTAATAACCAGAATATATTTTGTATGAAAATTCACAATTAAAATCCACTGACATAATAAGTCTTAACTATGAAATCCCCTATATTAGGGCTCTAAATTAAAATAAAATCTCCGTTATTCTTACCAGTTCGATACCAGTTGTTTCTTTTCCACAAATTCCACCGTTTGAATTTGCTACGAGACCAGAAGATATGAATTGGTTTCCTCGATTTATCGTACCTATATTGACTTTTTCTACTTTCATCCATTCTTTAATCTTAGTTAATTCATCTTCTTTAGCTAAGGGACTAACCAGAGTGCCCTTATTAGTGCTGTAAGCTATCGATCCACAGAGCTCACTTCCCGCAATTCTAGTTTGGAAAGTTTCAACGTCTAGAGTTTCTTCAATTAGAATGGCGGTTTCCTTATTTATTATAGGCGAGAGAATGGCTGCATGGTCATTAGCAAGTACCACATTCCCTAAAGCAAAATATTTCTCATGTGCGCGTGCTATTCTAGGGACTAATTCATTCTTTTTCAGAAATGCAACCTCTTCATTACTGGCTAACGATGATACTACCATTCCAGAACTATTAGCCACTGCTAAAACAGCAAGTAGATTTGTACCACCAATAGTGACGTTTTCCTGTATAGAAGCATGAAGTACTCGTGAAACTGCATTCTTTAGATTATCACCAAGATTCTCTGGAATAAGGATATATTTGTTCGTTGCTAACACATAAAGTCCAATATTAGGATTTTTGTTTAAATCCCAACGTTCTAAAGACATTTACTTGCTCCACTCCAAGCGATTCTACCTATTCCAGCATTTCTCACGCGAGAAATACCTCAGCAACCTTTTCTTCTGTTTTAACAACTCTTATTTTAATCCTACGAGGGGGTTTCTTGATTCCACGGGACCACATTGCGTGGTTAACCTCGGGATCGATAATAACTCTGTCTACCTTCATATGACGTTTTGTAAAATCACGAAGGTGTCTTATAGCTCTTGGAACCCTCTTGTTTCGAGAAATATGCCTTTTTAAAAATGGGAAAAAGGGTACAACATAAATCCTTTCTTCAATGATTTCCTCTGTAGCGGATATTTCATTTTCTGCCATTATTGGTCACTTACTTCTTGTTCTATGATTTAAGAGTGATAGTTTTCTTCTTGTAATAATCTCGCGTGATGTAGATCTATTTCGAAGAAATAAAATATTTTATTATTTTTTTAGTCTTTTAGTTCGCCAGACCCTCTTTTTTGGGTGATGACGTACTTTTCCATTTGTTTTAACGATAACCCATGTTGGGACAGTATTATTTTGACGACCTGCTTTTGCTAAGCGAATTTTCTTCCCATGAGGTTTCACTCTCGCCATCATTATCACCTATTTCTAGATTATAAATGGATAATTTTTCCCATCGTTGTTTTAATTGAAACCTTATTTATTTGTTGGATCCCTCTTTCAAGTTTATTTGCTAATGTGTTGATTACAGAACTTGCATTTTCTGCCAATTCTTGGTCAGAATTCTCAATCGTGCCAATTTTGCTATTAATGCTGGGATTTGTTCTAAGACGAAGATTTATTGTTCTGTTATATTCGGATAACAACTTTTCAAGATCTGAGGAAGGAGGAATAGGTTTAGGCATCTTTCCTCTGGGTCCTAAGAATTTCCCCCAATATCGACCAACTAAAGGCATTAAAGGAGCAAGGGCAACAAAAAAATCATAGTCAGATGCTATTTTTTTGGCAGCTTTAGGATCTTTCGCTAATGATTCTGTTTCTTCCTTAGAGATTACTCTTAAACCAAGTTTATTTGCATGAACGGCGAGTTCTCCTTCAGCAAACACCCCTAACTTTGTTTTTTTCCTTACTGGATGTGGAAGAACTGCAGAAATATTAAAACGCTTGGAAGGATCTTTTAAATCAATTTCTCTGAGACCGACAAGAATTTCAACTGATTCTGTGAATTTTGGCTTTTTTTCAGCCGAATTTCTGACTTTTGTAATGGCTTCTTGAATTTTGTCTATTGAATAGGCCATTTTATCTCACCGTTTTATATTCGTCTTACTTCTTAATAAACAATTAATTTTACGGATAATTTTAGGTAAAAAGGTCGTTAAACTCGTCGTTATCTATTTTTTGACAAATAATTTTAGGATTCTCTTTCTCACAGGTAATCCCACAAGAAATTGCAGTTCCGAGAACTTCCTTTGTTAATGCTTTTAGGTTTGAACCTAACATCTTTTCTCTCTTGAGTTTGGCTATCTCTACACAGGCCTTAAGAGATATATCTCCTGCAAAGTCGGTTCCTGCAGTACCACTCCCTTTAGATGCGCTTATCTCTTTAAGTAAAAGCGCAGAAGTAGGAGGAAGACCTGGAATTATCTCAAAACTTTTATCGGGATTAATTTGAATAATAACGGGGACTTTCATCCCTTTTAATGATGATGTTTTCTTATTTATCTCTTGTACTATTCTTGGTATATTTACTCCCATTGGTCCGAGAGCAGGGCCAATTGGAGGACCTGGAGTAGCTTTTCCACCTTCTACTAACACTTCAATCTTGGTAGATTCTGCCATTTGTGCTCTTCTCTTAATTTCATTTTGTTTCTCTAGATAAAAGATCTAAATATCCATTTCTTGTAAGAAGAAACTGCGAAAAATTACTAAATTTAAACTAATTTATCTACGAAAAATTACTAATTTAAGCTATAATTACACAAAAAATTCAAATGACTAACATTAAATATGATCAAATCATAGGAATTGAGACATTTTGGACGAAGGGATTGGGGTTTGGGGGCTCAATAAGAACTTTACCATCTGATTTTGAAGTTAGAGAGATATGGAAAGATAATTTAATCGTTGGAAGAGACTCAATTATACCTATGGAGCCAGGTGGGCTTTATCTGCATTTTACACTGGAGAAAAGAGGGATTGATACGTTACAAGCAATCCGACTTCTCTCAAAATTATTAAAACGTCCAATTGACGATTTTGGATATGCAGGACTAAAAGATGGTAATGCAATAACTTTTCAACGTATTTCTCTCTGGAAAGGAAAAGAGAAGGACTTTTTGGAGATAATCAATAAAGCTTCAGGTATAAAGATATATTCATCTTCCCATGCCAGATATGGAATTAAATTAGGCAGTCATTGGGGGAACCAGTTTAAAATTATAATTCGTAACATCTCGTTAAGAGAAAATAACCTAAAATTTAGATCAAAAATTCTGATCCAAGAACTCAAAGAAAAAGGAAATTTAATTCCAAATTATTTTGGCTCTCAAAGATTTGGAGGAAGCAGGTTAATCACCCACCTCGTAGGACGACATATTGTCCGCCGTGAATGGAAGCAAGCAGTAATGACTTATCTAGCCACAAGCTGTTCGAGAGAGGGACCAAATATCCTCTTAGAAGCACGAAAAGAACTTCTTGAAACAGAAAACTTCAAAAAATTTCAAAATAAACTTGAAAACGTAAGAAGGAGACTAAATATTGAACGAATAATGACCAAACAGCTTATAAAAAGACCTAATGATTGGGTCGGAGCAATTCAGAAGCTACATAGGAAAGAAATCTCTCTTTTCATTGGAGCATATCAATCTTACTTATTCAATAAGTGTTTATCTCACTTAATTTTGGAACCCTCTGATATTTCAGAAATTCCTCCTAATATTCCATTACCTGGTTGGAAAACATGTTTAGATAATTTTCCGTTTCTTGAGAGATTGTTAGAAAATGATAGAATATCACTAGCTGATTTTAAAAGTGAAAATCGCCGATTTTCAGCAAAAGGCGCGTTAAGAAATAGTTTTGTAAAAATAATTGATTTCAAAATTAATTTTATAAGAGATCTCGCAAATATATACTTCTCTCTTCCCAAAGGAAGTTATGCAACAGTTGTATTACGAGAAATAATGAAAGAATCGTTTGGGTAGACTGTAGAACCTAAAAAAAATCCCTTTGTTAGAAATAGTTGAGAATAACTTGGGCATATTATGCCTAAGTTATGAATAGAATCGTTTAACCAAAGAGAGATGTAAGTCCAAGGTCTTCTTCTTCTTCTTCTTCTTCTTCTTCTTCAGGTTTTTCTTCTGGTTTCGATTGTGTGGTTGCTGCTGTAGGGCCAACGGCAGCGGGTGCAGCAAACATTGGAGCAGATTTTACAGCTTCATCTATATCTACACCATCTAACGCTGCGATCAGACTTTTCAGCCGAGTGGTGTCTATTTTTACGCCTGCAGCTTTGAGAATTTTGTTCACTTTATCTTCTGTAACAGATTGGCCAGCACAGTGCAGTAAAAGAGCAGCATGAATATATTGCATTCTTAATCACCTTTCTTGCATAGACAAACTAATATTTACTGATATTTTGAGCAAATAAGTTATTTTTTTGCCTTTCTATTCTTCTAGATCCTAGCTCATGAGGAATTCAGTGTGTAGCAGGCACATTTTGAGACAGCTTTATTAACCTTCCTTCAAATTGGACAGTCAAGTAAACAAATTAGTTTGAGTTGGTAGTCTAGACTGGTTTTCTTTTTGCTTTCTATCGTTTTCGAGGCTCTTTTTGCTTTCTATCGTCTTCGAGAAGCCAGATCATGATAAGTTGAACCATTAGGAGTCGGAGTCTAGGACAACTTTATTAAGCTTCATCAAATTGGACAGTTAAGTAAACATATTAATTTGGGCCGGTGGTCTAGCGGTTATGACGCCTGATTATCCGCTGTTTACAAAGCATAAGGCGAAGCTTACAAGCTTTTAAAGACGCTAAGACACCAGGAGATTAGAATATAACCTGAAGTCCCCAGTTCGAACCTGGGCCGGCCCACCAGATCCTATCTATAAGATAGGTACAAGAAAATCAAAAGATCTACAAAAGGGGGATGATAATTTGAAAGCAGAAAAAGAAGAACTTGTCAATCATTACAAAAGAACTGGTATGATCAAAGACTCGCTTAACTTAGAAAGTTTTCTCAATGTTCCAAGAGAAGAATTCTTACCGCCAAAATTTAGAAATAAAGCTTATGTTGATCGACCTTTTCCTCTATTTTCAACAGGACAAACCATTTCTGCACCCCATATGTGTCTGTTGATACTTGAATACCTTAATCTAGAAAGTGGCTTTCACGTTTTAGAAATAGGGGCTGGATCGGGTTATCAAGCAGCGCTCATAGCAGAAAGATTGAGACTTGCTGAGAAGCCAAAAAAAATCGAAGTTTCTAGCAGAGTATGGAGCATTGAATTAGTTCCTGAGTTAGTTAGATTCGCTCAAGAAAATATCAAAAGAACAGATTATGATGATGTTGTGGCAATTATTAAAGGAGATGGAACTTTAGGCTTGTCAGAAAAAGCACCATTCGACAGAATTATTTTGACAGCTGCAGGCCCAAGAATTCCACCTCCTCTCATTGAACAACTTAAACCTGGAGGAAAACTTTGTATGCCATTAGGAGGAGAACGTATGTGGCAATCAATGATTTTAATTTCTAAAGATGAAAATGGTAAACTTACTCAAGAAACGCTTGCTAGCGTAGCATTTGTGCCTTTACGTGGTAAATATGGAGTGTAAGGATCTCGCTTAAACTCATGAAAGTTTTTCTCCCAGCGCTCGTAAAGCCTTTGTTCGATGAGACATTTGTATCTTTCCTTCCCCCATCTCTGAATATGTAAGCCCTTTTCCCTCTTCAGGTTCAAAAATGGGGTCAAAGCCCCATTGTTCTCCTCTTTTTTCAAATGTGATTTTTCCTGTTGTTACACCTTGAAAAATTGAGTATTCAAAATCAATAGAATTCGGTGATAAGGTTCTCAGTACGATAATTGTTTTGAAATAGGCATCACGGTTTGAAATATTATTCATCAGCTTGATAATTCCCTCATTCCCTAAGGTACGATACACATATGAAGAATAAGGGCCAGGGAATCCTCTCAAAGCATTAATAAAGAGTCCTGTATCTTCTACAAAGATATGATTGCGAATTTTGGAACAAATTTGCATAGCAGAGAACTTAGCAATATCCAATAAGTTATCTTTTTGAATTTCGGGTAAATCTACAAAATAATGATCCAAATGGATCTGATACTCGGTTAGAATTTGACGAGCTTCTGTTACTTTATGATGATTGGATGTAGCAAAGAATATCGTTCTTATTGACACAGGAACATCACCTGCTAGAAGAAAAGGCCTAAATTATAGTAGTAAATCGCTGCATGACGCCAGTATCCATAATGGATTTTTTAGTCGATTTAATTTCTCAGAAATACTCACCATTTACGTGGATAGACCCCTCTTTCCATTAGAACCTCTGTTGGTCTTGCTGCTATCCCGTGATTTTTATCAAAGATCTCTTTCGCGGATAATAATGATTTACCTAAAGCTATTGCCTCTTTTTTTAAGGTTTGAATAACTACGAGGGTATTCTTTCTTATTTCTTTTGATACTCTCACTATACCTGGAATTGTTACACCTGCCCCGTGACAAATCGCATCAACCGCAGAGTCACGCACAGTAATTTTAGGAAGAGGAGATAATATGTATTCTATTGGATGGACAATTTTTCTCAGATCATTCTCCTCTCCGTCTTCAAAATAAGCATCTGATGCTTCTTGAAGCTGGCTAAGGGTGACAAGCTCATCTTCTCCAAAAATTCCTGTCTTTGTTCGCCTTAATTCTTTCATATGTGCACCAACGCCTAGTGAAAGTCCTACATCATGGCATAATTTGCGAATATAAGTCCCTGCTTGGCAAACAACGCGAAAGAGTACTAAATTACCCCTTATTTCAAAAATGGTGATTGAATAAATTGTACGAGTCCTCACTCGTCGTTTTACAGAAGACCGAAGAGGTGGTCTTTGGTAAATTGTCCCTACAAAATCTTGAATGGTTTTTTGAAGTCTTACCGAATTAACAGAATTATGAAGTCTCATTATACAAATATACTCTTTGGTCGAAGCTAGTAAAACTTGTACAACCTTTGTTCCTCTCCCTAATGCAATGGGTAAAACGCCTGTAACCTTGGGATCTAATGTTCCTCCATGCCCTGCTTTTGAAATTTGCAAAATTCTCTTCACCCATGCAGTAACTTCATGAGAAGTAGGATTTGGAGGTTTGTCAAGAATGAGTGCTCCGAGTTCTAGAAGTTCTTTTATTGATCGCGACTCTGGAGAACATCCTAAAAGCGGATTAGTGTCCGCATGAGCCTTAATGTAATCTGAAGAGATGATTTTTCTCTCCACAAACATTGCCAAAAAGCAAAAGGAGGCAAGATAGAAGCTTAAAGGGCAGGATTAGCTGCCGTTGCGAATTCTTCCAGTAATCCAGCTGATTCTAGAGCAGTTCGAATTTCTTCATCTGAAGCTCCGCGTGGAACGTTAAGTTGGGTTTCCAGAGGCATCAGATGCCGAAGGTTAGCACGTCTTCTTCTTACTCCAGAGACCCCTGCACCGCTAATTAGAACAAAGTTTTTATCGATAATTTCAACAATAACCGCTTTCTTAGTTGCTTCTCTTCCATTTAATTTAATAACTATACGTCCAACATCAATTGGCATAAGCAAAACCTCTTATTGACTTTTAATCGTTATTATAGTATTTCAGCTCTTTTTTGAATAAATTATCTCCTCAATTGAGGATTTGAGACAACTCGCACATAACCGCCCACCGTACGGCCGATTCGGTCTCTTCGCGGACTTACTTAAGCTACGAATTTCACTTTTACGAGCTTTTGGGGTTCCTTGTAAAGGTTTTTTACATATTCCACAATTTGAAACGCTTTTTTTGCGCCTAGAATAATGGACGGTTAATCTTGCACCTGGTGTTTTTGTTTTTCTCGCTTTTTGGCTTTTTGTTCTTCTTGCTGGTGCTGGCATTTTGATTCCTCAATCAAGACGGGGGATATTTCTTTTCTGTACGTTTTCTACGGATTCTTTTCATAGCCTTTTGAATTCTTCTTATGCTTCTATTGCTTCTATTCAGGCTGAAGACCAGCTACTTTTTGAACTATTCCTCCAATTGAAATGTTAACAGCAAAATACCACCAAACGAAATGCAGGGATGTATATGTTGGAGCAGTTGGCAATGTTTTGTAGTCTTCACCAAAGAATGTTTTTGGAAGAAGGGGTAGCCTAAGTTTATAAGGAATTACTGCAGGTCGATTGTCTCTATGAGCTCGAAGTTCGATGGAATCTATCTTTATGAGTGAATCGTTTTGAGGTGTTGTGAAATCTTGACTTGTATCCTCTATTCTTAGCACTAAGCTTCTTAGGGGATTGTCTGGCGTATTTAATTGATACATGACTTTCCCTGGTCTATCTGAGATTAACCCTTGAATGAAAGTCTGATTATAATATTGAGTATGGTTTGTTACAATTAATGTTCCATTTTCAATCTGCGCTATTTCAGTCCAATCATCTTCTGTCGGTTTTTCTATGTTTATACTATAGCTGACAGTGAAATTCTCATTTCCCTGGGTTTCATTTATCTGAAGTTGGATCTTAAACTCAGGATAATCTATCAGATCCTTAAAAAGGACTTGAATGTTTAAACTATCATTTACTTCCCTAATATCAAGAGTTTTGACTTCTTTCTCTCTCTTACCATGACTTTTTATATAAGGAGAGTAGTGTGTATCTTCATACTTTCCATTAATCGCTCCATCTACGACTGAAGTGTTTTCCGCACTCATATAATATTTCTCTGTGTGCCCATTGGAGTTATAAAAACTACTCAATGAAAAGAAGATAAGCATAAGTGGTATCATGTAGATGAGCATTGGTCTCATTCGCATGTTACTTAGTTCACTGTTTATCCGCTTCATCCGTCTGGATTTTCTATCAAGTTCGAGTTTTAACTTTCTATCGGCAGTTTGCTGGACTTTCCGCTGAAGTTTGCGATATGCTTTCTGTTCACGAGTGTACTTTTTCAACTTCTCTATATCTATCAATTGCCGAGAAATAAGTGCAATGGTGATTGATAGGCACATCCCCACCAGCATTATAAAAAGGCTTGAAAAAGGTGGATCTGGGGGAGCATAATTTCTAACAAGATCTGGTAAAAAATCGCCGATGTCTTCTAGGATTCCTGCAAATGCCAATTCTGTTACACTACTCCAATTTTTCTATTATTTCTTTAATAATTGTATAAAATTCTTTGATATCGATTTTACTTCAGTTTTGTTGCTTCCAGAGCAACGAAGAAAAAAAGAAGAAAAACTTTGCTTCTGAAAAAAAATGTCTTTAAAATCAACTATATAGAAGATAATAGAACAGATATCTCAGAATTAGCTTCCATGGAGAAAAAAGTATGGAAAACTTCAGAAAATACAGAAAGAAACTATCATCATTCAATTTATGGGGACAAAGGGCCATTATGGTGGGATGATTTGCTCCAACTTTCCTAAGCATATTTGCAAATAAAATCTCAAACCTTCAAGAAAGAATGCTGCATTTTCATCAAGAAACTTTAAGCTGGTCTTGAGGATTGAAAAACCCTCGATTGATTGCATCAGTAGTTAGAAGTGAAGTTTCTTCTACTCTCAGTCATAATATTAATATTAATATGGAATTTACTCTCATAAAATTTCCATCATTCTGGAGAAAATTAAATGGCAGACTCGATGGGTGATTATTTTAGAAAAATAATGGCAGCAGACATAGTACTATCCGATGATACGGGAAATTGCCTAAGGAAATGGTTGAATCTCCTTAATATAACTCAAACGGAAATTTCAGAGCATTTAAGTATTAGTTCAAGTGTTATTTCCGATTATCTGGGCAATAGAAGAAAATCACCAGGGATTTTATGGATCAGGAATTACATTAATGCACTCATAGAATTAGAAGAAGCAAGTGGGCTTTCGACTCTTGCTGTTTTAGCCCCTCTTATTGAAAGAATAGGTACAATAGACCCCATAATTACGGCAATGCAATTTTCTGCTCCAATTTCACTAATAAGCTTTAGTAAGGCACTTGAAGCTACTATTGTGTTCCCAACCAAAGAAGAATATGATTTAGAAACATATATTCTCGGTGTTTTAGGTGTCAACGCAAGGAAAATTCTTGAAATCCGCTCTTCTGACTTGAAAGGGAATTTATTAGAAACTACTTCAAAAACAGCTATAATATTCGCGAATACACAAACAGGAAGAGGAATATTTTCTTTTTTGCCCATTAATGATCCAATACAGACTCCTATTTGGGTTTTTCCCGAAAAAAGAATTAATTTGAGTGTTATAAAAGCATCAGTTAAGAGATTACAAAAGGCAAAAGCAGTAATCCTCATTTCTAAATTAAACTCAGTAGAAAAAATGATTACGAGTTTAAGTAGCAGTTATTGTGTCTAGAAACGGATTCCAGATAGAAGCTTGAGGAGAGATCACTCACTCCATCATTTGGGTTTCTACAAAGAAGAATTGGTGGGCCGGCCCAGATTTGAACTGGGGATTTCCTCCGTGTCAGGGAGGCTTCATGCTCAAAACGCTCAGCCTTTGAGTGTCATAGCCGCTAGACCACCGGCCCTATGATGCTTCACTTTTGAGTCTTTTTAGTTTGGTTTTAATTTTTGTTATATATTTTTTCTATGACTAACATAAGCAGTAGCCAAATAACCTATTCTTTAGATAAATACCTTTATACTTCTTTGAGACGTTTAAATAATAACGGATGAATAAAGATGTCAACGACCCACCGACACATGTGATCGGTGGGCTTGGGTGGTACCCTCCCCCAAGCCCAGTTGATTAGCCTCAGTCACCGTCTGCGACCCTATGGCTCTCAGATGACGGGACTCCGTTACCTTAGAATGGATAGGCACTTTAGGATGCTCCACAAGTCTTGAACTCTGCGGTCAGTGGTTAAACAGTTCTGCAGGGATAGGAACAGTGCTGCTGACGAGTAAAGGAAACCTAGGGTAACATTGGCGATGTGGACCACTCCCATTAGGGAGGCAGGCTCCTTATTAGCCTGCAGCCTTATCCTTTCGGATAAGAGGGCAATTCATCCCACGGATCGCTTGCGTCCGTGGGTTTTCTTGCCTAATTTCTATAAAAAGAAGATTATATGAAAAGATTTGAAGCTATTTTTAAGGAGTCTTGACTAAGCGATACTTGAACGAGATCAATTGACTATTTTAATTATCGCTACGCGGCCTCGTTCTTCAGATGCTGTTTGGGGGTCGAAATGAATCCCACCAGCCTTTTCTTGGCAGTTCAACTAACTTTCTTTCCTGTTCAAGATAAACCCCAGTTTTTCCTTCTGTGATGTAGCCGATACTCTCAATTTTAGAATCTGAAGCTCCTAATTTTTGTTTTAGAGGTCGAAATGACTTTGGAGGCACACAAAACACTAATTCATACTCTTCGCCACCATAAAAAACGACATCTATAGGATCCAGATTATTATCTTTAATAAAACGCAAAACTGATTCTTCTATTGGTAACCTAGTTATTATGATTCTTTTTTGAGATTGAGTTGCTAACTCCCAAAGTGATCGGGCTAAGCCATCAGAACTGTCAATAGATGCTGTTACATTACCTGATTCACTTAATAGTCGCCCTTCTATGACTTTCGCTCTTGGTTCCATCATTTTTTTCAACCATTTATGGGGCAGTTCATGAAGAGGCTTTTTTTGATGAAGATAATCAATAACCACTCCCGTTGATCCAAATTTACCTGTTACGCATACCAAATCTCCCTCTCTTGATCCATCTCTTCTTAAGATTTGCCCAGTGGATAGATCACCTATCACAAAACCTGCAATAACCCCCTCAATCGCAGTTCCTAAGTCTCCCCCTAAATATTTCATTCCATAACCATGAGCAGCCTCTTTCATCCCATTTACAATATCTAACAGAACACTCACTTTCTCAGTAAAAGGAAGGTTAATTGAGGACATGAATATTTTGGGAATAGCCCCTTTAGCTGCGAGGTCAGAGACTGTAATAGAAACAACTTTCTTCCCAATTTGAAATGGTGCCATATTGGGTAAAACATCGCTTTTCCAAGAGATTGCATCGGTATTCGCCACTAAAACCGAACCATGCCACTCTTGTGCAACAGCGTCTTCGTTTCCCCCTAGAATACTGCTTTTGTCAATAAAATTTTCTAAAAATTCGACTATACGCCCTTCTCCAACCTCTTTTAGCTGATAAGATTTCCATTTATCATTCGATTCCATAAAATTCCCTACTAAAGCTGTAAATCTAACTAGAAGTGAATAAGAGGTAGTCTGGAATAAGTAGTTAAGTTTTAACTGAAAGATGATTTGAAGCTATCTATGACAAGAGAAGCACAAAAACCATCTTTTTTACCATCTTCACGGTTTTTTCGGTTTATTTTGCCAGTATTAGCAATAATTCTGCTCTCATGGATTTTCGCTCATTATACATTGGAAATTTATTATCCTAGTGAGGCTCCTGTATCAATTACTCCTGTTAAAAGTGAAAAATCATCTCAAGAAGAAGAAATTGGACTCCTTAACGGGCTCATTTACATGTTCTTAGCTTTAGGTGGTGGATTTTTAGTATTATTCCTTCTTCGGCGAGGATTGCAAGATATTTTAAGAATTCTATTCCTTTCTGTGATAGCAATGGCAAGTTTCGTTATGGGGCTTTGGTACTTCTCTCCTTTTGTGTATATGACTTTTTATTCCATTCTCCCTTCTACTAGATTCCTTGAGGAATTTATTAGTTATTGGTATAGTATGGTCCTTTCTTTACTCTATAGTATTTTTGCTGTTTATGTAATGAATAAAACTGGAAAGAAGATTCAATTCTTGAGAAATATTTACCTTATTCTATTTGGAGCTCAGCTAGGCGCATTCATGGGGATTCATTTTAAACTCTGGGACACAGTTTTCGCGCTTATTCTTCTTTCGCTGTACGACATTTATGCTGTCTTCAAGGGACCCATTCGAGGGATACTTGAGGAAGATGAAGGTGGCTTTTTGGCAGATAGATTCGAATCTGATGAAGAAAGTCTGATTTCTCCAGATGAAAATGAAAAAAAAGTTGAGAGCTCAGTACAGCTCTTTCCTATCTTACCTATTTATGTTTCGGGAGAAATAATTATTGGATTGGGCGACTTTGTATTTTATGCGCTGCTTATTGGTTTTGCAAGTAAATTAGGAACTACTGTTTTCTTTGCTGGAATCGCAGTACTCTTAGGTGCTATAATCACTTATAAATTACTTGAAAAACGGAGTGCCCTGCCAGGGCTTCCCATATCAATGTTTATGGGTGTTTCTGTCCTTCTTATAGATACCTTTGTGTTATAACCAATCAAATAGGTTCGATTCGACAAAAAAAGGGATCATTAGTCGAATAACATGGAATTATCAAGATATATTAAAAAAGGCCACACTTATAAGGCTTGGAGAGTTGGTTGATGTATCAAGGCTTGAGGAGTTAACTCAAATATAAGACCTAAAAACGTTGAGAATAAACTATCAAGAAATTGGTGGGGTATTTTTATTCTTCTTGTTCATCAACGAAGTTCCATTCGGATAATTTAAAATTAAGGATCATGTCTTCTCCTTGTGGACATTCAACTCTCAAAATGAGCTTATCCACTGTTTTCATAACTATTTCAGGGTGTAAACAACCCTCTCTAAGTTTCTCCATAAGGTAATTTACATAGGTGTCACTGATTACGTTCAGACTTCCTTTTTGTAGTAACTCTGCGGCCTGCCCAAGGAAAACCCTGACCATACGATTTCTTTCTAAACATACAAGATTTAGCTTCTCGAGGCGGGAAAGATGATATCTAACAGTATCATGATGGACCGGGGGAGAAAGTCCCTTAGCAATTTGTAATTGATATTGACCTGGATTATTGAACACAAAGAGAAGGATTTTTTTCGCTGTTTCGTTTTGAAGGGCTAAAAATATTTTTTCGGCATCAGCAGAACGTAAGCTCATAGGGAAATATACTCTTTTTCCCCCAAATTTGATAGAACCGATTAAGCCTTCTTTTTCCAGACGTTTAATATGCCAACTAAGCGTACCTTGAGGGGTATTAAGGACGTTTATGAGTTTCAGGAAATAGCTTCCTGGGGACTCGACAATGAGAGAATAAACCTTTCGTCTAAGGGGGTGGAGTAGCAAGCTACCGCCTACTTCAGATGAAATTTTCTTTCACTTCCACTATTACTGCGTAAACCCATAATTTCTTTGTGATATAGGGATTTAAAACTTTTTCATTAGATTTTATGTTGTTTCATGAAATTCTTATATTTATTCGCTTTAATTTGTAATTCTGTTAATATAATCCATGAATTTCCAAATAAAACCAATTTTTTTGATGTACACAAGAAAAGCGTGACTTTTAATTGATTTAAAACATAGTAAAATGTAAAGTTTCGTGGGGAAAGAGGGAAGAGGTTGGGTAGGCTATAGGTGAAGCATGAGGTGATAAAAACAGGATAAAAACGCGCAATGATGGATTAATGAGGTCAAAGGGATAACAAGATGCTTCCTTTCCTCCTTATCGTCTTACCCGATGAGGTCACTCTCGACTGGTGGTTGATAAACCCATTTTTTCTGGTTAAAATGATGTAAGAGTGACAGGATAGAATCTACGGGTGCAAAGCAGGATTCATGGATCAGTAGCCCCGAAAACGAAGATAAAATTACCCCAACTGTGCCTTGGGGTAAAGGAACCCGCAAGCTCCAAAATAATGCGGATAATCGTTCTATCCGAGTGAAACTACAGTTATCTATACTTCATTACATTCATCAACCTTTGGAGCATACTGTATAATATAATCTCTAATTATAGCTGAAAAAATAGAATAAATCTCCAATAGAACTTCTTGGAAGATAAAGTAGCAAGTTATACTTTGTATAGTGGGAATGTGATCCCACTTACATACTCAAGGCAGAAGGAAAGCGAAGGCTGGTTAGTATCAAGAAATTCCAGCGGTAGATTAGACTTCTAGCGTTGTAATTTCTACTTTACTGACACCTTTGATCCCATGAAGTTCGGAAGAGAGCTGATCTTCAGGTAAGGTAATGTCAGACATGTCAATATATCCTTCGTAAACGCAGGTGTCCGCTGTGAAACAAAGTCCCGTACTGTATAATGTCTTGATCTTGCTGCGCATGAAGACTACACCCAACTCCTGTAGGAAATCAGGGCTGAGTTCACCGATCTCTATAGCAATTTTGATCACTTGTGCGCTCTTCGTTGGGATTATTCTAATAATCTTCGTTGATGGAGCCAGAATCATCACAGCGTGACTTCCGTTATCTTTCGGACGAAGTGTTTCAAGGAAATCTTCAGGAAGCTGTATAGGCTTACTTGAGTCCAGTTCTACCATTTTTGCTACTGTTACACTACTTGACAAAGTAATAAATCCTCCAGTTGGGCAAAAGATCTTCTGTAACATTTAACTCTTTAGATTAAGTATAAGTATCGGGAATAAATCTCCTAATTTATGAATCGAAAAGGTCATTAAAAAAGGTTTATGGAGTAGAGTTATATGTCTCAGTTCTGCTAGGGGCATGGTAAAGCATCAATGATATGATATGATTCTGAAAGATGTTAAAAAAACTGTTTTTTTTCCTTTCTTTTATGATGTTTTAATTGTTTTTTAGGCTTTTCTAATTGATAGATCTGAAGTAATCATATCATTGACAAACTTACTGGATTAATTTCAACAACTTGTAAATGGCTATAGAGCCCGACGCTTAATATGGATCTGAAATATATTAAACTAATAATTAGAAAGTTTCTATCTTCTTAGAACACTTGCATTCACAAATATTTAAGTATTTTAAACTTTAATACAACTACTAGTATTATATTTTGATAATAATAGGTTAATGTGTTATCAAGAAGTCAACTCCCAGAGATGTACGCATTCAGTGGGGTTTCTTGATTGATTCTATAAATAAGATCTCTTTTGTAATTATGTTTTCTGAAATTATTTTGATTGTTATTGGTCAAATACGTTATATTGTCTTTTTTTATTTCTTCATTGCATCAATACGGACAACAACTTTATGTGGTGCAACCGCTCTTAAAATAGAGGCAGATAATATTTGGAACTGATTCTTAGTTATAGAATTAAATTTGGCCACCTCAACGGCGAGAGGACCTTCTTCTCTCGAAAAGGTATAGAAATGGACAACACCCCTAGTTTTAAGAAAGGAAGTAGCCAACAGCAGATATTGATAAGCAGCATGGGGTAAATTCATTATAATCCTGTCGAATCTAATCCGCTTGTGAAAAACAAATGTTGAATCAGCCACAATCGGATAAATCATTCCGTTTAGTTTATTAAGTTTTATACTTCTTTTCAAGCAATCTATTGCTGTAGGGTTAATATCAATAGCGAAGACTCTTGATTTGAATTTTTCCGAATCATTTCTTCTCATAGTGATTAGTTTTTTCACAATGTGAAGAGAATAAGGACCTACTCCAGTAAACATATCAAGAATTTGCTCCGAATCAGAAACAAGGGAAGCTACTCTGTTATGTTCATTCGCTAAGCGGGGATTAAAATATGTCTTCTCTAAATTAACATAAATTTTGATCCCATATTCTATATGAATGGTTAGGGGTATTCTTGAACCTGAAAGATGTCTAATAGCTGGAACCCGATAAAGACCCTTTATTTCGGAAATTTTCTCGAAAATCCCTTTAATTTTATAGGTTTGTTTAATTGCGGTAATGATTTCTTGTTTATGGAGTTTAAAATCCTCGGTTACAGAAAGAAGAGCGAGATCACCAATCCTTTCTATTTTTAATTCTGGTTGGTGACCATAAATATCCTCAAGTCCAATGAGAAGAGATTCTAGAGGGGGTTTTGGATTTTTCTCTAAGTCAACTGTTGTTAAGGCGAAGGGAACTTGTATTTGCCCTAAAAACGATAATGAAGAATCAATTAAGGGGAAACAGACTAGTTTGTCCCTTCTCAATGGACGATACCCCTTATCCAATAGCTCTATCTTTAAGAGAAATCTCCGAACGATTTCTGCGTCTTTTTTATTAACCGCTATCACATATTTCTTGGGCATAGTATAAAACCTAGATTTTATGCTGTTCTTTCCTATTTAGCAGCTTAGATCAATTCGTTGAAATATAAATGAGATTTAGGAGATATGAATGAAGAACAGCGGCTTATAGGCCTAGTTATTAGTGGTTGATCACTTAATGATATTAAATACTTCTCCTAGAACATTAGATCGATTCTAATCAGAATTTACGTAAATTAAGACTAAATTCCAACATGTGAATTCATATGAAAAGGGTATTTCAAAGAGCTTTACAAGAAAAATACGCGGGAATTAGGAACAATAATGACAATTTTGAGAAGTTCTGTCAAGTCATTAAACAAAAGGATAGGCAATTGCTAAATAAAGAGATGTGGTTGAATAGTATTCCTTGGACACTCGCATTTATGATTCTTACATTCCCTATACTCGAAAATTTGGCTCTTACTGTTATTTTTGGAGGGTTTACTTTCATAGGATTCAAGATATTATATGATAAACTCCTCGAAAAGGAATTTGAAAGTTGTGGGCGGAGTATGACTGCCAAATCAATCATTGCAGCCAATGAATTTATACTTGTACTCGATTCCACACATTCTTTGCAAGATGCTTGTGAATTGATAGCTTCTGGAAAGTATGGGATAATCACAGCAGTATTTCAAGATGCTATACGGGACGCAAATTATGGAAGCCTCCTTCAACATGCAATAATTAAAAATTTGAAAAAATCCACTTTTGGTAAAGCTGAAGAATTACTTCTAAAAATCGTTCAAACTTGGAGTGAATCACCAGAATCCATAAGTATTATGGCAGATCATGTTATTTCTCTTGCTGAATCACAGCTTGTAGAGCAAAATGAAAAAATTAACACAATGGCATCTATTCAGGGAATCGGAGCAGCTTTTCCTCCTGTCTTAACGGCACTTCTCCTTATCTCAGGCCTTTTCTCTATTTACTCATCAATAATAATGTGTATACTCTTATACATCCTTCTAAGATTCAATTCAGCTAGTCAAATTTATGATGAAGACTGGGAACAATCCTCCAGATCATTTGGGCAATGGGGACGATCCACAATCATATCTACTTTTGCAGAACAGCTTAGAAACCATAACAATTATTTTACAGCGCTTTTTGGAGTTTTAAATCGGTTCGTCAATAAAAACCAAGCTGAAACTAGAGCAACGATCAATTCAATAGCATATGGGATACCAAAACCGCTAAATGGCATTATAGACGAACAGTATAGTAAAGATATGGATGATAGAACAATAGAATACCTTCGTATGGCAAAGAGATTCTCTGAAATTGATCCTAAAAAGGCTGCCACCCATCTAATGAGATTTTCTAATAAGCTTCAAAAAATAGAGGCAATTATTGCTCAAAAAAATGCAAAAATAAGGGCAGAAAGAGCAAGATTACAAGTACTTCAGACATTTAGCACTATTTCTTTAAGTTTAATAGCTGCCATCTCTCCAGTACTCATTATTGTTGCAATGGTTACTTCCCACCCCTTAGGAAGTATTCCTGCGCAAACTTTCACATTACAGCAGCATTTGTTTGTACTTCTTCAAATATTTCTAATTCATATACTTTCAGTAAGATCGACTGTTGAATTTTTTCCTAAATCTCAAAATGAGAAGGAGAAAATTATCAAAATGGTAAGATATATTGTACTATTTTTCCTTTCTTTAATAATTGGAGAGATTCTTTTTTATAAAACACTTGGACGAATAAGCCTTACATTCAGTTAGACATTCTCTTGATCCAAATGGATAGGAACTCTTGATGGTTAATAGGTTAGCTCGATAATTCTTATATCTCAGGCATTTTATTAATCATGCAGACATAGAAGGCTATTATTGAGTATAAATAATTGTAATTAGGGTTCTTTCCGTTGAAATCTATACTAAAACGAGTCAATTAGCCTGTTTCATTAGATCTATTTACTTTTAAGCGTTAGACTTGCAAGGAAGTATAGGCAACAAATAATAAAACAACTTGAAAAACCCACCAAATACAATTAAATGCGATCAGTAGGAACGTTGAGCACAATGTCTCTCTCTGAAAGTGAAAAAAAAGAACTTGCAAAAAAAACATTACTCTATGTTCAGATATGCAGAAAATGCTATGCAAGAAACCCAATCAATGCAACCAATTGCCGAAGATGCCGCAGTACACGCCTAAGACCAAAACGTCGCGAACGAGCAGGCTAAATCATTAGTAGAATTGATATTCTTCAAGATGAACAAATTATTCTTCTAATAATATGAATTATGGCATATTTTCCCTTTTTTGAATTAATATTCCCACTTCTAATAATAATATAGCGTCCAAATTCTAAATGTCTAAACTCTAAAGAAATCCCTCTTCATATTTATCTACATAATTACATGTTTATCCTCATTTTGAATCAACTGTTTCCTACACTTATTTTGAATGGAATCTAAATATTTTGTTAGGTAAAGCAGAAAAGCGTGTAAAACTCCAAAACATAAGAATAATTCCCTTAACAAGCTGATAACAATGAAACCACTTAGTTCAAGTTTAGTATGGGAATGAGAAAAAATCGAATAACCGAAATCCCTTTTAATTTAAAGAAGTCAGAGCGGAGAAAAACATCAAAATAAAAACAAGTCAATAAAATAATTAATTCATGTCATTAGAAACTTTTAAGGAGCTAAAAAACATAATGAGTCTTAAAATTTTTCGTTTGAAGGGTACATATGGCACAAAGAAGAAAAAAGCAGTATTCAATCGCGAAATCAGAGCTATAAATGAAAGTGAAGCTAAAGAACAACTTTATTCAGAATTAGGAAGCAAGCATCGGGTAAAAAGGCATTTAATTAAAATTGAGGATATTAAAATCCTCAAGAATGCCGATGAAATTGCTGATCCAATAGTGAGAAGTCTTACAAGCGGGGAGGTAAACTCATTACAAAACGAATGAGTTACTTGCACAGGCGGCAAATGTAATGATTCAACAAAATGATGAAGGATTGAGAGCACTAGCTGGTGAAGTAGAACAATATAGATCACAGATTCAACAATTAGAACAGCAAATCCAAACTATCCAATTTGCAAAAGAAAGAATGAGTGTTTGCCGCGAGACAATACAGGAACTCAAAAATAAGAAAGAAGGCGACATTATCCTCGTGCCATTGAGAGGAGACGTTTATTTAAAGGCAAATATTGCTAGTGTAGAATCAATAATTGTCGGTGTCGGAGCAGAAATTGCAGTTGAGTCCAACCTTGAAGATGCTGAGAAAAGGATAACGGCAAAAATTGATGAAATGGAAGAAGGCATCAAAAGATACTCACAGCTTTACTCTCAACTCATCTCGAAATACAAAGAGCAGCAAGCAAAGCTCCAACAGTATCTCAATCGAGGTACACAGAAAAAAACGATTTAATTTTGCTAAGGAGGAATAATCCTCTTGTTGGAGGCCTTACGTAACGGGCTGACTAATTTTACAAAGAAACTCAGTTCTTATGAGATTACAGAAGTCAACATTGAAGAAACTCTAAAAGATCTTCAACTGCTTCTGATAAAAAATGATGTATCCGTAGAAGTAGCCGAGAAAATTACCAAAGATGTATCACATTTGATGTCAGGAACGAGAATAAGGCGCTTTTCTGATAAAAGAAAGGTTCTTAATGTTGCACTAAAACATACACTCACAAAAATGCTTACACCAACGCAACTGGTAGATATTCTGCAATTATTAGATGAAAGAAAAGAAAGCAAAGAAGAGCCGCTAATCATCCTATTTATGGGAATTAACGGGACTGGAAAAACAACAACTATAGCAAAATTAGCATATAAACTAAAAAAACAGGGGTACAGATGTGTATTAGCATCGAGTGATACTTTTAGAGCAGGGGCACAAGAACAATTGCAGAAACATGCCGATAAATTAAAAATCAGGATCATTTCGGGCGAAAGAGGATCAGATTCGGCATCAATTGCATATAATGCGATTCAACATGCAAGAGCACGTCATTATCATGTTGTATTGATAGATACCGCGGGAAGAATGGCAATTAATACTGATCTTATGGGGGAAATGAAAAAGATCAAGAGAGTATCTGAACCAGATATAGTTATCTTAGTTGCTGATGCATTAGCGGGTAATGATGCAGTAAACCAAGCTAAAGAATTCAATGAAAGAATTGGAATCGATGGTATTATTCTTACCAAAATGGACGCAGATGCAAAAGGAGGCGCTGCCATCTCAACCACTTATATCACAGGGGGAAAACCAATATTATATCTTGGAACGGGGCAGAAATATAAAGATCTTCTTCCTTTTAATGCGAAAGAATTTGTTAAATTAATGCTGGAATAGAGAAAGGGAATCTTGAATTCTATAATTGTAACCTCATCTAAGGATGAAGCAAGCTTAACAATTCGTGAAAGACTGCTGGAAAGTTTTTTATTCCAGAAAAGCGACAAAATATTTGAAAAATCCTCTGTATTTATGCTCAAAGAACAACCAAATATAAAATTAATTACAACAGAACAAGAATTAGTTGATACAGAGCACTTAAATTCCCTAGATGCAAGTTTACTCATCTTTGCGTCAAAACACAGTTCAGAAAGCGCAACTCCAGCTCTTCTTACGCATTTCTCGGGAAATTGGACTGAGGAAGTATTTCTAGGAGGAACTCCAAAAACTCTCGGATTAGCTGCGGCAGGGGCATTGAAAGCTGCACTTAGGGAATTAAAGAAAAGAACGAGAGAGAAACAAATGCTAGGATATAAGGTGTCCGTTGAAGCAACACATCATGGACCTACATCACTAAAAACCCCCATTGTCTTTGTTGAGCTAGGAAGCGGACCAACTCAATGGAGAGACAAAAATGCTGCAGAAATTGTCGCTGCAGCATGTATAGCAGCAGCAAAAAATGAGGAAACGCATAATTATGCACTAGCGTTCGGGTCCTCTCATTATTCTCCCCGTTTTACAGAGTTAATTCTGAAAACAGATGTAGCATTGAGTCATATCGCTCCCCGTCATGTTTTGGATAATCTTGGGAGAGAAATGATCCAACAAGCGATAGAAAGAACTGAAGAAACAATAGAATTCTTTGTAATTGATCATAAAGGTATGAATTCACTCCAAAGGAATAAAATTGAAAATTTTGCTAATGAATTAGGTTTTCCTATCAAAAGAGCTAGAAAAATAATCAAAACGATAGAATACAAAAAAAGAAACTTTTAACCGAACAAAAGAAATAATGTCAATCGTCTGGATGTGATACTCGCAATGGCTAGAAAAAAGAAAATTATGTGCAAAAAATGCAAAACAGTTCTCAATCCTCAAGAAAACCCGCCAAAAAAGACATGGAATATATTATCACCTATGCCAGACAAAGATTGACGAGTAACAGTCACAATCATGGGTTCTTTCAGATGTGCCAATTGTGGAGCATCAATTAGAACCTCAATTCAAAAAATAAAAGGTGACGATTTCTCTACTGGAAAAAGCAAAAGGCAAGAGATGCTGGAATTAATTACAGCTAGTGAAGAACCTATAGAAATCGATGAATTAAGTACTCGACTAGGAATGAATACTATAACTATTAGAAAGGCCCTCACTGCCATGATTAAAAAAGGAATAATTACTGGTACAGTCGAGGGAGAACGATTCATCCCAGAAAGCTAATCAGAAAAAAAGTCCAATAGCCAAAATAAAGAAAAGTGGAAGAGAATATTCTTAGAAAAGGTCTCCTACTTCTATTTATGGTTCAACTTCTTTCTTCTTATCCTGATCTTTTTCTGATTCTATGTTTTCTGAGCTTGAAGCAGGAGAAACACCAGCTAGTTGAGCTTAAATATCGGTGGAAACCGCGTTTGGATCCTTCTCCCTTAATACGCTAGCCAAAGAGAAGGCTTGTGAGGATCCTTTGCCTAGGAGAGGGGGAAGAGTATCTTTTGAAAGATAATCGATTTCTAAAGCCAAATTTAAGGAACTTTGACTGGCTTTCTTGAGAAGAGGAATAATAGTTTCACCACATAGATAACTGATCTCTAACCCAAGTGAAAAAGCATTCTGGCGAGCGGTCTTTAGCTGACTTAGAAGGCTTGCAGTATCTATGCTTAAATCCTCTCTGTTAAAAATGACGCCATCCTCGTATGCTGCTAGCATTTCCAAGCCTGATTCAAAAGGAAGAATCCCTAACCTCGCTAATACTGAAGCATGTGTTTCAGTTACTGCATCTCCAGCCTGCAGGATTGTTGCTGATTTTAGAATCTTGATTTTGCCCTTTTCTATTCGTGTTGTAAGACCAACACTATTTAATTCACCAATAACAGGGCCTGGATCGAGATTTGTGTTTCCTTCTGGTACAACTACATCTATAGGTGCTATCTGCCCTGTTCGAGCTGGTGCTGGTTTTCTATTTTGTTGAAGAATCCTTTGGAGCTTGAAAGGATTCATATTTGAAAAGATGAGTCCACAGGATCCGTCAATATGATCTTTCAATGAATCAAGACCAGATTTTAATTTGGACTTTGAGGACATAACTTCATCGATTGCTCGGGTTTTTAGAGTGTTCTTGGCAATCTTCAGCTCGGTTTGTCCACGTAGACTTCTCCTGATTTGTTGGATAACAGAACTAGTTATGTTATTTAAGGAAAATAGACCTACTACAGTATAGTTCGTCATTAACCTTTGAATCTCAGAGATCTGTTCTTCCTTTGAAAGCGTCATAGTGAATCTTTTTCCTGATAAATAATTATGGCGCTTGTTTTGAGATCTCATCAAAATTCTTTCGCTGTTCATTAATCTTTTCTTTGTTCATTCGCACGAAGTGATAGAGGAGACTTTTTCCTTGTTTTCGGAGTTCTTCTTTCTTCATCTTCCTTTTTTCGTTTGTATTACACCATTCTTTTATCCTTTGAAAATCAAAATCCCCGTTAAACCAATGAGAGAGAACATCTCTTATTAATCTTAGACGTTTGCGTTCTCGTTTTTCATTTCTCGTTAACTTTGTTGATTTTTCATCGATTCGTCTAATTTCTGATTTTAAAGCACGGGTTGTTCTTATAACATCAGCTCGAGTGACCTTGTCAAGATTGTCGAAATTTAGACCTAACTCACATATTAGTGGGTCTGATTTGAGAAAAGTGGGTATATTAAAATTAGTTTGTCCTACTCCCCATAGGAGAATGTTTTTCCTTTATCAGCCGTTGGAGTTGTGTGATTTGTTCTTCTTTTGTCAACAACGGGTATGGTCTTCCTAACTAATATTATTTTGTATTTTTGTCCAGGCTAACTTCTACCGTTCGCACATAGTCAGCATGAATCACCACGGGGATAGTAACTGGTGAATCTAAGAGTTCAACCGTAACTTCCTCTCGTGTCATATTTACAGCAGAGATTTTTGCATGACTTCCCTTGAACGGGCCACTAATAATTTCTACACGATCTCCTACTTTCACCCCAGAGATGGTTGGCTTGGGGATTAGTAGATGTTCTAATTCTTCAATTGGGACACGTCCTACAATCTTGCTTCGCACATGGGGAACCCCACTAATTGCCTCATCAATCTCTTGAGGATTAGCTTCAATGAAGAGGTAGCCTTTTAGAGCCTCGGGTACAATTAAGCTGCGGATTCCAAGGTTTCTAACACGAACCTTCTGGTAAATAAGGTTAGCTGCATTTTTTTCTTGGCCAATAGTCGTTCTTAAGGCATATATTTGCACACGAGGCAATTTTATGAGTTCCTCCAAGGTATGGAAGTTGTAGGATGTTAAGTTCTTATTTTTAAACTAATCTCATGCTACTTTAAGGATGAAGGAAGAAAAAATCGAGTTAGTTTTTTTCTCTTCTGTGAAACACAGAAAAACAGTAGTTGAAATGGATGAGTCCTATAAAAGCAGAGGGGTTCTCCTTCACTTATAGCACCCTTTTTTATCCTTTTTTTATATAGACACCGTTAATTTTTCTTTAATGGGTCCTCAAATTTCTCTCTATTAAAAAAGAATCCTAAAGAGAACATTAGAGAAACGAAAACGAAAGGAAAAAAAGCTAAAGACATTTAACATAGTTGAATAGCGATGAAAACACTCCGAATAAGACCAAATATCGGAATGGCATTAGGGCCTTAACGCATCGTTTATAGGGATAAATATGGTCTGAATAAGGTAACCTAAAAAGCCAATAAACGTCATTCCAACTAGGGTGACCTTTGTTACTAACCACACTTCGTTTCGATCTGGTTTTTTTGCGATTGCCAACAAACGCCAACTATTCTTGGCAAATGAACGTAATCCCATTCTTCTTCACATCTTTTGCGATTCTTTTCTTGACCCGTTTAAATTTGATGGGTAACCAAAAAGTCTTATTCGTTAAAGCATTTAACAGAAACACCTCTAAGAGTAATTTTAAATACTTCCTTAATTCTATTTTTATTCTATTTTTAACTTTTAAGCATTTTAAGATATTAACTGATAAAGGGCTAAAGATTCAAAGAATATTCCCATTAATATAGGAGAATTACAGTCTAGAGAAAGTGAATTCCTCTGATAGAAACCTTCATCTAGGTTAACAAACATACAGTCACATGTATTCATTTGTAATCAGATAATAAAATCACATATACTGGGCAGTATAAGGCCCAACAACAAAAGAAAAGGTGTAAGCACTCATGTTTTCTCTTCTTCGACCAGATAGCCGACGAGTTTGGAATGACCCAGAAGTTCGTACCCGTTTTTCACGTTATTACGCAATCATGAAAGGAGAAAAAAAAGCCAGTTATCTTATTGCTAAGAAAATTAAAGTAAACTACAATCAAAATAATTCACTTCAGAAACTTTGGGCCGTCCATGAAGAGGGACACAAAAGATTTATTCGTATTCTTAAGTCAATTGATGAAGGACAGCCTCTTGAAGAAATAGAGTCACCATACAAGTCATATCTTGACCTAAAATGCGAAATTGCCAATAAAATACTGGAAAATTGTCAATTTTGTGAAAGAAAATGTTACAAAAATCGAGCAGCAGGAGAATTAGGATTTTGTAAAGTGGGTAAGGATGGTATTATTTCTTCAGCGTTCCTACATTATGGTGAAGAGTCGGTACTAGTACCTTCAGGAACTATCTTCTTTTCAGGATGTACTTTCCGATGTGTTTTCTGCCAAAATTACAGCATTTCTCAATTTTGGCGATCAAGCGCGGGTAAAATTCTTGACGGAGTAATCAGCACTTCAAAGCAAACTGCGGCGATTTGTAGTCATTTAACAAGAGAAGGAGCTCGAAATATCAACTGGGTAGGTGGGGATCCTACTCCTAATATCCCTCATATTCTTCAAGTTCTGAATCGCCTTGATATAAACATCACTCAATTATGGAATAGTAACATGTATTTGACTAAAGAATCGATGAAACTCCTTTTAGATGTGATGGATTTCTGGCTTCCCGATATAAAGTATGCCGATAATGCTTTTGCGCGGCGGATGTCTAGAATCAAAAACTATTGGGAGATAGTAACAAGAAATGTCAAGTTAGCGTATGAAAAAGGAAGCGGAGAAGTGATTGTGAGACATCTTTGTATGCCAGGACGAATTGAAGCAGATACTTATCCTATCCTTGAATGGTGCAGTAAAGAAATTCCTAAAGCCATGGTAAATATTATGGGGCAATATAGGCCGCTTAATTTAGTGACAAAACGCAAAAATAAGTATAGAGATATAAATAGAACACCAAACCACGAAGAAATGAAGAAAGCACGTAAAAAAGCGGATGAATTAGAGGTTTTTTGGCAACCAATTTCGTAATTTAAAGAAAAGGCTACAAATTAAAGAATATTGCTAATTCCGAATAGATTTCTCGAGGAAGAGGAAGACAAAGAAATGCAAGTAAAAAGGATAGAACTCCAATAACCTTACGGGTTGCTGTAATACTGGTAACATCGTCTAGTGGGCCAGGATGACCCACAAGAAGATAAAAGAAAAGAATAATCAGAGCCATTAGATAAAACTGTAGGAAAATCATTAGAATCGCTGTTGCAAACGTGACATATTTGTGTTTCTCATCATCCAGCATCGACCTAGCTACATGACCGCCATCAAGTTGACCAAGAGGAAGAAGATTAAGTCCTGAGATCAAAAAGCCGACCCATCCTGCAAAAGCTATTGGATGAATTACGGTCACATATCCTGCAGGACAATTAACAACCAAGCGTTCAAGTAAATTAAATAGGATAACCTCGAATGGTAAGGGGCCTAGGTTTTCTACAGAACCTATAGGTACTGTTTTAGATATACTTAGTCCAAAAGCTGTTACAAGGAAAGTCACAGCAAGACCAGTATAGGGACCGGAAATTCCAAGGTCAAAGAGAGCATTACGATCTCGAAGAGGACTTCGTTGATTAATAAAAGCCCCCATAGTCCCATAACCTACAGGTAAAGGAATAAAATAAGGTAAACTTGAATCCACACCATGTTTTCGAGCAGCAAGTTTATGACCAGTTTCATGTACGAGTATAATGCCCAGAAGAGCAATTGTATAACCAATAGCACTGAAAAGTGGGTCTGTGAATATTTTGGAGATGTAAAAAAAATCAATGTTCCCTATAAATGGATGGTCTACGTTCCTTGTGACGCTTATTGACAGATTCTCATTGGCTTCACCCATTAGCCACCCCACAAAGAGAACGGAGATGAGAGTCGCTAAAAAGAGAAAAAGCGCCTTATTTCGCTCATTCGACGCGGGTTTAGTTTTAAATGGAAAAATAAGCAAAAGTAGTCTCGATTTTTCAATATTGGGATCCGCACGGAGAAATGGAACAAAACCTAAAGGAGATATTTCTTTCATAAGGATCTTCATTCGGATACTAGCATCTGTTCTTCTAAGAACTTCAAAGGCAGGGACATATTGAGGAATTTGATCTTTTCCTGCTTTGGTCCGAATTTTACGAAAAGAATAGCTCGCAACCGTAAAATTCGCATAAATCAGCTCTCGAATTCGCTGTTCCTTATCAGTATCGTATATTTCAGAGTTAGAGTAAAAGCCGTAACCCACAATTCTCACAGCTGGAGGTCTTATTTGAGCGAGTCTTCTTTGTTTTTAATCTTAATCCATATAGTGTGCATATGCCTTCTTAAGCATTTCATTTTGGAAGGTGTTCTAGAAGATGAAACGCAAGAACTTGAAATTGTCGAAATCTCATACCAACGATGCCTTTGTCATTGTAAATGGCACAACTCAAAAACGGACCATGCCTGTAGCCTTCGAGCAGATCAGACGTAATAATCGGTCTTTGCAGAAGTTCTACGATGCGAAATACCTAGACACCCGTACAGGCAAGAAAGCGAGTGGACAGGAGCTGTATAGTGGCAGACGCACTCGCAACAAGAATCTGAACGACGAGAATTTATGGAACTATAGAGGGCATAAGACCAACAAAGGACGGGTCAGTATCCGTAGACAACGCTACAAATATCAACCTAAAGATATTGTGCAATTTCAAGGCAAGATATATCTGGTCAAGGGAATGCAGAATTTAGGACACTATGTCAAACTTGCGGGGCTTCCCAAACCTGTTAAAGTCGAATTAGTGACCCCTGTTCGGTGGCGGAAAGGAATTTGCCGCGTGATTGAATAATGGACTATCAATGGAAGAACAGGAACAGAAATAAAAACTGTTCCTAAACAGATAATTCCCTTGTAGATAAGTACTTTTTTTGATCATCTAGATTGTTTTTTCTTCATCTTTTGGATTTGACGATTAGTTTCTGTCAATTTTTGGTTTTCCTCTCTCAATCTTTTGATTTCTTCTCTAAGCTTCTCCCGATCCATGTCTTGAATTTTTGTGATATCTACAGCAAGAGATAAGGTGTTTTGTACATTATCAAACAGCACGTCAAAACGCGACTCTTTTAATTCAATATCTTTAGCACGCTCAAGATAAGCTTCCAGCAGAAGATGAACGTTTTTTGAATGGAGAAAAGGATAAGTCTTAGAAAATAGCAAAAAAACGAATCCAGGACGACCATATTCCCTAATTCTAGAATCTTTAGATTCGGGGGCAGGAAGATGAAAAGAAAAAACCAATGTCTGAAGATCAGTCCGACTTGGTACGGGAATGGGGCCATGAAGGCCTTCTGTTAATATCGTACCCATCCCCACAATTGTCGCTCCCTGGATTGAGAGGCTCAAAAGCTCAGTTTCCGATAATGATGACTGATTTTCTACTACCATCGGTCCAAGATCATCATCATGGATTGCTACGACCATACCTACGATATCCACTCGTGAAACAGAAATCTCTTTGAGAGTAGTAAAGTGAGATCTCAAAGAATCTTCATCAGTCTCTGGTGTAGCCATGACAATAAATGTCTCTCCTTCGGAGACCATCCAGCCACCGATTCTTGATGGCTCTCCATAAAACTTTCTAACTTCCTCTGTTGATAAAAGAGTCATTTTGTTCTCATTTTCAACATTAACGTTGCGTCCCTTAAGAAAGATATACAAAAGTAACTCACTTTGCTTGGTTCTGTCGATTCTTGGATCAAGCGGAGTCTGATCCCAAGAATAGTATACAAGCCCCTTCTTGTTCAGGATCCATTTTGCTAATATCATCAAATGGTCTCTCCAATCTCATAGAGAAATAAATGCAGCACCCACTAATGACAGTCCATAAACACTTAGTAAAATATACTTAATGACCTCGTGAGCATATACTCGCTGAACACGAGCAAGGTAGAGGTAATAAAAGCCACCAACTCCATAAAATAGCCATGTGACCATGAGAAGTGAAGCAAATAATACGTTGGAGGATACTAAATAGGATATAGCGACAATACCCCCTACAGCTAAAGAAATCCTATCAACTGCAGTTAAACCTTTGAAAGAAGGAAAAGGTAATTTAGTTACCATTAAGATTGAAATTATAATTGTAAGCAAAGATAAAACTATTTCTGAGCCAAATAACCAATCCCATTTAGAAGACTGGCTTACTACACAACACGAAGCCTCAATGACTGCTGCGGCAGGGGCGGGGATTCCTTCAAAGTATAAGCCAGTAGGAGCCATTGCGAAACGAACAAGACGAAACCAGCCGCAGATGGTGAAAAAAGCGGCTATTAATAATGCGGAGTTAATATTAAATCCTAAGAAATCTATTGGATAAATATCGAGTAAATTATCGGATTTTAGAAGCATGTAGCCTGGAAGTACTGCAAAAGTCACAACATCAGCTGCAGAGTCTAAATAAACCCCGAGATCAGATTCTGTAGGAACCATTTTGGCAACTTTACCATCTAGAATATCAAAAACCCCACCTAAAATTAGGAACCACATTGCTTGCATTAAATCCTCATTGATTGCTGCATCAATCCCAAAAATACCGCAAAGTACATTCAAAATGGTAGAAAGATTAGCAATACTGCTTAGGAGAAGAGTATAGGATCTATTGTCCTTAGTGAAATTCATAGTGAAACCTCGACCAATTTTGCTGCTGGAGTTTCCCCAGCTTTGACTTTATCGCCTTTTTTAACCAATATTTGAACAGTATCTTTCCTAGGGAAAACTAAATCAACTTCACTCCCGAGGCGAATGATCCCTAGTCTAGAACCTCGAATAACCATATCATCCTCACGTTTATAACAAACACAACGACGTGCAAGCATTCCAGATATTTGGACTACCTCAAAATCAAGGTGTTTACCTTGAATCTGAATTATTTGATGGGCATTCCTTTCTGAACCACGTCTTAGAAAGGGAAGAAAAGGCCAATATGCTCCAGTGTAACGAGTAATGGAAGTTATTTTCCCAGAAAAGGGGACTCTATTAACATGAACATTAAAAAGAGACATTCTAATACGAATTCTGAGAGCATGTAATGAAGATTCAATAGAATAAACATAGCCATCGGCGGGACTCAGTACAAGATCTTCGTCACTTGGGGGAAATCGTTCTGGATCCCGAAAAAAGTATGTCAAAAGGATAAAAAGAATTAGACTAAACAAGAATAAAATTAGAAATGTCGAGATGAAAAGTGTTAATAAAAATGAACATATTAACAAACATAAACCTGCAAATATAAATGGTTGAGAGCCTTGGGCGAGTTTAATTTGATTTTATCCTCCAAATCACGGGGTAAACAACTTATGACTGCTAACAAGACTGAAAGAAGTACACCAATTAAACTTCTCCTAACGATCTAAATGAGAATGAGCACAATGGAGCAGCTTAAAACATGAATATGGATGAAGTCCAATGCACCATGGCTGAATATTGCCTATCAGAGAAGAAAAAAGCTTCCAAAGTAGGGATTGGGCTTTTTTGGTGTAAAAGATGTTACCAGAGGCTAAAAATCGGATTTATCGAAAGGAAGAGTAAAAATAAGAGCAATCTCCCCGATGAGCTGATTCTATCTCTAATTCAAACCTCTTCTAATAATCAAAAGATAGCTGATAGCCAGAAGTTGCGTATAATTTATGCAAAAGTCTTTTCAACTGATCTTTCAGTTGCAGATACTTCTATCTTCCTCTCAATGATGACCAAACAGGTTAGTCCCAAAGCTAGCTCCCAACAACGGCTTTCATTCATGTTAGCTGCTTATTTTTGCTGGAAATATGGGAAAGTTCAGACGGGAGAAAAAATTTCCCAACGAAGAATCTTGGCGCTCATTAGATTAGCAAATAATGTCTTTCAGGACTTATTACTCACATTTGGATGGACAAAAGGGGTATTTGCTCGGAAATTGAGTGAAGATGGGTCTGACTACGAATATCGTCTATTAGAAAAGAAAAAAGGAAAAAAGTGGTCGAAAAAAGCATTTCGGGAGATATTTGAAACAGTTATGCCACAATTCCCTCAAGAAAACTCTTTAGTCAAAGAAATCCTCAAACAAAAAATGTAAGAGTACGCCTTAAGCAGAATCCCGAAAACGGAAGTATGTAGAAATGGATGAACTCAATGTTGGATTTGTGCAATTTAGTCCAAAATTTGGTCAGAAAGAACAGAATCTTGAACAAATAGCGCGTTTTATTGAATCTGAGCCAACAGCTGATCTTCTTGTCCTCCCAGAGTTACCTATAACTGGATATCTGTTTTTAAATGCTAAAGAAGTTAATGAACTCGCCGAACCAATTCCAGGGAAAAGTTTTGATTATCTCCAAAGCTTTTCATCACAAAATGACACTTATCTTGTCAGTGGGTTTTGTGAAAAGAAGGGTGACCATTTTTTCAATTCTGCGGTGGTCATAAGCCCCGAAAAAGGATTATTAGGCACTTATCAAAAGCTTCACTTGTTTTTCGAAGAAAAACAGCTGTTTACGCCTGGAAAGAGCTTACCTCTCTCTTATGAGATTCGAGGGACGCAAGTTGCGACGATCGTATGCTTTGACTGGATATTTCCTGAAATAACACGAATAATGGGGCTGAAAGGGATTGAGATATTATGCCATCCAGCAAATTTAGTCCTTCCCTTTGCACAGGAGGTAATGAAGGCACGTGCTATAGAAAACCGAATCTTCACAATTACAGCCAATCGTGTGGGGACTGAAAAAAGAAATGGAAAGGAGTTAACATTTACAGGACTAAGCCAGATAGTGAAGCCAAATATGGAAATTTTGAGTAGGGCAAATGAAATGGAAGAAACTGTAACTATTCGTAGAATTAAACCCGCCGAGGCAAGAAATAAGAACGTTACTGAGCTCAACCATATCTTCGAAGACCGAAGAGAAGATTTGTATTCCCTTTCGGAAAAATAACTGTTTATTAACCAAAAACTTGTGAAGCTGTGTCTTTATTTTACTAAAAAAAATTGACGAAGTTCAGGACCTAGAGGGAGTAACTAAATGATTACTAGGCAGAAAGGCGTAGATCAAGGTCTTGGTGAAGAGATTGAATTGTAAATGTTAGTTTGGTCTTGAGAGCGAAGTTTTTAGTGGTAATTAAAGCTTTTTTGCCAGTAATTCGTTTGTAGGCCAGCTCTACTAATGCATGTGCATAAACTTCGGGGTCATGAGGGTCAACCCTTTGAAGCGCTAATAAAGTGCAAAGTTCCTTCGCCTGTTGGAGAATTTCACGTTGTTTTTTGGGTGGTACGGGTAAATTAAGACTGAGAGCGACAATTTGACCACGCATAATAGCAAATGTATCTCGATTAGATCGCCAATCTTGGAAGTATGCAAATGCACCAGCTGAAACAGCCCTTAGATAATAATCGAAGATCAGGGTTTTAGTGAGCTTCATACTGAACTCAAGATTGAGGATCCAAATCACGCGCCAAGGGATGGTACGACAACGGATTCGAAGAGAGCATTCAAGATGACCTAAAATGCGCGCAAGAGCATGCTCATCGTCTAAGATTTCAGAGAGATCTGTTCGATGAAGCTCGATAAGGACCTCAATCAGCAAGGGTACAGGAAACCATGGCTCGAGTTTCGCAGCAAAGGAAATGTTTCGTTCTACAGTTTGAGAATGGCAGGTTTTGCTTACAATGCTGCGATGAATGGAGGCAAGGCGAGTATAATTAGCATAAATATTGAGAGGAGCCTCACTGGAGTGAACTCCGTCTTTTGTAATTTTCGGTGGATTCATCGGTGTAGAATTTAGAGAAATTTCCTTAAAAGAGGGAGATGAGGTAGTTGGAGAGCCTTTGGGGTGAGATTTGCCGCGTTTGCCCGAAAAGGTATATCCATCGGCTCTCCAATCAGCAGAAAGGAGACTTCGTAAATCAATTGGTTGTTTCTCGCTTTCTTGCATTTAATAAATCCTCTTTCCTCATAGGAGGGGTTGGATGTACTATAGAATAAGGATTGTAATAACTACATACAAGATATTTCTTTAAAAAGGACTTAAGAGTATTTATATTCTTTTTAAAAGACCAACCAATTTCACTTCTAGTCGCCTTTCACTCATATATAAATCCGTTTCTTTTAATAGATATTAAAAACAGTGTTTTAAAAGCAATTTTGTATTTTTTCTTAAATAAGAAACTTATGTTTGTTTGCTTTTCTTTCAATTTAATGATTCATCTAAAACGGTGAAGGGAATCTTTTTCCCTCAAGAGATTAGAGTTTTTGCTTCTTGAATTATCTTTTCTGTTAGTTGTACTGCTTCTTCTGCGTCCTTAACGTCAAAAATCTCAACCGCTGAGTGAGGATATCGACTTGCGGGTAAAATACAGACAACAGGTGTACCAGTTAATGCCCGAGCAATAGACCCCGCATCGGTGCCACCTGACTCCATGACTTCTCTTTGAAGGTTTATATTAAGCTCTTTAGCCATAGCTATGAGTTTATCACGCATTTGACGAGGTAGGATGATACTACGATCTAAAAGAGTTAAAATTGGACCTTTCCCATCAATAATTGGATCCATTACATATGTGGTGTCAAATACTATCCCAAAATCTGGTTTTAACCTTCTTGCTGTTGTGAGTGCACCTTCACTGCCCCATTCCTCGCGTGTAGAGGCTACAAGATAAACATTTGCCTTAACACCAGACTCTTTTAGCTTTTTAGCAAGTCCTATCAACATTGCTACCCCCAAGCGGTTGTCTACTGAAGTACTCATAATCTTTGAATCGGAGAGTACAACCATTGTTGGTAAGAATGTGATGGGATCCCCGATCTCTACACCCATTTCTTGTAGTTTCTTAGTGGAATATCCTGTATCTATGAAAAAACTCTCATCTTTTTCGCTGATAATGACTCCATTCACGCTTTCCTTTTCTGTATGGATGATAACTCGTTGATGGTGCAATGCACGCATATTTTTTAAGCCTAGACGTGCGAATTTGATGTGACCATTAGGAGCAAGTGATTTGACCATGAAACCAGGTGTATCCATA
>JAEOTF010000287.1 GCA_016840025.1 Candidatus Hodarchaeota archaeon
GAGACCCTTTATAACATAGAATTCATATCCCTCAACATCTATTTTTATAGCCTTGGGATAAGGAAGATTCTTATCTTGGACTACACAATCCCCAGGCATTATTTTGACTTTTAAAGCAGATTTGTCTTTTATTTCATTGCTTAAACTATAATCTGCAGTTCCTCCTCGAGAGAAGAGAGCACTCTCCGTAAATTCATTTCCAAGGGCTACTTTTATTGACTCAACATTCTCCAAGGAATTGAGTTCTAAATTGGTCTGGAGTGATGAGTAACTTTTTTCTTCTGGTTCGAACGCTATGATTCTTCCTGCTTTACCCACTTTTTTTGCCATAAAAATTGTGTGGATACCAATACTGGCTCCAATATCATATGCTGCATCACCGCTTTCGAGACGATTAAGAATCTTTCTCAGGAGCTCTCGCTCATCTCCCATTCCCTTTTGAAATGGCGTTTCAACCAAGCGCAATTCCAAAGGATTATTGACATAGTAAAGAGCTTCAATTCCCTCATAAGAAATCTCTTTTATCTTGTTCTTGGGGCACACTAATAAGTAATAGATCCATCGCATAAATGTTCGGATACGGAGAAACTGCATAATTTTTACGACAAGAGGTATGTAAGCCACTCTCTGGATTTTATTCAGTATTCTCATTATTCTAATTTCTTTACCTTTCCAATTTTCAAATTGAGTATAACAACCCGATAATACTTCCCATCGTCCGTTTAAGATAAGCTGACTTTCGTTCTTGAATCGCAAGCCCTATACTGATGAATATTCTTAAAATCAGTACAAGGTAACATTTAAATAATGAAAGTTCTTGATGTTTTTTCACAAAATATAAACGATTCAATACCTCTCGTTTTCCGAATATATAACTGCTGTTTCTTCCAGTAGATGCCGGGAAATGATAATATTGCGCATTCTTCACAACAAAAAGTTGTTTTTTCTTCCCTACTTGATAACTGAAATCTAGATCTTCTAGATAGCTATAACCCCCAAACCACTCATCAAATTTATGCTCATCAAAAATATTCCGCTGCCATACCACTGCTGTCGTAGGAAGCCACTGTACATTTATGTTTTTGGAAACATGATCAATGATCGTATGAAAACCAGAAGAACTAACAACACCTCTCTCTTTGCTATACAATCCAAGTCCCTTCATTAGAGGAAGGGATTTCAACCAAGATCCATAGAGCGGAGGATGGTTTATCATATTAAAAGCTGCTCCTCCAACATTTTCAGAAACGTGCTCCCAAAAATCCATCATAGTCTCAATGGCTTTAGGTTCAAATACGACATCGTCGTCACAGAATCCGATTAAAGATATTTTTTGAAAAATTGTACTCAGGCCCATATTCCTCTGTCGTGTCGCTGAAGGGGGAGCACAATGCATATATGTTACTGGTATAGCGATGAATCTTTTGACCAATTTGGCAACCGATATTGAACCACCATCCACAACAACAACTTGGTCAGGAGGATATGTCTGTCTCTCGAAGCTATTAAGCAGGCGCTCAAGTTCTTGAGGCCGATCTTTGGTTGCAACAATGAAAGCAATTTTGTTCAGATATCTAGACATTTTTGCTTAGAAAATGACGAACGACTTCTTTGATTTCAAACATGAAAGATTCTGATGAAAAACTCTCAGACTGCTTGGCAAGACGCTTACGTAGTTCACTTTGTTTTTCTTTGTCCTTGAAAACCAGCTCTATTTTATTTACTCCATCCTCTAGGTCATCATAAATCAGTGCAGGATGGTTGACTACCTCAACTTGCCCCCCTCCATCAGGCACCCAAACAAGGCAGCCTGCCTTCACCATCTCAGCAACCGCAATACCAAATGCCTCATTTCTACATCCTGAAATACCAAATTTATGCAGGGCAATAAGCTCTTCTTTTTCCTCGCCAAATTTTTCACCTTCCATAAAGACCCAATCAGAATTCTCCGCACAGAGTCGCTCAATATATTTTTTGTAATTTATATCATCAACCCTTCCGACAATATGAAGATGGACATTCATTTCCCTTTCCCGCAATTTCCTTATTATATTAATAATCCCGTCGATTCTTTTTTGAGGGACTAATCTTCCAATACAGACAAAGCCATCCTCTTTCTTCTCCCAAGGTATATCGGCATACTTTACAAAAACAGGGGGATAGATGGTCTTTGTCTCGACACCAAAATAATCACTCATTACTTTTCCACTCCAGTTAGAGTTTGTAATTGTCACATTTCTCTTCCAATTATTATTAAAAGTGCCAGAGAGGATTTTCCCTATCTGTAAATATATCCACCTCAAAGGAGACTTTAGGTAAAATATCCCCTTAAAGCCTTTTAAGCGAATAGGTGATTTATCAAAAGCTCTGCGTAGTTTATCATTAAATGAAAAATCCGAAATATACTGAATTCCTTTTTGATTAAAGTTCATAACATTATACGCCGATATCATGAGATCAAATGCTGATGAATTCCGTTTACAGAATCTTGCCAATCTGTAACTTCTTAAGGCATCAAAACGCTTTCTGAACAAATATGGAATCGGGATCTGAGTCATTTTAATTCTATCTGATCTCAAATCTGTACCGTAACATTCATTTAACCTATCCACATTTAATTTTCCCATAGTAACCAAATGAACATCATAATCTTCCATCAATGCTTCTACAGTCCAGAGCGCAGGAGCTTCAGCCCCTCCCCCTTCGATGAATCGTGAGTGAATGACCGCAATTTTAATCTGATCTTCCGGATTATGATTAAGAAAATTCATTCTATTTTTCAACTCTAACTGGCTGTATCGTCTTTCCCATTTTTCCTATAAGACCATGCCAGGCTCCTTTTAATATAATTCCTGTGCGCTGTATCTTCCGATCATCATAAGCCAAAATCTGGACAATAAGGTGCAGGGTTCTGATAATCAGGTAGGGCAAGAAGTATAGAGGATAATTTTTTTTCATGTAGTATATCCCGTTTCTAGACTCATAGTAGCCCGGAATGAAGTAGCTCTCCCAGGGTATACGCAGAACCTTTTTACCAAAAAAAATCTTTTCGATTCTCTTGGATTCTGTACTCGCTCCCCACTTGTGCCAGACTATACTTTTTAGAGCACGAACCAACTCCCATCCACTACGTCTTGCCCTGGTACACCAGTCTTTATCCTCGCCAAAAAGAAAATAGTTTTCATCGAGCAATCCTACTTTTTCTATTACTTCCTTTCTTATTAACAGGCTTGAACCCTCTATCCAGTCAACCGGAATGAATATCTTTTTTAAACTACTTTTGTCTTGCTTAGCGCTCTTATTCCTATCAGTTATCTCTGATTCATCATAATTTCGAATTGTACTGCCAATAATTCCAATTTTCCGATCGTGCTCCGCTATTTTTACCATCTCAGTCAAGGCATTTTTATCTACGGAAGCATCGTTATTTACCAGCCAGACCAAATCATATTCTTTTTTTAAAGCATACTTAATGGCAATGTTGTTTCCCCCAGGGAATCCATAATTCTTTTCAGAGTGGATGATTATAAGCTTTTTATTTGGAGGAAATTCTTCAATACTTCTTTCTATTATAATCTCACCGCCAGATTCCACAGTAACTTTGTCATATTCTATATACTCAACAGGCTTATTCTCTAAGGAAGATTCAACCATATTTGTTCGAAATGAGATTTTTCCCTCACACCAATCTTTGATTTTTTTTATAGAATCGTTGGTTGATCCATTATCAACAACAATAATTTGATAGTTAGGATATGAGAGCCTCTGAAGTGACTCCAAGCATTCGATAGTATCCTTCCAGCCATTCCAGTTAAGAATAATTATTGCTACTTTTGGCATAACCATTTAATCGTATTTTCCTCAGGTTGAGAGGCGTGTTAGGTTAAATGCTTTTTATTCTGAGGATTTTATTGATACCAACAAACTTATAATTAGATACTATCTAATATATCCTAATGATTTCAGTCTCTCTAGTTCTTTTTCAAATGATTCATCCTTGTCTGCTACACGCTTCAAATTCCTTCTTCCATAAGTACTTATGTAGCTCACATCATCAATTGATTGAGTAGCAAAAGCCTGTCGAATTACTTTCCCCGGCATATCGCGAGCAACAGGAAATCCTAATATGTACAATATTGTTGGGCAAATGTCATAAATACTGACATCATTGATTTCAAAATTCTTTTTGAAGATATCACCGTACGCAATAAAAACACCATCAGGGCAATTAAAATGTCCTCCAGAATGCTTATTCTCAAATAGAGCGGGCCCAAAACCATGATCAGAACAGATGATTAAAGAATGTTCTTCGTCAAGGTTTTTTACAACTTCTCCTATGAACCTATCCTTTTCGATATATTCCTGCTCTATAGAATGTTTATGCTCGTCCAACTTTTTTTTATCAACAAAGAAAAATTTATCTGATTCCATATATCTCCAATATAGATGTGAAGTTGGATCAATATTACCAAGATATACCATAAACAGATCAATATCCTTATTTTCCCTCATTAAATCTAATGCTAACTCTGAATAATACTGGTCATTAGTAACAACCGAACCTAAATCCTTATTCTCAAGTGAAATGACTGTTTGTTTAATAATTGGAGAGGAGTAATAGTAACGCTTGATGTCACTTTTATCACTTTCACTTTTAGATAAATAATCAAATATCCTTGAAGAGACCATTAATCCAGAAATTGGCTCTACAGGATGTGTTGCAAGCCAATTAACGACAATATTTTTTCTTTCTTTAAAGGATAAAATGTTCCAGATAGCCGGGACATCTCTTTTATCAGAAGTGATAAGGGAGGTTTTAAACAAACGGAAATTAAATTTTTTAAAAAGCTTCGGAATAAAAGCATTGATAGCAAGATAATATGGTGCTTGCACTTTTTCTTTCATCCCAGAGAAATTAAACTGAGTGTGTTTATAAATTCCATGACTACGGGGATCAATCCCTGTCGCGATGCTCGTCCAAATGCCCGGGGATTCATAGTTTATGGTTTTAAGTCTCCCATAATTTCCTTGTTTTATGAGCCATTCAAAATTAGGAAGAAGACCTTCTTTCACTAATCGATTTATCATTTCCCACTCTGCCCCATCAAGTCCCAAAAGAACAACTTTTGAATTTGCTGGGGATACAGACAGGGTAGTAATATCAGTTATCCCATTTTTTTCTTTAAAATCTTGGTAGCTCAAAATTAAAAAAATTATTGGGATCACAAAGAATAATAAGGCCAAAACCAAAAGTTTTATTCTCTTTTTCAGCATAAAATTTATTCGGAATATTGTTACAGTTAAGAACCAACTGAATAAAGCTAATAGAGATACTCGAAGAATCCATAACGCCGCCATAATCCATTTATTTTGGAGAAAATTAGGGAAATCGTTGTAATACATTCCAACATAAACATATTTCGAAAACAAAAACCAAAATAGAAAAAAAGTGGGAGTAATAATTGTTAAATAATTCAAAAAACTCTCAGGCATTTTTAGAGGTAATTTTAAAAATAGATTGATAATTAAACATGTGAATATTCCGATGATTAAACCTAAAAGAGAAAAAATGAATATGAAACAGGCTAACAATAGAAACATGTCCTGCGAGAAAATTATTGATCTATTCCAGTTAATCGTTTTTAAAAAGAACAACACACCAAATAAAAAACCAGAGAATATTGAGATCAATAAAGACTTGAAATCAACTTTATAGCTTCTCATTTGAGTTGATTTATCATAGGAAAATTGTCCCTGGAGTGTAATGAAATTTCTTATACCCATCTAAATGCCTCCCGAACCAGAACTGTTATCATCTTGATTTCTATCCCTTCGCCGCAAAAAATTTCCTTGGATAATATCAACAATCCTTCTTGCAGCATTCCCATCCCAATATTTTGGAATTCTTGGTTTACTTTTATAATTATTACTCATAATCTTTTTAACGTTTGCCAATATTTTGTCTTCATCATCCCCTACCAAAGTGTTTGTCCCCATTTTAATAGTAACAGGCCTCTCTGTATTTTTCCTAAGTGTAAGACATGGAATTCTTAAAATTGTGGTCTCTTCTTGAATTCCGCCTGAGTCAGTTAAAACAAACTTTGCATTCATCATTAGGTTTAAAAATTCTAAATATCCAACAGGTCTTTTAAAAATAATTGAACTCGAAATATTCCCACTTGAAGAGAGATTATAATCTCTAATAAGGGCTTCCGTTCTCGGATGCACAGGAAATATCACTGGAACGATTTTTGAAATCTTTTCTATTGCTTTTAATATTTTTTCTAACGACCCTCTTTCATCAACATTTGAGGGCCTATGTAAGGTCAAAACTGCGAATTTCTTTTTGCTCACACCGAAAGCTTTATAAGCGTTATTCCTCTGAGCTTCATTTTTAAACTTACATAAAGTATCGATCATAACATTGCCCACAAAATGGATTTTTTCTCTATCAATTCCCTCGCTCAATAGATTATTATTCGCATCTTTACAAGTCGTGAATAAATAATCTGATATGGAATCAGTTAATATTCTATTTATTTCCTCAGGCATAGACCTGTCAAAACTTCTTAGACCTGCCTCTACATGAGCTATCTCTATTCCTAACCTTGTACCTACCAATGAACAGGCTAATGTTGAGTTAACATCTCCTACAACAATTATTAAGTTTGGCTTCTCATCCAAGCAAATTCCTTCAAATTCGATCATTATTTTAGCTGTTTGGACAGAATTAGAAGCAGAACCCACATTTAAATTTATATCTGGGGCTGGTAATCCCAAGTCCCTAAGAATGATATCTGATAATTGATTATCATAATGTTGACCTGTATGAACAAATTTATATTGAACTTGTTTTTTTATTTCTTCTCTATTATTTATTTCCCAAATCAACGGAAAAATTTTCATGAAATTTGGTCTAGCACCTGCAACAAGAAATAATTTCATTTCACACTATTCTACAGAGCTCTAATCAATTCTCTAAACCTGCTTTCCCATGAGTTTTCCTTGGCGTATTTAATATAGTCCTCCGTATTCCTTTCTTCGAGTGCTTTTTCTACATATTTACAAAATTCTTCATAATTTGATGCTAGGAAAGCTGGGCTATTTATATTCTCTAATTCCTGCCATTTTGTTGATACTACTGGTAATCCACAGGCCATATATTCATAGAGTTTATTTGGACTCACAGATTGAACAAGTTGAGTA